>URNF01000029.1 GCA_900549155.1 uncultured Oscillospiraceae bacterium | reverse complement strand
TTAGGGCTTTGCCCGAAAATGAAATACCACCCGCTTTGCGGGTGGATATTTATTTTATTTTTCAAATATAACGGTCGATAGCGAGTCGGGCAGTGCTTCGATATAATACACGCTCCCGTCCTTTTCATATTGCAACTGCAGCTTTGTCGCGCCCGCGTTGGAAACGGTCAGCACGTGGGTGCCGTCGGGGTTTTGCGCCGCCAGCAGCTCGATGTGCCGCACCGCGCCGGGAAAATCGGTCATGGCGGTGTGCTGCCGCTGCAAATGTGCGTCATAGATGGCGGCGCCGGGCTTGATATATTTTGAAAAATGCGCGAACGCGCGGTATTGCCCGCTGTAGGACAGCGCGCCCGTCTGGCTGTTGCGCGTGACGAGACCGCCGCAGAAAAACGGTCCGATGTTGGGACCGCCGACCTCGTCGAGCAAAAGGTTCCAGCCGGTGAAGGTGCTGCAGCCGTGCTTCAGCGCTTTGGATAGGATGACGCCCCACTTGCACCAATCGGTCGCGTAATTGTCGTAAAGCCGCGGTCCGCCCTCGGTGAAATGATAGGTGAGCTGCGGATATTTTTCCCGCACAAAATCCATGTTCTCGACCGCGCCGCTGTAATAGTGAAAGGCGACGCCGTCGCACGCTTTCGGCAGCTCTGCATATTCGTCAAGCTGCCACAGAACCTTTTGCCACGAGCTGAAATTGTGATCGTGCAGAAACACCTCGACATGCTTGCCCGCCGCTTTCAGCCTGCGTTTCAGCGCAAGGATGAATTGCGCTTCCGTGTCGGGATGCCAAAGGCACGCCGGCATTTTGCCGTCCTGCGTGGTTTCGGGCTCGTTTTGCGCGGTGAGCGCGGCGACGGGTATGCCGCGCTTTTCGTATTCCTCGACAAAACGCAGCAGATAGTCCGCATAGCAGTCGATGAACTGCTCGCGCATGCAGCCGCCGCACAGCGAGCCGCCGGTTTTCATCCAGCCGGGCGGGCTCCACGGCGAGGCGAAAACGAACATGTCGGGGCGCACGTGCAGCACTTCCTGTATCATCGGCACGATATAGTCGTCATCGCGGCTGACCGAAAAATGCGCAAGCGCCGTGTCGTTTGGGACATCGTCATAGGAGTAGAGCGCGGCGGAATAGTCACTTGAAGCGACCGTCAGCCTTGCGACCGACAGTCCCAATCCGTCGTCGCCGTAAATATCATGCAGAAATGCTGCCCGTTCCTGCGCGTCCATGCGCGCAAGATGATAGCACGATGCACCGGTGAGCGCCGCGCCGAAGCCGCGAAAAGCGGTGCCTATCGCCGCGGCGGACACCGTGACGGTTTCCGCACCGCTCATTTTGCTGCCCATCGGCTGCAGGTCATACGGTCTGAGCACAAAGTCCTTTGCGGTTTGATACTGTGTCACTTTCATGGAACACACCTCACAAGCAGCGGTTTTTGTTTGCATGCCTTTTCACTATGATACCGTTTGCCGCGGCAAAAGTCAATGCATATACCGATGCGGACAAAAAAAACAGGTGCGCTTCAAAAGAAGCACACCTGTTTCGGCGAAACCTTGTTTGAAAGGAACTTACTTCAGTTCGACCTTCGCGCCGGCTTCTTCCAGCTTTGCCTTGATGGACTCGGCTTCGTCCTTGGACACGCCGGTCTTCACAGCCTTCGGAGCGTTGTCGACGAGCTCCTTGGCTTCCTTCAGACCGAGACCGGTCACTTCGCGGACAGCCTTGATCACGTTGATCTTCGCATCGCCGGCAGCAACCAGCTCAACGTCGAACTCGGTCTTCTCGGCAGCAGCAGCGCCGGCATCGGCACCGCCCGCAGCCACAACGGCGACAGGCGCAGCGGCGGAAACGCCGAATTCTTCCTCCAGAGCCTTCACGAGCTCGGAAACCTCCAGAACGGACATCGCTTTGATCTCATCAATGAGAGCGGTAATCTTCTCAGACATGTTCAAATCCTCCAAATCATTTTGTTTTTTGAAAATTATTCAGCAGCGGGGGCTTCAGCACCCTCACCCTGCTTTTCGGCGATCGCATTCAGAGCGACAGCCAGACCTCTCACCGGGCCGGTCAGCACGCTAAGCAGCATGGAGATAAGTCCTTCGCGAGAGGGGAGCTTGGAAAGCTCCGTCACACGGGCGACGTCGATCACAGCGCCGTCCAGGAAGCCTGCCTTCACCTTGAAGTTTTCGTCCTTCTTCGCCTGCTCACAAAGAATCTTCGCGGCAGCGACCGGATCCTCCGCGCTGACAGCCAGTGCGGTGGTGCCCTTCAGGATGTCGTCAAGCCCTTCAAGCCCCGCCTTGTCGGCAGCACGCTTGAGCATGGTGTTCTTCACCACGGAGTAGTCAACGCCCGCCTCACGCAGCTGACGGCGCAGCTGCGTGTCGTCTGCGACCGAAATGCCCTTGTATTCCACAATGACACCGGCGACAGCACCGGACAGCTTCTGCGACAGCTCCTCAACGAGCGCCTGCTTTTCCTGCAGTACCTTTTCGTTAGCCAAGATTTTCACCTCCGAAAAATGGAATTCTGCCGGTTCTTTCCCACACGGAAGTTGTGTAAAAAACCTCCTGTGTTACCACAGGAGGTCAAAAGCACAAGAATAGCGCGCAAAATGCGCTTGCACTTTTCTGCCTCGGCAGGCGGGGAGAACCCCATTATATCCCGTGAAAACGGGAAACCTGCTGTCTGTGGAAGAACAGCAACAGTATCATATCACAAAGCGTTTCACTTTGCAATAGGCAAAAGGGAAAAATTATACGCTGAATTTCGCCGGGTTGATCTTCACGCCGGGGCCCATGGTGGAAGCGACGGTCACGGAACGGACATACTGTCCCTTCATCGCGGCGGGCTTCGCACGCACGATGGCGTTCATCAGCGCATCAAAGTTCTCCTGCAGCTTTTCGGTGCCGAAGGAAACCTTGCCGATCGGGCAGTGAATGATGTTGGTCTTGTCGAGACGGTACTCAATCTTACCGGCTTTCGCTTCGGTGACAGCCTTGGCGACGTCCGGCGTGACCGTGCCCGCCTTCGGGTTCGGCATCAGACCGCGCGGGCCGAGCACCTTACCGAGACGACCCACAACACCCATCATGTCGGGCGTCGCGATCACAACGTCGAAGTCCAGCCAGCCGCCGTTGATCTTTGCGACCAGCTCGTCAGAGCCCGCAAAGTCCGCACCGGCGTCCAGAGCGGTCTGCACCTTGTCGTCCTTGCAGAAAACCAGCACACGCAGGTTTTTGCCGGTGCCGTTGGGCAGCACGACCGCGCCGCGCACCTGCTGATCGGCGTGACGGCTGTCAACGCCCAGCTTCACATGCAGCTCGACGGTTTCATCAAATTTCGCTTTGCCGGTCTTGACCGTCAGATCAAGCGCTTCGGCAACCTCATAGAGAGCAGTACGGTCGATCAGCTTCGCGCTGTCGACATATTTCTTGCCATGTTTCATTTGGTTCATCCTCCTGTAGTACCGATCATGCGCCGCAGCACACGTCGGCTTGGTGGTAAAATCGGAATGTTAGGATTTTTCCTCCCACCCGCAACGATTTAGTCGACGACTTCAATACCCATGCTGCGCGCTGTACCGGCGACCATGCTCATGGCGCTTTCCAGATTGGCGGCGTTCAGGTCGGGCATCTTGGTCTCCGCGATCTTCTGGACCTGCTCTTTGGTGATCTTGGCGACCTTCGTTTTGTTCGGAGTGCCGGAAGCAGTCTCAATGCCGCACGCCTTCTTGATCAGCACAGCCGCCGGGGGCGTCTTGGTGATGAACGTGAAGGAGTGGTCGGCGTAAACCGTGATGACAACGGGAATGATCAGACCCGCATCATTCTTGGTACGCTCGTTGAATTCCTTGGTGAATGCCATGATGTTGACACCGTGCTGACCGAGAGCCGGGCCAACCGGGGGTGCCGGCGTTGCCTTGCCGGCGGGAATCTGCAGTTTGATATAACCGGTGATTTTCTGAGCCATTGTAAATTGCACCTCCAAAATTTGTGGTAAGGCGGAGCCGCAAGCGCAGCTCCTCCCACAGCCGGAAGCTGTCCGGCGGCAGGTAAGGGGAAATTCCCCGTACAGTCATTCTTGTCGGCGGGCGTGTCAGTCCAGCAGCTCCGCCTGTTCGGGCTCCAGCTCCACCGGCGTCTCGCGCCCGAACATGGAAATGGTGACCCGCACCTTGTTTTTCTCGCGGTCGATCTCGTCCACCTTGCCGCTGAAGCCCTCCAGCGGGCCGTCCACAATCTTGACGGTGTCGCCGACACGATACTGAATTTCGATCTCGTGTCTTTCCACACCCAGCGACGCGATCTCTTCCTCTGTCAGCGGAACGGGCTTGCCGTTCGGGCCGACGAAGCCGGTGCAGCCGCGAATGTTCCGCACCACGAACCAGGAGTCGTCCGTCATCACCATCTTCACCAGCACATAGCCGGGAAACAGCTTGCGTTCAACTTCCTTCTTTTGGTTGTCCTTTGTGATCTCCACAACCTTTTCGACCGGAACGTTGATGTCCTTGATCCAATCCTCGAGATGGCGGTTTTCCACCGTCGTCGCCAGATTGCTCGCGACCTTGTTTTCATAGCCGGAATAGGTGTGGACGACATACCATTTTGCTTCTTCGCTCATCGCATTTCCTCCAGTCGTTCTCAGCTTCCGATTTTCAAAAGCAGATCGACCAGAGCACTCAGCCCGGCGTCGAACAGGCAAATGACCAGACCGAGCATGGCGCAGACAGCCAGCGTGATGCCGGTGTTGCGCACGACCGCCGGAAAGGTCGGCCAAACGATCTTCTTGAACTCACCCCGCGTGTCACGCACGAATTTCGTGATCTTTTTCGGGATGAACGGGGTGTCCTCGCCGGCTTTCTTTGCCGCTTTTCTGCCCTTGCAGTAGAAAACGACACCGACGACGAACACCGCGACGGCGATGAAGAAAACAACCTTCTGCGCCGTGATGTGCGCAAAGAAGTTGCCGAGCCAGGCACTGAATCCCATCGACGCCATGTCCGAGAAAATGTTCAGATTGCTGAGGAAAGCGACCAGAGCGACGATAACCGCAACGACGGCGGCGATAAATCCTCCGAGCATGCGTTTTCTCTCCTCTCTTACTTCGTTTCTCTGTGCAGCGTGTGCTTGCGGCAGAAACGGCAATACTTGTTCATTTCCAGTCTGTCCGGATCGTTCTTCTTGTTTTTCATCGTGTTGTAGTTGCGTTGCTTGCACTCCGTGCAGGCTAAAGTGATCTTGACGCGCATAACGGCACCTCCCGATAGTCGGAATTTTCTGCGCGGCATACGCCGCGCGCTAACCTCCCTCAAATAAAAGGGCACAAAAATAAAACCCCTTTTACGAGGTAATACCTACTATACCACAAAGACGCAAGGCGGTCAAGCATTTTTTGGAATTATTTTTGGAAAGCCGTATTTTTTGCGGCAAAGTGCTTGACAAACCGCACCCGGTGTGCTACAATAGCGCCCGTCGGATGTGTTCCGACAAAATTAAATATGCGGGTATGGCGGAATTGGCAGACGCGTATGATTCAGGTTCATATCGAAGCAATTCGGTGGAGGTTCAAGTCCTCTTACCCGCACCAAAGAAAATGACGATCTTCTTTCGAAGATCGTCATTTTCTTTGGTTCTCTTCACTTTTCACTCTTTCGTTCTTCTCTCTTCTCTCAAACCGTCGTTTCCGGAGAATAGAGGAGAGAAAAGGCGGCTTTTCAGCAAGCTCCCCCTTGCTGCGGTGGAACATTATCTGTACACAATGCCGTTTTTCTCGGAAATGCGGCACAAAAGCACGGCGATCACCGCGCAGATGCCCTCCGACACGGTCACGGTGTACCACACAAAGTCATAGCCGAAAATGAGCGGCAAAAGGTTAATGCAGACGGAGCTGAACACGATGCTGCGGCACACGTTGATGGGGATGGCATACCGTGTCCGCTTTGTGGAAAACAGATAGGCGGCAATGACGGCGGTGGACGCGGCGAAGACATAGTTGAGGCAGTATTTCGGCAGCGCGTCACACACGATTGGCACCGACGCGGCATCCGCGCCGAAAAACGTGCAAAGCGGCTTCCCGACAAAGAATGTCAGGGCGAAGATGGCGGCGCCGCCGACAAGCGCCATGATCTGTCCGCTTCTGAAATAGAATTTCAGACTCTTGTCATCTTTGGCGCCGTAGCTTGCGCCGTACAGCGGCTGCAGCCCGCTTGCAAGCCCCCACATCAGCGAGGAGAACAGGGAGCTTGCATAGGTGATCACGGAAAAGGCGTTGACCGCCGCGTTGCCGAGGTGACCGATGAGCATACGGTTCATGGAAAACGTGATGACGGGGTTGGCAAACTGGGAGATCATTTCGGGCAGTCCGCGCAGCATGATCTTGCGATAGAGGGAAAACTGCGGTCGGAATTTTCGCACATGCAGCTGCCCTTTTTTCAGAACATAGTGGGACAGCACCACAACAAAGCCGAGCAGATTGGAAGCGCCCGTCGCGACGGCGGCGCCGGCAACGCCCTTTTGCAGCGGATAGACCATGAGCCAGTCGCCGAAAATGTTGGCTGCCGTGCAGGTGAAGGACATGATGAGTCCGAGACGCGGGTTGCCGTCGTTTCTGGCAAAGGTGTTGAGGCACGGCCCGAGCATCGAGGGCACCAAAAAGACGGAATACCAGAATATGTAATCCGCGACCATTTGCAGATACGTCTCGTTTGCGCCGAGCAAAAGCGCGATTTTTTTGCTCATCAGCATGCCCGCCGCGCTGATGAGCGCAAAGACGACGATGTTCGCGGAGAGGGCGTGCATGAATGCCAGATTGGCGCCGTCTGTGTCCCCGCGTCCGAGCCGCACGGCGGCAACGGCAACGCCGCCGATGTTAAACAGCGTGGACAGCGCCCAAACGAGATTGACAAACGGCATGGCGATGCTGACGGCGCCGAGCGCATCCGCGCCGACGCCGTTGCCGACGAACATACCGTCCACGATCGTGAGAATGAAAAAGCTCAAATTGCCGATCATGGCGGGAACGATATATTTTCGCAGATTGGCTCGCTGTTCTGTCATTCAAAATTCCTCCGAAAATAAGTGCTGTGCCCGCAGGCGGGACACAGCAACCTATTGTAGTCTGTTTTCGGATAACTGTCAAGCGCGCTTGACAAACGGCGCGCGGTGTGGTACACTGACCGCAAATGAATAGAGATGCTGCTACCGAGTAGCGGAATGCACGGCATTCGTTTACACATCGTTAGGTCTTTGAAGGTGTGTATGCGGGTGCTTATTTTTTTGTGGGGGTATAGGCATGAAAAGGCTTGTCGGGTATTTTTCAAAGGGGGAGCTTTGCCTGTGGGGCGCGTCCGTCGTTCTGATCGTCGGGTCGTTTTGCGCCTTTGACAGAGAGAACTTTCTGACGCTGGCGGCGTCGCTGATCGGCGTGACGTCCCTTATCTTCAACGCGAAGGGCAATCCCTTCGGGCAGGTTCTCATGGTGCTGTTCAGCCTGCTTTACGGCATCATTTCCTACACGTTTTCCTATTACGGCGAGATGCTCACCTATCTCGGCATGACGATGCCGATGGCGGTGTTTGCGCTGGTGTCCTGGCTCAGACATCCGCACGGCGGCAACAAGGCAGAGGTGAAGGTCAACACGCTCGGGAGAAAAGAGATCGTGTGTATGGGTTTGTGAGCTGGCAGAAAATGAAAAAACGGCAAAGGGCGGATGATGCCGCCGCAAGCGACTGACAAAAGTGCCCGCACAACGCTGTGCGGGCACTTTCTTAATATACGGTGATGTGCAAAACGGCGCTGCCCGTGATGCGTACCCTTTTGGCGGAGACGATGCGGGTGCGGGCAGGGGCGCGGATCGTGAAGCTGCCGGTGACGTCGCCTATGTACAGGGTGGTGAAGCCTTCCTCAAACGGGACAATTTCCTCCCCGCGCCGACAGCCGCCGAGGATGCGGTCGGGCAGCACGGCAACGGTTTTGAGCCACGTGTCATACCCGCGTGCAAAGACATAGCGCGACAGGGTGGTGTCCTTTTTGCGCGGAAAGCCGACGCGATCGGAAAAATCGACCTCCGCGCCGTTTTCCGCGAGCGCGCCCGAGGAGATCGGCTCATACTGATAGATGGCGTACATATTGCCGTCGGCGTCTTCCTTGGCGAGATTTGTCATGAAGCAGTTATAGGCGTCAAGCAGACGCTTGTCGTCGTGCGTCAAAAGGGCGAGGCGGTATTCCGCTTCGGCGCGCCAGATCGACCACGCGTGCCCATAGCACATCGCGGGGCCGTCCGCGTCGCCCTCCCAGATCGTCTCCCACCAGCGCAGCGTCGAGCGGAACATGACGGGGTGGGGCGTGAACGCGGTGAACGCGTCGTGCAGCTTCAAAACCCTTTCTGCATAGTCGAGATAGGCTTTCTTGGGCTTGATAAACTGCGCTGTGTACAGCACGGTGAGCGCCGCGCAGGACATCGAGCCTTCCTCGACCTCGGGGTTCACCTGCTCATGGACGCCGCCCTCGGTCGGAAAATCGAGATCCCGCCGCACGACGAAATCGGCGATTCTTTCCGCACACTGTGCAAAATAGCGGGCGCGCTTGTCGCCGCGATCCCGCAAAAGCAGCGCCATGTCCACGATCGGAATCGCCATGCAGGTCACGGTGGTGTAGTCGGCGATCTCCGCCGTCGTGCCGTCGCTGCCGTGCCGCAGGATCGCGCCTGCGGGGGACAGGTCGGTGCGCAGCCGTTTGCGCAGCACCGAGACGGCAAATTCCAGATAGTTCTCGTCCCCGAAAACGCGAAAGGCGTCCATCAGGATGCTGACGCCGTTATAGACCTCCTGGATGCGGGTGGAGTGACGGGTCAGGGCGTTTTCGTCGATCGTGCAGCAGTTTATGGGGCAGTCGCAGCTGCCCGTGACGATCGACAGGTGATTTTTCACATCGCCGCTGAGCGGTTCGCAAACGCCGTTGTCGCGCATATACCGCAGTGCGGCAAGGCTCCACATGGCGTGCTCACAGAGGTTAAAATCCTCATAGCCGCGATAGGTCGCGTGCTGCGGCTTGAAAACGTTTCTGCCCTCTGTCGTTTTGCCGAAGACGTCGCCCCTGTCCTGCTTTACGGCAAGGCAAGCGCGGCGGAACATGGCACAAAGCGCGTCGTGGGCAAAAAAGCAGCAGTCCGCACCCGCCGTCTCGCCGTCAAACGGGACAGCGGTGTGGATGCCGTATTCCTGCGGGGTGAAAGAGGGGGTGTCGAGCACGGCGGTCTTGCCCGACGGCGCGGTGACAACGATTTTGTCCCATTTTCCGATGGGTGTGAAACGAAACGGCTGCCCGATATAGGTAGCGGCGGTGTCATAATACAGCGCGGGGATCGCCCACAGCGCGGCGGCTTTTTCGAGCGCCTCACGGAAGCTGCTCACCGCCAGGATGCGCAGCTTCACGCGCTTTTCTGTTCTTTTGGGCTTTCCGTATGCTCTGTCAAACTGCGACAGGAATTCCAGCCCCATGATATAATGTCCGCAAAGAAAATCCGAATAGCAGATGCGGTAGCCGTCGATGGCATTTTCGACGATGCAGCAAAGGTGGTTGCCGTCGGGGCGCGTGAGATAAAACAGGAAATGCTCTCCGTTCGCCGTGCGGTAGGGCGAGGACGCGGCAAACTGCCGCTGCCAGGGATTGTTCTTTTTGCCGAGAAAGCTAAACGGCAGCGAAATGCCGCAGGCACTGACGCTGTCGTTTTCCACGGTGAGATCAAGGGCGATCCCACCGTCTTTCTCCTCCGCTTTCAGCGATGCGCCGAAAGCGCGGTTTTGCAGCCTGCCGCCCGCCGTTTCCGCAAAGGGGACGGTGTGGGAATTGTAGGGCACAAACGGCGGCTTTGGCCCTTTTGTGATGTCCTGCGTTTTTAACGTATACACCGGCTGCCCGAACGTGCCGCTGCCGTCGGTGATGTCGACGGGGTCGGGATACCGCCTGTCATAAATGCCGTCGATGCGGCTGTTTTCGATTTTCAGTTCCAGCATGGAGACACCCCTTTTGTCAGCCGCCGACGGAACGGCGATATTGCACCGGCTGCATGCCGACTTTTTCCTTGAAGATCTTGCTGAAATATTTGGAGTTGCCGAAGCCCGTAACATCGCTGATATAGGCGATGGAGTGATGGCTGTCGCGCAAAAGCTCCTTGGCGTGCTCCAGGCGGATGCCGAGGAGATAGTCGCTGTAGTTCTTGCCTGTTTTCTGCTTGAACACGCGGCTGATATAGCTGGCGTTGAAGAAAAACGCGTCCTCAAGCGACGACAGGGTGATGTTTTGGGCATAGTTCTGCTCCAAATACTGCATGATGCGCTGCACAAGCTCCGAGGAGCTGCGGCTTTCCTGCTCCTGCAGGCACTGACGGATATAGGTCGTAAGCGTCGCTTCGCAGGTCTCCTCGTCCGCCTGCGGTGCGGGCGTCGGCGAGGGGACGGTCAGCACCGCCAGCTTCTGACGTGCGGTGCGGATCAGCTCATAGGACAGCTTGCCGACGATGTTCGAAAGCGTGTCGCTGTCCGGTCGGACGGCGTGCAGACGGGCAAAAAAGGCATGGAGCGCGGCAACCGCCGCATCGGTGTCGGCGTTTTCGAACGCCGCAAGCAGTGCGCTTTCTTCCTCGAAAGGATAGGGCGTTTCGCGCACGCTGCGCTTTTGCTGCAGGCGCAGAAGCGTTGCCTGCAGCTCGTCGGGGGAGATGGGCTTTAAGAGAAAATCGAACACGCCCATGCGGATCGCTTGTCTGGCATAGTCGAATTCGTCATAGCCCGTGAGGACAATGACCTCGGTGCGGGGGAGCAGCTTTTTGATCTCCCCGGTGAGGGTGATGCCGTCGCAAAGGGGCATTTTCAGATCGGTGATGACAAGATCGGGGGTGAGCTTTTCGATGAGCGGCAGCGCCTGTTTGCCGTTTTCCGCCTCGCCGACGATGGAAAAGCCGAGTGCATCCCAAGAAAGCAGCTTTTTCATGCCGGAGCGGATGAGCGTTTCATCGTCCACCAAAAAGACGGTCAGCGGGGTGTGTGGCATAGGGCTTTCTCCTTTCTGTCGGATCAGCGCCGATAACGGCGCAGGGCGTCCGCATCCCGAATGGCGGGGATGCGGAAGGAAATGCGGGTGCCGTCTCCCTTGCGGCTCTCGACGAGAAGACAGCTCTCCTCGCCGAAATACAGCCGCAGGCGCTCGTTGACGTTGCAAAGCCCGATGCCGTGTTCTTCGGGCGGCACGGGATTTTGCAGACGGGCGTGCAGCGCTTTGAGCGTTTCTGCGTCCATGCCGCAGCCGTTGTCGGCAACGGACAGCCGCAGGGCATCGCCCTCGGCTTTCACGCTGACGGTGATGCGGCACACGTTTTCCGCATCCCGAAAGCCGTGGGAAAAGCAGTTTTCGAGGATCGGCTGCAGCAGGATCTTCGGAACATAGCAGCTAAGCAGCGACGGGTCGGCGTCGCAGACGATCTGCAGCTTTTCCTGCAGCCGCAGCTTTTGCAGCTCCAGATAGTTGTTCACCTGCTCTAACTCTTCTCGGATCATCACGGGGCGGTCGCTGTTGCGCACGTGATAGCGGAAGAGGGCGGAAAGGTGCAAAAGCGCCGCGGCGATGTCTTTTTTGTCGTCGAGCACCGCCATCATGCGGATGGTGTCGAGGGAGTTATAGAGAAAATGCGGATTGATCTGACTTTGCAGCATCTGGTATTTGGCGACCGTCTCCCGCTTTTCCGATTCGGAAACGGTGTGGATGAGCTGATCGATCTCTTTCACAAGGCGGTTGAACCCGTCATACAAGTCGCCGAATTCATCGTTTCGCCGCTCCTCGATGCGCACGGCAAGATCGCCGTCGCCCACCTGCCGCATGGCGGTCTGCAAAACGCGCACGGGACGGGTGAAGGAATTGGAGACGATGACGGTGAGGGCGGTGATGATCGCCGCCGCGAGCAGACACAGGAAAATGAAACGGCGGATGAGATCCGCGGTGTTGCGTGTAACATAGGTATAAGGGAGCGCCGCCACCACCGACCAGCCGGTTTCCGCAACGGGACTGTCGGTGAGGAAATAGTCGCCGCCCGAAAGCGCGACCCTGCGGCGGGTATCGCCCGCCGTGTGCAGCGCCGTGACCGCGTCGGCGCGCGCGGCATCGGTGTCGGTGGTATAGACCACGGCGCCGCTGCTGTCGCAGATATACAAAAGCGTTCCGTCGCCGAACGGTGCGTCCGCGCAGATGGCGGCAAGGCGGGAAACGGGACATTCGGAAATGACATAGCCCGTGTAGAATGTGATGCCGATGTCATCGTCCAGCCCCACGTCCAGATGCTTGCAGGCGACGGAGAACACCGCTTCGCCGGGGTCGCTTTCGTCGTGCGCGGCGCGCACGGGCAGCAGCACCGTGTTGCCGGTGGACGACAGAAGCGGTGCATAATAGGTGTCGTCGACCGCCACGGTCGGGCGGGTATAGCGCCCGCCGGTGTAGGCGAGCGACTGTCCGTCAAGGGTGGAGACGATGAGCGCATGGATGTCCTCGTTGGTGCGGGCGATCTGCTTTAGGGCTTCGAGCGCGTTCTGCTCCAGCACCCAGACTTGGGTGGGGTCGGTCTCAAAGCCCGTGAACGCGTTGCGCAGATAGCGGGGAACGTCGGTGGTGTTGTCCACCATGCGGGTGATCTGATCCACGCGGGAGATATATTCGGAGAAGATGATGGACAGCTGCTTTGTCATCTGTGTGTAGGTCTCCGCCGCCTCGTTTTCGATCTTGGCGCTGCCGGTGCGGAACATGAAAAGACCGAACACGATGAGCGGGATGATGACCGAGGAGAGAAAGACGCACAGAAGCTTTGTGCGCACGGATATGCGCCGCTGCGGTTGTTTGCGCATGAAAAGCGTCCCTCCTCTCCTCATATTTTAAGTCTATTATACACGAAGTGCGGAAAAAAGCCAATGCGCCGCAGGCGGTTTTTGGGCAACATTTTCGACTTTTTCGGTGCGCTTTTTTGACGAAAAGCGGAAATTGGGCCTTTTCGAGCGGAAAAATGCCGTTTTTCACCGTGAATTTGCACGAAACATCCCAAAAAACATGACAAACGGGGTGGATATATAGTATATATGCCCAAAAGGTAAAAATACAAAACCGCAGACAGCAAAAAAAGTGACACCGCGCCGTGCGGGATTTGGTACAATAAATACAGTATCACCGTGACTATATCAACCGTGAGGAGAGTAGATCATGAAAACAAGTGTACGTAGGTTCAACATCTCGGCGCTCTTTGGGCGGTGTCCCCGTCTCGGACGTCGGCTGGGCGCGGTGGCGCTGAGTCTTGCGCTGCTGGCGGGCATGGTGCCGCTGGTGGGGCTGCTGCCGCTGTCTGCCGCCGCTGCTGAGGACGAGCGCTTTGAGCGCTTCAACGCCTGGGACGCGGCAGGCAAGGGCACGCTGTCGCTGACCGAGGGTGTGAGCGGCAACGGTGCGCTTTTGACGCTGAGCGGCGGCGGTGAGGCAACGCTCACGTCGACGCTGACCGCCGTCACGGCGGGGCAGAAATACCGTGCGGGCGTGTCGGTGAAATCCGACGCCGCTGCTCCTGCGGCTGCGCTGCGCGTGCGGTTTTTCGGTGACGCCGAGGGCAAAAAGACGGTGGGCGAGGAAACCGAGATCGTCTCATCTGCGCCCGGTGCTGCGTTTGCAGAGCTTGCGGGCGACGTGACTGTCCCTGAGGGCGCGCGCTATGCAAAGCTCACGATCGCTTTCGGAAACGACAAAAGCGCCGCGGGCGAGACCTATGCGGCGGACAACGCGTTTTTGTATCCCTACGGTCGGACGGCACCGATCTATGACTTCAACGCGGCGGGACTGACGCCGGGGCAGTGGTATCGCTATCCCGACGGCGCGAACAGTGCCTGGGTCAACACCCCGCAGTATTACGTCGAGACGGTGGAAAACGGCTATAACGGCGCGGGAGCGCTGCACTACGTGAACACGGACGCGATCCACGACATGCACCTGGTGCTGATAGCGCCGAAGGACGTGCCCGCGGGAGAATATAAGGTCTCTATGTGGGTGAAAGGCTCTGTGACCTGGAAAGGGCAGGATCTGCGCTTTGTGGACGCGACCAACACCGACAACACCGCCTATATCATCACAAACGACACCAACACGTTTGCCGATTGGACGGAGTGCTCCTATACCTACACGTCAAACGGCTCGCGGGACTTCTTTTTGAAATTCTCGCGCTATAATGCCGTGAGCGATCTGTACGTCAGCCACATCACCGTCACGAACACCGCGACGGGTGAGGACGTTTTGGGCGGCTGCGGCGATTTTCTTGCCGCGGAAAATGCGGCGCTGGTGACGGCGGTCAATTTCGTCAAAAACGGCGATTTTGAGGACGCGATTTATACCTATCTGCCGCTTTCTGCGTTCAACGGCAGCTTTACCGACGCGAAAATGACCGAGCAGCCGCTCGGCTGGCAGGTCATCGACAACGCCGACAACGCCGTGTCGCTGGAAGCGGCGACCGACGGCGAGCACGGCGGCGTGCTGAAAGCGACCCGCCATGTGAACAGTGAAAACTGGGTGTCGGTCGGCACCAACCCCATTGCGGTCGAGGGCGGCACACGCTATCGTTTCTCGATCGACATGAAGGGCACGGGCACGCGGCGGCATTATCTTCTGACCGCCTATACCTTTGACCGCGCGGGCAATCCCACCTATATCGCGAACGATCTCGGCGCGGGCATGCTCACGGGTGCGCAGGAAGCGGATCTGCCAAACGACTGGACGACCGTCAGCACGGCGTTCACCGTTCCGGCAAACGCGGCGCAGCTGCAGATCCGCATCGTGTTCTGGGGAGCTGTCGGCGACACCATGCTGCTGGACAACGCCTCGCTTTGCCCCTATACGCAGGCGGCAACATTCCCGGACAGCTGGAAATACGGCGGTCTCATTATGCCCGAAAATGACGACAACGCCTTTGTTCGCCTTGCCGAAGAGGGCTGCAGCAACAAAAACGTCGGCTCTCTGCATGTGCGCCGCAGCCATGAGGTGTATCACAACGGCGGCTATGATCTGCGGTTCGGCTATCTTCTGACCAATGCGCTCGCCGGCAAAAACTATGTGCTGAAAATGATGGTGAAGGGCAACTTCAACAACGCCGGCGATCCGCCCAACATGGAGCTTGCCTGGGGCAAGGGCACGTGGACTGCCACCGGCGATGCGGTCTATCGGTTTGCCAATCACGAATATACCGATTGGACGGAAGTATCCTTTGAATTTACGCCGGTCAAAAACGACTGGGCACCGATCCTTTTCAATGTCGGCGGCCGTGTCGGCACGGACTTCTATATCGACAATGTGCGCCTGTATGCTGCGGACGATCTCAACACCAATCTGATCGCGGACGGCGATTTCTTCACCTGGAGCGAGGCGGACACCTCCCGCAACCTCATTCCGAACGGCGGCTTTGAGGGACTCAGAGCGCTGACCGTGCCCGGCTGGAGCTTCTCGGGCGACGTCGACTATGCCGCCGACAGCAAAACGATCACCTTCGGCGCAAATGCGTCGGCGACCTCGCTGCGGTATAACGTCGAGGGCGGCGCGATCTATCGCGTCAAGATCGACGGCAACGGCGGCAAGCTGCAGCTGAGCTTTGACAAGGGCGCGGCGTATACGCAGACGGACGCAAACGGATTTTTCATCGTGCCGGACGGCGCGAAATATATGCGGGCAAGCTATGTCTCCGAAAACGGGGCGACGCTGAAGTCGGTCACGTTCAGTGAACTGGAGCATCCCGAAAACTTCGATTTCGAGCTGAAGGATCCCGCAAGCGATATGCCGCTCAACTGGCAGTCCTATGTCCTGGAGACAGAGGACGACACCTACACCCGTCGCTATCAGGCGGGCGTCGGCGCGGACAACAGCGCGGCACTGCAGGTCACCACACAGAAGGACAACGAAAAGGGCGCGCTGGTCATCTACAGCAGCCGCGTGGCGGTGAAGCCGAACGCGGTCTATCGTGTGACGTTCCAGGGGAAATACAGCGGCGAGAGCATCGGCGTGTTCCCGCTGGCGCGCACGTTCAAGACAAACGGCGCAGACACGAGCGAGGGCACACCCTATAATTGGCTCACCGCCGCCAACTCCGCAAACAACGACGGCGCATGGCACAGCTATTCTGCCGATTTCACCACCGGCAGCGACGCGGCGACGATGGAGATGCGCTTTGAGGTGCACTCCTATAAAGCGGGCGCAGAGTTTTTGTTCGACAACGTGTCGGTGCGGTATCTCGGCGATGCCGACGATGCAAACCTCGGCTTTGAGACCGGCGAAAACGGCGAAGCACCGTTCAACTGGACGTTCTATGAGCGGCGCGAAAAGCCCGATGCGCCCGGCGAATATGAGGAAAGCAACTTCGGCGCCTACTCGGTGAAAAAGGTGGACGGCGCGGCTGCGGACGGCGTCGGCGCTGCCGCCGTCGTGCAGAAGGCGGAGACGGGCATGGTGCAGCTGTATCTGCAAAGCGCCATGATCCCTGTCGAGGGCAACACGAGCTATCTCCTTTCCTATGACGCCATGGTGCGCGGCAACAAGAAAGGCTCGGTCATTGTCTGTGTCCGTCAGTTCACGGATAAGCTCGGCAACGGCACGGATGACGAATCGGTGAACTTCACCTGGGTGCCCGAAGCCAATGCCTACGGCTCGTTTGACTGGCGCAACTGCGGTGCGACGTTCAAGACCGCACCCGGCACGAAATATATCCGCATCTGGCTTGTGCCGAACACGGCGGAAGCCTGCGAGATGGTTTTTGACAATGTCGCGGTCACGCCGACCGAGGAAATCACCGATCCCAATTTGGACTTTGAATATGTTTCCGGCGGCAAGCCGCTCAACTGGACCTATGCGACCTCCGACGGCATTGCGGACATCACGGCGGACAGCAGTGTCTACTATCGCGGCGGACATTCTCTGCACATCCGCAAGCAGTATAGCCGCATCAACTACACCACGGCGGAAATGACCCGCCGCATCGACGTGCAGGCGGGCGACCGCATCGAATTCGTGGTGCATGTGCGCAGCAAGGACGCGGTGTCCGGCGTGTTCGCCGCCGTCGTGCGCGGCTACGGCGCAAACGGCACGGTCGTGCAGGATTGGCACGGCCAGGAGCGCACGCTCAACAGCAGCAGCTATCTGAGCGATTGGCAGGAATACCGTATCGTCTACACGGTCACAAAGAACGTGAAAAGCGTCGCTTTGATGCTGCGTATCGGCGGCAAAGAGGCGGACGTGTATGTTGACGGTGTGGAATACTACAACTACACCGAAAGCGAAGATGTCGTGTATGCCGAGGACTTTTCCTCTGCCGCTTCCGACCGTCTCCCCGGCGGCTGGAAAATGACCGACACGCAGGGTGCGCCCACCGTCACGGTGGAAAACGGCGTGACCCTGTCCGGCACGGCAGCCGACAAGGCGGCGCTGTATACCGACATCGAGATCTTAAAGCCGCAATACGGCTATGCCTTCACCGCGCACTATCAGACCTCTGACAACGCAAAGGGGCGGCTGGTGCTTGAGGGCTATGACTGGCGCGACCGTTCGGTCGGCACGGTCGTTTTGCGCGAGCTGACCGCATCCCCCGTTCTGACGGAGATAAGTGTGGACTTCACGGCGATCGACGCTGTCTATTATCGGCTGCGGCTGGAAAAGACCGACGGCGACGGCGGCGTGATGCTCAAGAACGTGCAGCTGCGGCAGACCTCCGAGCCGGCGGAAAGCCAGGGCTGGGAAGGCAGCTGGATCGTTCATCCGCAGGACTATGACACCATCGAGAGCCAGCTCAATAACGAACGCTATTATTTCTTCCGTCAGGAGCTGAACCTCGAGGACACGATCAAGTCGGCACAGCTGCAGATCACCGCCGACGACCGCGTGGATGTCTATATCAACGGCGAGCAGGTCTACACCGAGACCCGCACCGGCGACACCTGGAGCCTGCCGGTGACGCTCGACATCAGCGAATATCTGCAAAAGGGCCGCAATGTGCTGGCGGTGCGCCTGTATAACGGCG
>URNF01000028.1 GCA_900549155.1 uncultured Oscillospiraceae bacterium | reverse complement strand
TGCCGTCGGACCACTTCAGACCGTCACGCATGGTGAAGGTCCAGGTCAGGCCGTCCGCGCTGACGTCATACTTTTCAGCCTGTCCGGGCTGAACCTTGTTATCCTGATCGATGATGAGCAACGTCTCAAACAGAGTGATGAGCATGTTGCCGCCGTCCACGGCGCTGTTCAGTGCGGGATCAAGCGTCTCAGGGTTCGGGCCGATCTGGACCGTCACGCTGCCGCTCGTCTTCTTGTTGCCGCATGCGCTCATGCAGGCAAGCATAGACACTGCCAGTGCCATGACAAGGATAACGGAGATGAGTTTTTTGATTTTCATCAGAGATCCCCTCTTCTTTCCTGCGGCTGTGCCGCAAATCTTTATTATATCCACTGTGCATGAATGCGTCCCACACACAGTAAATACCGATGGTCAGTCCTTCACACGGTCAAGGTGATGGCACGCGGCATAATGACCGGCACCGATCTCCTTTAACTGCGGACACTCCGCTGCGCACTGCTCGTCCGCATAGGGACAGCGGGTGCGGAAACGGCATCCGCTCGGCGGGTTCAAAGGACTCGGAACGTCGCCCTGCAGCGGGATGCGCTTGTTGGCGCGCGCCGCCTTGGGGTCGGCTTCGGGAATGGCGGAAATGAGACTGCGGGTATAGGGATGCACGCTGTGCGAGATCAGCTCAAAGCTGTCCGCCAGCTCCACCAGATGCCCGAGATACATCACGCCGATGCGGTCGGAAATGTGCCGCACCACGCTCAGGTCGTGCGCAATGAACAGATAGGTCAGCGAAAGATCCTTCTGCAGATCCTCAAACATGTTGACGACCTGCGCCTGAATAGACACGTCCAGCGCCGACACCGGCTCGTCGCAGACGATGAATTCCGGATCGACCGCCAGTGCACGGGCAATGCCCACGCGCTGACGCTGACCGCCGGAAAACTCGTGCGGATAGCGGTTGGCGTGCTCGCTGTTCAGTCCCACACGCTCCAAAAGCGCAATGATGCGGTCGTGCCGTTCTTTCTTATTAGCAGCGAGCTTGTGAATGTCGATCGACTCGCCGACGATGTCGCCGATGGTCATGCGCGGATCGAGACTGGCGTAAGGATCCTGAAACACCATCTGCATCTTGCGGCGATAGGGCAGCATATCCACGGCGATCTTCTTTTTCTTGTCGAAAATCACGTTGCCGTCATAAAGGATCGTGCCGTCGGTCGGTTCATACAAACGCAAAAGCGTTCTGCCCACCGTGGTCTTGCCGCAGCCGGACTCGCCGACCAGTCCCAGCGTTTCGCCGCGACGGATGAAAAAGGAGACATCGTCCACTGCCTGCACAACGGCTTTTTTGCCGTTCGTGCCGCGTGCGGGGAAATATTGCTGCAGATGCAGCACTTCCACCAGCTTTTCGTTTTCACTCACAGCTACCGTCTCCTTCCTCAAAGGCTTCCTTCTGCAACAGCCAGCAATAGCTGTAGTGGGTGTCGCTCAGTTCGGTGCGCGGCGGCATCTGTGACAGGCAGATCTTCATGCAGTTTGCGCAACGCGGCGCAAACGGGCAGCCTGCGGGGGGATTGAGCAGATCCACCGGCTGTCCCTCGATGGGGACAAGGCGCTCGGTCTTTTCCACGTTGAGCTTCGGAATGGACTTGATCAGTCCTTTGGTGTATTCATGGCACGGCTCATAGAAAATTTCATCGGCAGTGCCGTATTCCACAATGTGACCCGCATACATAACGGCGATCTTTTCACACATGCTGGCGACAACGCCGAGATCGTGAGTAATCATGATGATGCTCATGCCGAGCTTTCTGCGCAGATCCTGCATCAGTTCCAGGATCTGTGCCTGAATCGTCACGTCGAGCGCCGTCGTCGGCTCGTCCGCAATGAGCAGCTTCGGCTCGCAGGCAAGTGCAATGGCGATCATCACGCGCTGCCGCATACCGCCGGACAACTCGTGCGGGTATTGCTTCAGGCGCTTTGCCGGCTCGTTGATGCCGACCAGCTCCAAAAGCTCGCGCGCACGGTCATAGGCTTCCGCCTTGGTTTTGTCCGTGTGCAGCAAAATGACCTCGACGATCTGATTGCCGATGGTGTACACCGGATTTAAGCTCGTCATCGGGTCCTGGAAAATGATTGAAACCTCATTGCCGCGAATTTTGCGGAAATCCTTTTCGGTCATTTCGTCAATCTGATGTCCGTTGAAACGGATCGTGCCTCCGATCAGCTTACCGGGATAGGCGGTCAGTCCCATGATGGAATATGCCGTCACCGACTTGCCCGAACCGGACTCGCCGACGATGCCCAGCACTTCTCCCTCTTCCATGGAAAGAGACACACCGTTTAATGCCTTGACCTCACCTGCGGGGGTGAAGAAGGAAAGGCGTTCGTCTTTAATTTCCAGCAGTTTTTCGCCCAATTTCTTCGCTCCCCTCTCAGTTTTTCAGCTTCGGATCAAACGCATCGCGCAGACCGTCGCCGAACAGGTTGAAGGCAAGAATGGTCACGCTGATGATGATTGCCGGCAAAAACAGCAGATGCGGATAGGTGTTCATGCCCTTAACCGCGTCGGTCGCAAGCGAGCCGAGCGACGGCATCGGCGCAGCAACGCCCAGTCCCAAAAAGCTCAGATAGCTTTCCGTGAAGATCG
Source organism: uncultured Oscillospiraceae bacterium (assembly GCA_900549155.1). Taxonomy (GTDB): domain Bacteria; phylum Bacillota; class Clostridia; order Oscillospirales; family Acutalibacteraceae; genus URNF01. The sequence goes on along the minus strand of URNF01000028.1, from coordinate 16,228 downwards.
CGGAGGGGATCTGCAGCGTCGTCGTCACGATCAGCGTGCCGATACAGTTGGTCAAAAGGTGCTTGCGGATGATGCGCGCCTTGCCTGCGCCGAGGGCACGGGCAGCCGTCACGTATTCGGACTCCTTGAGCACCAGCACCTGTGAACGGGTGATACGCGCCATGCCGACCCAATAGAGCAGCACGAACACGAGGAAGATGGCGACCATGTTCGGGCCAACCGTCTGCATCCATTTGAAGCCCGGCACTTCCGCGAGCGATTTCAAACGGTCGCGCAGCGCCATGGACAGAATAATGATGAGCAGAATATCGGGGATGGTGTACAGAATATCGGTAATACGCATCATGATGTTGTCAGTCCAGCCGCCGATGAAACCGGCAATCGCGCCGTAGGTCGCGCCGACCAGCAGCACCAGCGCGGCACAGACAAGGCCGACCGTCAGACTGATGCGCGTGCCCATCATGAGACGCACGGCATAGTCGCGTCCCAGCTTGTCCGTTCCGCAGATGTGCGGAAACACGCTCTCCCCCGCGTCGATGCGCGCCTGCTCGGCACTGCCGTATTCAAAGGGAGCGAGGTTTTCGCTCGTCTGGATCTGCTGACTGTAGCTGTAGGGCCAGAAAGTAGGCAGGATATACGCGAAGATCATGATGAGCACAATGAAGCACAGGCTGATCATCGCGATCTTATTTTTGCGCAAACGGCGCAATCCGTCGCGCCAAAAGTTCACGCTGTCCCGCATGACGACAAGGCTTTGCTTTTCGTCGGGTGTGGCGGGAATGAAATCGTCGGCATTGAGATGCAAACTCGGAAACTTCTTGTTCATCGTCTTTTCTCGCCACTCCTCACTTCAGTTTGATACGCGGATCAATGACCTTGTACAGGATGTCCACGACCACGTTGGCAGTGATGATCAGCGTTGCCAGAATGATGGTGGTGCCCATGATCATGGTGTAATCGCGGTTGGTGATCGCGGAAACGAAATCGCGTCCGAGACCGGGGATCGTGAAGATCTTCTCCACGACGAACGAACCGGTCATCAGGTTGGCAAGCATCGGGCCGACATAGGTAATGACCGGCAGCACCGCGTTGCGCAGCGCGTGCTTAAAGAGGATCTTGAAATTGGAAAGACCCTTTGCTTTGGCGGTGCGGATGTAATCCTGTCCCATGACGTCAAGCAGGCTCGAACGCATGAGTCGGGTGATGTATGCCGTCGGATAGAACGCCAGCGCCGTCACCGGCATGATATATGCCGACAGGGAATTCAGTCCTATGGTCGGCAATATGTTGAGCTTACTGCCGAACGTGTATAGGAGAAACACGCTGGTGATAAAGCTCGGAATGGCGATACCGCAGGTTGCCAGCACAATGATGAAGTTATCGGCAAACTTGCCGCGGTTATAGGCGGAGATACACCCGAGCGGAATACCGATCAATAGGGCGACCAAAACCGCCACGCCCGCAAGACGCGCGGACACGGGGAATTTCGAAAAAATAATATCGTTGACCGTTCTGCCGCGTTGCCGCAGGCTCAGTCCCATATCTCCCTTTATGAAATCGGTCATATAGGTGGCATAGCGTTCCATGATGGGTTTGTCCAACCCGTATTTCGCGGCAAGTGCCGCCTGCGCCTCTTTGCTGATGGATTTTTCCGCGACGAACGGGCCGCCGGGCACCAAATTCATCAGAAAGAACGTCAGTGTGGCAACGACAAAAATACTGAGAATGCCCATCGCCACACGCTTTATGATATATCTCGCCAACCGTGTCAACTCCCTAATTTTTGGTCATACAGCCGCATATATAGGTACAGCGGTGCTATAATATACAGTTTATCATACCACACCCGCGCGAAAAATGCAAGATTGAATTGCATTTTGCCCGTTTTTTCTTATAAAACCAGCAATTCCTTGGGGCTTTTCGTCAGATTGATGCAACCGTCGGCGGTCACAAACACCATATCCTCGATGCGCACGCCGAAGCGGTTTTCGAGATAGATGCCCGGCTCCACCGTCATGACCGTGCCCGCTTTCAGCACCGTATCGCAGCGGGTGTTGAAGTTCGGGCGCTCGTGGATTTCCACGCCGACGCTGTGTCCCAGTCCGTGACCGAAGCAGCCCTCATAGCCCGCAGCATAAATGAGATCGCGGGCGATCTTGTCGATGTCCTTGCAGACAACGCCGCTCTTCACGGCATCGATGGCGGAAAGCTGCGCTTTCAGCACGGTGTCATACACCCGCTTTTGTTCATCGCTCACCGCGCCGACCGCGACCGTGCGGGTCATGTCCGAATGATAGCCGCCGACCACCGCACCGAAATCCATGGTGACAAAGTCGCCGCGTTCGATCTTCTTGTCGGTGGGCACGCCGTGGGGCAGCGAGGAATTTTTGCCGGACACCACGATGAAGTCAAAGGAGACGCCCTCCGAGCCGAGACGGCGCATATAAAACTCCATGTCGAGCATGACGTCCCGCTCGGTGCGTCCTGCCTCGATGCGCTCGACGATATAGGAGAAGGTATCGTCCGTCAGCTTCTGCGCCTGCTGCATGAGAGAAAGCTCCGTTTCGTTCTTGACACTGCGCATGTCCCGCAGCAGCGTGTCGAAACGGTCGTCGGCGACGATTTCGGTCGGCTTTACGGCAGCGGCGAGATCCTTTTGCAGCGACATGGACACATAGTCATTTTCCACATACAGATGCGCGATCCCGTGCTGCTCGCACAGCGCGCGAATTTCCGCCATCGGCGACACGGACAGCTGCACATCGCAGCTTTTGACCGTTTCTTTTGCTTTTTCGACATAGCGGAAGTCGATGAGGAACACCGCCGCGTGCTTTGTGATCAGCACATAGCCGTCGCTGGTTTCAAAGCCGGTGAGATAAAACCGATTGGGCACGCTTGCCACCAGCAGTGCGCTTTTTTTGTCCAGTTCCTTTTGGATGGTCTTTACAGCTTCTTTTTGCATATTTCACAACTCCTCTATGATTTTCGGGCCGCCGTCAAACGGGGCTGCGACGACGGAAAAGGCGCAAAGCGATTTCACCGTCGAGAGCGCCGCCAGGGCGGCGGTTTTTGTTTCAAAAAGACCGATCACGGCAGAACCGCTGCCGGTCATGCAGGCGCCCAAAGCGCCCGCCTTGCGCAGTGCGTCGCACAGCCTGTCCACGTCCGCAAGGCACAGCACCTGTGCAAAGCGGTTTTCCATGGCAGCGCCGACGGCGGCAAGATCACCCGTTTGCAGCGCTTTTTGCATTGCGTCCGTCGCGGGCAAAAACGGGGCGTTGTCCACCGCCGCATATGCCGCCGCAGTCGAGATGCCGAAAGCGGGCTTTGCGATCACGAAAAAGCAGTCGGGCAGCGGCGGCAAGGACGAAAGCGTCGTGCCGATGCCGGTCGCCAGCATCGTCCCGCCGCGCAGGCAAAACGGCACGTCCGCGCCGACCTTTTCGCCGATCGCGCAAAGCGCGTCCGTTGTCAGCGGCGACCCGTGCAGCCTGTTGAGTGCAACCAGCGTCCCGGCGGCGTCGGCGCTGCCGCCCGCCAGTCCCGCCTGCATCGGGATATGCTTTTGAAGCGTGATGCGAAAATGCGGCAAGACCCCCGCCGCGTCGGCAAACAATGTCGCGGCGCGGTGAGCGGTGTTGTCCGCCTCGTTTTCCGTCGGCGGGGTGTCGGCAACGATCTGCAGCCTGTCCCCCGTCTCCGCCGTCACGCGGTCGAAGAGCGAGACCGTCTGCATCACCATTTCCACCGCGTGATACCCATTTTCAAGGCGTGCGGGAATGTGCAGCGTCAGGTTGATCTTCGCCGGTGCGGCGACCGTTATCTTTTTCATCGGCAATGCTCCGCAAGAAACGCCTGCATGGTGTCCATCGCCGTGGTGATGTGTTTCAGAGAATAGCAATAGGAAATGCGGACAAAGCCCTCGCCGCAGTCGCCGAACGCCGTGCCGGGAATGACCGCGACGTGCTTTTCCTTCAAAAGGCGGGTGCAGAATTCCTCTGAGGTCATGCCGGTCTTGGCAATGCAGGGGAACACATAAAACGCCCCCTCAGGCTCAAAGCACGGCAGCCCCATGTCCCGCAGACGCTGCAATATGTAGCGGCGGCGCATATCGTATTCGTTGCGCATGGTGACAACATCCTCGTCGCCGTTTTCCATCGCCTCGATCGCCGCATACTGGGCGGTCGTCGGCGCACACATCAGCGCATACTGGTGCAGCTTTAACATCTGTTTGATGATCGGCTGCGGCCCGCTGACATAGCCGAGTCGCCAGCCGGTCATGGCAAACGCCTTGGAAAAACCGCTGATGCGCACGGTGCGCTCCTTCATGCCGTCGATCGCCGCGATGCTCACATGCGGCGTAACGCCGTAGGTCAATTCGCCGTAGATCTCATCCGAGATCACCACAATGTCGGTGCCGCGCAGCACCTCTGCCACCGCTTCCAGATCCTCACGGCGCATCACGCCGCCCGTGGGGTTGTTCGGGAACGGGAAAATGAGCGCCTTGGTGCGCGGCGTGATGGCGGCGCGCAGCGCGTCCGCCGTCAGCCGAAAGCTGTCCTTTTCCGTCGTTACGACCGGCACCGCCGTCGCACCCGTCAGCGTCGCAAGCGGCGCATAGCACACAAACGACGGCTCGGGCACCAACACCTCGTCCCCCGCCTGCAGCAGCACGCGCAGCGAAAGGTCGATCGCTTCGCTGCCGCCGACCGTCACGATGATCTCATCCTTCGGGTCATAGGAAAGCGAAAAATGGCGCTCGCAATAGGCAGCAATCGCCTCGCGCAGGCGGATCATGCCCGCGTTGGCGCTGTACCAGGTCTTGCCGTCCTCCAGCGTTTTGATGCCCGCCTGCCGTATGTGCCACGGCGTGGAAAAATCCGGCTCGCCGATGGTGAGGGAGATCACGTTGTCCATCTCGGCGGCAATGTCAAAAAACCGTCGGATGCCGGAGGGCTTCAGTTCCTGCACGGTTTTGTTCATCAGTTTTGTGTAATCCATGGGTTACAGGGCACCTCTCTCATCCACATCCTCGCCGAGGAACAGCACCCCGCGATCCTTATACCGCCGCAGCACAAAGTGCGTCGCGGTGGAAACGACCGAGTCGAGCGTTGAAAGACGCTTTGCCACAAACATCGCCACATCCTTGAAGGTGCAGCCGTTGACAATGACCATGAGATCAAAGCCGCCGGACATGAGATAGACCGTCTCCACTTCCTCAAACTTCATGATGCGCTCCGCCAGATCGTCAAAACCGTAGTTGCGCTGCGGCGTGACGCGCAGCTCGATGAGCGCCGTCACATATTTGCGGTCGGTACGATCCCAGTCGATGAGCGCCTTATAGCCGCGCACAACGCCCGCTTCCTCCAGCTCCGCCATCTGTGCTTTCACCGCGTCCTCGGTCGTGCCGAGCATGGTCGCCATTTCCGCCGTCGTCAGACGCGCGTTCGTATCCAGCAGTTTTAACAGTCTTTCCATTTTAAGATTCCTCCCTATCCTTGATCGGCTTTGCAACGCCGTCTTTGTCCACGATGTAGGTATTGTCGAGGGTCGCCTTCATGTTGCGGCGCACCGCCGCGACATATGCCGTGCGCAGAGCGGTCTGCTCCGCTTTTTCGGCATCGGTCAGCCCCGTTTCCTTTGCTTTTCTCGCCAGCGCGTTGATGCGGGCGATGTCTTCCTTTGTCATTTGTATTTATACTCCTTCTATGCGGATATACCGGCTGTTGGCATAGCCGAGAAGTCCATTATAGTCGATCACATACCAGTCCTCATATCTGCCGCGCACCTGCACGACCCCGCCGTTCGGGACAGATCCGATCACCGTGCCGTCCGTCGAGGGATAGGCGCGCACATTGAGGTTGCCGCCGCCCGTCGTGACCACACCGTTTTGCACGGGGATCGGATCCACAAACGGCAGTCCGAAATAATCGGTCACCGACTGCGACAGGTTGCGGGCGATGGCGGGGATGTTCTCCGCGATCCAGTTGGCGTCGTCCACATTGTCGTGATAGGCGATCTCCACCAGCACGGCGGGCGCTCGCGTGCGGGTGACCTCCGCCAAGCGGGTGGTCGCCAGCGCGCGCACGCGGTCGGGCAGCGGATAGATGTCCTTGAAGTTGTCGGCAATGATATATGCCGCGCGCTGACCGTTGTTGCTGCCCTCGGCATAATATACATCCGTGCCGCGCACACGCCCCGCATTCGCCGCGCCTGCGGCGTTGGAATGGAGCGCCAGATGCAGATCATAGGTACCGCTGTTGGACTGGTTGATGGAATCGTTCACCGTCCCCTCGGGATTATTGCGGGTGAACGCGATGCCGTTGGCGCGCAGATACGGCTCCATGGCATCCGCCACCAAATTCATGTAGTATTCCTCACTGCCGCCGATCACATAGGGGTTCTGATCCTGTGTTGAGGGACTCAAAAACAAACTGGGCATTGACCTCTCTCCTTTCCATCCACTATATGACGGAAAGGCTTGTCCTTATGTATCGGATGTATCGGAAATCTGCGTTTCGCCGTCCAAGATCTGCCGCGCCTCCGATTGCGAAAGCGAGGAGACCTCGGACAACCGCCGCTGGATCTGACGGGTGCGCACACCCACCAGCTTGTCCAGCTCCTTGTTTGCCTGCTCCAGCCGTGTCTGCGCCGCCGTGATGACCGCGCCGAAGGTGTCAAACTCGGTCTTGACTGCGCCCAGCACCTTCCACACCTCGCCGGAACGTTTCTGAATGGCAAGAGTCCTAAAGCCCATCTGCAGACTGTTGAGAATGGCAGCCATCGTGGTCGGACCGGCGATGTTCACGCGATAGTCGCGCTGGAGCTGCTCCACCATGCCGCGCCGCACCACCTCGGCATACAGCCCCTCGATCGGCAGAAACATGATGCCGAAATCGGTGGTGTGCGGGGGATCGATGTATTTGTCGCGAATGTCTTTTGCAAACTGACGGATGCGCGTTTCAAGCACCTTGCCCGCCGCCTCGATCAGCGCCGTGTCCGCCGCGTCATAGGCGTCGGCAAGCTGATGATAGGCATCAAGCGGAAATTTCGCATCGATCGGCAGATACACCACGTCGTCGCCCGCGCCCGGCATCTTCACGGCGTATTCCACGAAGTTCTTGCTGCCGGGCTTTGTGATAACATTCGCTTCATATTGCTCCGGCGACAGGATCTCTTCTAAGATCGCACCGAGCTGAATTTCGCCGAGCACACCGCGCGTCTTCACGTTGGAAAGCACCTTTTTCAGATCGCCCACACCGGACGCGAGCGTCTGCATCTCGCCGAGTCCCTTATACACCTGCTCCAACCGCTCGTTGACGAGCTTGAACGATTGCGCGATGCGCTCGTCCAGCGTCTTTTGCAGCTTTTCGTCCACCGTGGCGCGCATCTGCTCCAGCTGGCGGGTGTTTTCGCTGCGAATTTCGCGCATACCGTCCTGGACGGATTTGCGGGTGTTTTCCATCGCGTCGATGTTTGCCTTGTTTGCCTGTGTCTGCGCCGTGAGCAGCATTTCGCTCATGGTCTTGACCGACGCCTGCACGCTGCGGCTGCTCTCCTCGCGGTTTTCCCGCAGCTGGGACAGCATGTCCGCGCGCAGCGCGTCCACCTTTTGTTCCGTTTTCCCGCCGCTGCGGCGCAAAAGCACCAACAAAAGCAGCAGCACGAAAAGCAGCAGTACGCACGCCGCCACGGCAAAAAACAGCGTATATTCCGTCATGTGTCATCCTCCTCACGCCGCCGCTGCACCTGTGCGCCGTCTGCCGGCGCATCGGTGAACACGGCATCACTTGCGGCATCGTCCTCCAGGTTGAGGGCACGCATCGCCCGTCTGTCCGCCTCGGGGTGTGCAGCATAATAGGGGTCGATCATCGTTTTCTTGATGAACGGGAAGATGGTGAACTGAATGAGCAACGAGCGGAACGCCGGATAGATCAGCACATAAATGAGCAACAGCATGCACATCCACACGCGATAGTCAAGAAACAGAAACGGCGTGGCGAGAACGGCAATGACGCCCAGCATACACACCGCGATGAGCAGATTTTTATACAGGTTCGCCATGGCGAAAATGGCGGCGTTTTTGTAGATTTGTTTCAGCTTCAGCGAAAACGTCACGATCTGCACGCTGACATAGTAGTTGAGGAAATCGAAAAACAGCATGCCGAGCAGATTGACAAACAGCATCAGCCACGTAACAAACCCCGCCTTTGTGCCGTTTGTGCGGAAAAAGATCTGCACGCCGTAGAAATATATGTTAAATCCGAGAATCAGATTGACAAGCAGTTTGATGATGCCCGCAGGCAGCGCCTGCTTCCAGGTGCGGCGAACGGCGCCGAAAAAATCGGAGCAGGGGTAGGCAAACTTTTCTCTTGCCGCGTTGCGGGTGATATAGGTCAGTCCCGCATCGGCAAGTCCGCCGGTCACAAGCGGCAGCGACAGCAGAAAATACAACAGATTAGCGCGCAAAAGTGCCGACCACTTCCTGCCGAAAATGCCGAAGAAGCGGCGAAAAGCGCTCTTTTTCTGCTCATGGTCGCGGTAGACGCCCGCGCCCTCACGCGTGTAAAACCGATCGAGAAAGCCCATTTGTACCTCCTATAAAAGCCACGCCTGACACAAAAGGCGCAGCAGCACATCCAAAATTCCCGCGCCGAGCGCGATCGTGAGAAAGACCGCAAAGCGCAAAAGATACAGCTTGAAATCGCGCGGCATGCCGCCGCAGGCGTTGCACCGGGGCAACAGCTGTCCGCACAGCAGAAGCGACATGCGCATCGACTCGGCGCACGCCATCAAAAGTCCCGCCGCCTTGCAGAACAGCGGCGGCACCAAAAGCACCGCCACCAGCAGAACACCTTTGATGCCGGTGCTGTAATAGTATGCCGCGCTCATGCCGGCACCCATGCCGAAAAACAGCGGCACCGCCAAAATGAGCGGCAGCGAGCAGGCGGAAAGCCCGCAGAAAAACAAAATAAGGAGCAGCAGCACCGGCAGAAAACAGGCGCTGTACAAAGCGCCCGCCAGCGGCTTTATGCCCTTTTCCAGCCGCGTGACCGTCAGCACCGTGCCGAGAAAGGTGTCCTGCGCCGCCCCGAAAATGCCGAACAGGCGGCAGCCGATCAGAAATCCCAAAAGCAGCAGCGACAAAAACAGCAAAAGACGGCGGTGACTCTCCACAAAGCGTTTGCAGTTTTTCAGCGAAAAGCGGCTTGTCCGAAACATATACATCCCTCCGAGAGATGTATATGCTTGTACACCTTGCATTATGCACAAAAGGGCAGCCGCACGGCTGCCCTCTTATCACTTCTTATTCACACCGAGCATACCGCCCGCCATGCCGCCCGCAAGCAGCAAGGCTAGCTTCAAAAGCCACATGCCCACACGCAGCTCACGGTATACACAGATACCGACAACGAAAAGCAGCAAAAACAGTGCAACGCCGCACAAAAGTCCCATAAGCCAGCCCTTTTCTCCGGACAGCCGTGCCGCAAAAAAGCCACCGACAAACGCGCCGCCGACTGCAGCCGCAACCGCAAACGCCGTCACCGCCGCAGGCGGAAGATCCCAAAGCGTCATCAAAAGCGCAAACAGCAGCAAAAACGCCGCGCCCGCCGCAAGCGCTGCCGGTATTCCGAGCAGCAGCGACCGATACGGTGCACCGCCTGCATCCCGTTGTCTCATACCTTATCCCTCCGCGTGCCGTAATCTTCTATACTGCACTATATGCGGAGCGGGTGAAATTTATGAGCGATCAATCCTCGTCGTCATCGTCATCGTCGTCATCGACCATGTCGTTGTCTTCGTGCACGGTATCCACCGTCTGGATCGCCCATTTCTTGATCGTCATCTTGTTGCGATCGGCGCCCGTCTCGATGATGAGCGTGTCGTCCTTGACGTTCACGACTCTGCCGCAGATGCCGCCGATGGTGGTGAGCTCATCGCCCACGCGCACGCCGTTGCGCATCTTCTGCTCTTCCTGCTGCTTTTTCTTCTGCGGACGGATCATGATGAAATACATCAGAACGATGATCAGCAGAAAGGGACTGAGCTGCAGCAGCATGGCAAGCCAGCCATTGCCGCCCGAAGCAGCACCGGCAGCGGTGGTCGTCGCGTCCAATAAAAACATATTCACAATACTTTACCTATCCTTTCGAAAGTTCTCCTGTTATCATACAGGTTTTTTACGGCAATTGCAAGACATTTGCAAAAATTTACAATAAATTTATATCCGTCTGTCCAGCCGTCCGACGTTTTCGCTGTAGAACGCTTCAAACGTGCCGTCGTCAAGATGGGCGCGGATCTTCTCCATCAGCGTGTTATAGAAATAGAGGTTATGCATCACGCACAGCCGCATTGCCAGCATCTCCCCCGCCTTGAACAGATGGTGGATATATGCCCGCGAATGGCGGCGGCAGGTGGGGCAGTCGCACGCCTCGTCGAGCGGCGCGGTGTCCTTGGCATACTTGCTGTTGAGCATGTTGCGGTGTCCGCTCCAGGTGAACACGTGTGCGTGGCGGGCGTTGCGCGCCGGCATGACACAGTCGAAAAGATCGACGCCGCGATGCACGGCTTCGAGAATGTTTTCCGGTGTGCCGACGCCCATGAGATACCGCGGCTTGTCCTGCGGCATATACGGCTCGACGCTCTCAATGATGCGGTACATTTCCTCTGTCGGTTCGCCGACCGCCAGTCCGCCGATGGCATAGCCGTCCAGATCCAGCTTCGCGATCGCCTTCATATGCTCGATGCGCAGATCATCAAAGGTGCAGCCCTGGTTGATGCCGAAAAGCATCTGCTGCGGGTTCACCGTGCCGGGCAGACCGTTCAGGCGGGTGAGCTCCTCCTTGCAGCGATAGAGCCAGCGGGTGGTGCGTTCACACGACGCCCGTGAATAGGCATAAGCGGCGGGGTTCTCCACACATTCGTCAAACGCCATCGCGATGGTCGAGCCGAGATTGGATTGGATCTGCATGCTCTGCTCCGGCCCGATGAACAGCTTTCTGCCGTCGATGTGCGACGCGAAATACACGCCCTCTTCCTTGATCTTGCGCAGCTTTGCAAGAGAAAACACCTGAAAGCCGCCGCTGTCGGTCAGAATGGGACCGTCCCAGCCGGTGAACGCGTGCAATCCGCCGAGCGCCTTGACCGTTTCATCGCCCGGGCGCAGATGCAGGTGATAGGTGTTGCACAGCTGCACCTGGCATTTGAGATCCTTGAGATCAAAGGCAGACACCGCGCCCTTGATCGCGCCGCAGGTCGCCACATTCATGAAAGCGGGCATCTGCACCGTGCCGTGCGGCGTCTCAAACACCGCGCGCCGCGCAGCACCCTCTTTTTTTATCACTTTGAACATTACTGTATCCTCACTTTTTCATTTTGCGGGCAAGCGTTTTGCGCAGCTCCTCGCGGTATTGCGCAAGCTCCTCCCGCAGCCCTGCGGGCGAGCGCAGCGGGAACACAAAGTTGCGCCGCTGCTTCAGTTCCTCTGCACGGCGGGCGATCTGCAGCTTGAGATTTTCATAGCGCACATCCAGTGCCTGCTCCTTGGCAAACTGCCGAATTTTCGTGACGACATGGAACGAATAGCACACGTCCACCAAAAACACGCCGACATACATGCCGGAGAAGAAATGATAGATGGGGTTTTCTGCAAGAAATTCCACAAACCGCACAAGATACGGATGCAGAAAGAGGGCATATCCCGCACCCAGCGCACCCCAAATGACGCTGAAAAGCGGACAGATCACGCCGTCGATGTTGCCGGGGCGGTTGCTGTAGTCCCACAGCTTCACGTGGAAAAAGCGGGTGAAGACCACGCCCGTGACATATTCGATGCCGGTCAGCACCACAGCCAGCAGCAAAATGCGCACAACCTCACGCAGCACCGATGACGCGATAAAGGACAGATCGAGGCTACAAAAGCCATACAAAAGCAGCACACCCGTCCCATACAGCGGCAGGCAGGGTCCCGTCAGAAATCCGGGGTTGATCCACTTGCCGTGCGCCAAACGGCGATAGCAAAGCTCCAACACCCAACCGATGCTGCCACCGAGCATAAAAAGCGCAGAAAGCGCCGTTAAAACCTTCATAGCGAACTCCCCCTAAAACAAAATAGTGAATACTGAAGAATGAAAAATGAAAAATGAAGGAGTGCCTGCGGCACGATTATAATTGTCGGCGCAGCCGACACCGAAATTATTCATTATTCATCATTCAATATTCATTATTCATTCTCTATTTTCCGTTTGCTCCCTCTACAGGATGAGCATGGCATCCCCAAAACTGAAGAACCGATACCGTTCTTCCACTGCGTGGCGATAGGCTGCCATGGTGTGGTCATAGCCTGCAAAAGCGCTCACCAGCATGATGAGCGTGCTCTCCGGCAGATGGAAGTTGGTGATGAGCCCGTCCAGCACCTTGAACGTATAGCCGGGATAGATGAAGATATCCGTCCATCCCTCGGACGGCAAAATTCTGCCGTCGGTCATGCCGATGCTCTCCAGCGTGCGGCAGCTGGTCGTTCCGACCGCGATCACCCGCCCGCCGCGCGCCTTGGTGCGGTTGATGATGTCCGCATTTTCGGCGTTCAGCGCATAGTGCTCGGAGTGCATCTTGTGAGCGGTGATCTCGTCCTCTTTCACGGGACGGAACGTGCCGAGTCCCACATGCAGTGTAACAAACGCCGTGTCCACGCCCATTTTCCGCACCTCGTCGAGCAGCTGCGGTGTGAAATGCAATCCCGCCGTCGGTGCGGCGGCAGAGCCGGTCTCGCGGGCATATACCGTCTGATACCGCTCCTTATTCTCCAGCTGCCGCTTGATATAATGCGGCAGCGGCATCTGTCCGATGCGGTCGAGAATGTCAAAAAAATTGCCGTCATAATGAAAACGCACAAGGCGGTTGCCATCCTCGATGACTTCCAGCACCTCAGCTTCCAGCAGCCCCTCGCCGAACACCAAAATGTTGCCGGGCTTTGCTTTTTTGCCGGGTCCCGCCAGCACCTCCCAGACGTCCAGCTCCCGCTGGCGCAGCAAAAGCAGCTCCACCGCCGCGCCCGTTCCCTTGCGGTTGCCGTAAAGGCGGGCAGGCATCACACGGCTGTCATTGAGCACCAAACAGTCGCCGGGGCGCAGAATGTGCAGAATGTCCCGAAAGGTGCCGTCTTTCACAGCGCCCGTTTTCCGATCAAGATGCAAAAGGCGGGACGCGTCGCGCGGCTCGATCGGCTCCTGGGCGATCAGCTCTTCCGGCAGATCATAATAAAATTCACTTCTCAGCATACGGTTCTCCACGGCTTTCAGAATACTTTTTCCGAACATACAAAAAGTCGGAAAATGGTTTGACATACATACCCAGTAATGGTACAATATATAAATAAATTTGTCAACGGACTGTTGCATATAAATTTTACGGCAGCCGTGTTTTGGAGGAGATCATATGCGTCAATATTCCGTAGGTGTCATCGGCTGTACCGGTATGGTGGGACAGCGTTTTCTGACCTTGCTTGAAAATCATCCGTGGTTCAACGTGACCGTCCTTGCCGCCAGTCCGCGTTCGGCGGGCAAGACCTACCGCGAGGCGGTGGGCGTGCGCTGGTCGATGGACACGCCGCTGCCCGAAAAATTTGCCGACATGACGGTGATGGACGCCAACGATGTCGCCGCTGTTGCCGCAAAGGCAGACTTTGTTTTCTGCGCCGTGGACATGAAAAAGGACGAGATCCGCGCGCTGGAAGAAGCGTATGCCAAGGCGGAATGCCCCGTCATTTCCAACAACAGCGCCCACCGCTTCACCCCCGATGTGCCGATGATCATTCCCGAGCTTAACGCCGATCACGCCGCGATCATTCCCTATCAGCGCCGTCGGCTCGGCACAAAGCGCGGCTTCATCGCCGTCAAATCCAACTGCTCGCTGCAGAGCTATGTTCCCGCGCTGTTCCCGCTGCAGAAATGGGGCGTGACAAAAGCGCTCGTCTGCACCTATCAGGCGATCTCCGGTGCGGGCAAGACGTTTGCCTCCTGGCCGGAAATGGTGGATAACCTCATCCCCTACATCGGCGGCGAGGAAGAAAAATCCGAAAAAGAACCGCTGAAAATTTACGGACACATTGAAAACGGCGTCATCGTCCCCGCAGACGGCCCGGCTTTCACGGCGCAGTGCCTGCGCGTGCCGGTCACGAACGGGCATTTCGCCGCTGTCTATTGCAGCTTTGAGAAAAAGCCGAGCAAAGAAGAGATCATCGACGCATGGGAGCACTTCTCCGGCAAGCCGCAGGCGTTGCAGCTGCCGCACGCACCCAAGCAGTTCTTGCATTATTTCACCGAGGACAACATGCCGCAGCTGCGTCCCCATCGCGACCTTGAGGGCGGCATGGCGATCTCGCTCGGCAGACTGCGTGAGGATACGCAGTATGACTATAAATTCGTCGGTCTTTCCCATAACACCCTGCGCGGCGCAGCGGGCGGCGGTATGCTGCTGGCGGAGCTTTTGTGCGCAGAGGGATATATGGACTGATATATTGAAGAAGGGGAGTTTTTGGCATGAAAAAACCAGTTTTCACCGGCGTGGCTACCGCCCTTGTTACCCCGATGCACGAGGACACCTCCGTCAACTTTGAGCGGCTCACAAGCCTTGTGAATGAGCAGATCGCCGGCGGCGTGGATGCGCTGGTCATCTGCGGCACAACGGGCGAGAAATCCACCCTCAACTATGCCGATCACGTCAAGGTGATCGAAACTGCCGTCAAGGCGGCTGCGGGACGCGTGCCGATCATCGCGGGCGCAGGCAGCAACGACACCGTCTATTCGGTGGGACTGTGCAACGACGCTGTCGCCGTCGGCGCGGATGCGCTGCTGATGGTGACGCCGTATTACAACAAGACCTCACAGGCGGGACTTGTCGCGCATTATACCTATGTCGCCGACCGCGTGGACGCGCCGATCATTCTCTATAACGTTCCCTCGCGCACCGGCGTGAACATCAAGCCCGAGACGTATAAAGAGCTGTCGAAGCATCCGCGCATTGTTGCCGTCAAGGAAGCAAACGGCGACATTTCCTCCGTCGCGACCACGAAACAGCTTTGCGGGGACGATCTTGTTATCTATTCCGGCAACGACGATCAGATCGTGCCGATCCTGTCGCTCGGCGGTATGGGCGTCATTTCCGTTCTGTCCAACATTCTGCCCGCCGAGACGCACGCGATCTGCGCCCGCTTTTTCGAGGGCGACGCAGCTGCAGCGCGCGCACTGCAGCTGAAATATCTGCCGCTCATCCACGCGCTGTTCAGCGACGTCAACCCCATCCCCGTGAAAGAGGCCATGGAGATGCTGGGGCTGCAGACCGGCCCTGTGCGGCTGCCGCTCGTGCCGATGGCTGCCGACAAGCGTGCCGCACTGAGAGCGGAGCTTATCCGCGTCGGTGCATTAAAGGAGTGAGCGTTTTGAAGATCATTCTTTCCGGCTGCACGGGGAAAATGGGGCAGGTCATTGCTCGCACCGTCGCCGCGCGCGACGGCTTTGAGATCGTGGCGGGACTGGATCGCGTCGCGGACAGCACGGGGGCTTTTCCCGTGTTTGCAACCGCCGACATCGACATCCCCGCCGACATCATCATTGACTTTTCCCACCCCGCCCTGCTGCAAACGGTGCTGGCACTTGCCGAAAAACGGCATCTGCCCGTTATCATTGCCACCACGGGGCTGTCGGACGAACAGCTCGCCGCCGTGCGGGCGCTTTCCGAAAAGGTGCCGGTGTTTTTCTCCGCCAATATGTCCATCGGCGTGAACCTTTTGTCGGCACTCGTGGAAAAGGCGGCAAAGGTGCTCGGCAACGACTTTGACATTGAGATCGTCGAAAAGCACCACAATCAAAAGGTGGACGCCCCCTCAGGCACAGCGCTCATGCTGGCGGACGCGGCAAAGGCAGGGCTGTCCTTTGCACCGCACTATGTCTTTGACCGCCACAGCGTGCGGCAAAAGCGGGAGAAAACCGAGATCGGCATTTCTTCCGTGCGTGCCGGCACGATCGTCGGCGAACACGAGGTCATTTTCGGCGGACAGGACGAGGTCATCACCCTTTCCCATCTTGCCATGTCGAAGGAGATCTTTGCCGTCGGCGCGCTGAACGCCGCCACATTCCTTGTCGGAAAACCGGCGGGACTGTATTCCATGAAGGATATGATATAAAGTCAGACTGCGGAAAAATTTGACCTAAAAAAAAAAAAAAAAAAA
>URNF01000027.1 GCA_900549155.1 uncultured Oscillospiraceae bacterium | reverse complement strand
CTGGTGCCGCCCGACCGGCTTATCCGCCTGTGTCACAGCCAGCGTCACCGTGTGTCCCGCCGCCAGCAGCGCTTTCAGCGACGGCACGGCGAAGTCCGGCGTGCCCATAAATACGATCCGCATACTCAGTCTCCTTGCTCCAGTTCCTCGGGACGCAGCATCCGCGTCGCCTTGCTCTTGAACAGCACGCCGTCCAGATGGTCATTTTCGTGCGAGATGCACTCCGCTTTGAGATCGGACGCCGTGATGATGAAATACTTGCCGTAGCGGTCCTGCGCCTGCAGCTTCACCGTCTGCGGACGGTTGACAAGTCCGTATTCCCCGGGGCTGGAAAGACAGCCCTCGACGCACTCCTGTGTGCCCTTTTCCTCCAGAATTTTCGGATTGATGCACTCCGTATAGTCGTCGCCGATGCTCATGATGAACAGGCGGCGCAAAAAGCCCACCTGCGGCGCGGCAAGCCCCACGCCCTGTGCCTTATCGAGCGTCTCGTGCATATCGTCGAGCAGCTGCCACAGGCGTTCATCAAATTTTTCCACCGGTCGGCAGACCTTATGCAGAATGGGATCGCTCTCATTGAGAATATTACGCAAAGCCATATAGAAAACCTCCCTTGGCAATTATAACAACGTGACGGGATTGATGTCGGCAAAGACCGTGACGCCTTTGCAGACGGGCAGCTTCGGAAATGTCTCCAAAAGCGTTGCCGCCATCGCCCGAAAGCGCGGCGAATTTTTCGTTTTCACGATCAGCTTATACCGATATTTCCCCGCAACCCGCACCACGGCGGCGGGGGTGGGATCGAGCGCTATGAGCGGCACATCGGCAAATGTGCCGACCGACAGCGTGTGCAGCTCCCGCAAAAAGGCGTGTGCGGCATCCGCCACCGCCCGCTCGGATATGCCCGAAAAACCGAACATACACAGATCGGCATAGGGCGGATAGTGCATCATTTTCCGTGTCGCGATCTCGGTTTCAAAAAAGGTGGGATAGTCCTGCCTTGCAGCAAGGGCGATGACGGGATTATCCGGCACATAGGTCTGAATGACCGCCTTGCCGACGGCGTCCCGCCTGCCCGCGCGCCCCACCACCTGCGTCAGCAGCGCAAAGGTCGTTTCAAACGCGCGGTAGTCCGCCGTGTACAGCGACTGATCGGCGGACAAAACGCCGACCAGTCCGACGTCGGGAAAGTCCAGCCCCTTTGCCACCATCTGCGTGCCGATCATGATGCGGTATTTTCCCGCCGCAAAATCGCCGAACTTCTTTTCATAGGAAAGACGGGACATGGTCGTGTCCGCGTCCATGCGCAGCACCGGCACATCGGGAAACTTTTCCGCCAGCTCCTCTTCCACCCGCTGGGTGCCGAGTCCCGCAAAGCGGATCTTATCCGACCCGCAGGCAGGGCAGATGCGCGGCGGCGGTTCCATATGCCCGCAATAGTGACACAGCATCTGCCGATTGGCGCGATGATAGGTCATGGAAATGCTGCAGGACGGACAGGTGAACACATAGCCGCAGGAGCGGCAGGAAACGTGCGTGTGAAACCCGCGGCGGTTGAGCAGCAAAATGACCTGCCTGCCGTTTTCCAGCGTTTCCTGCATTGCCTCACAAAGGCGGCTGCCGATGCTGTTTTCCGCGAGCGTTTCCCCGCGCAGATCGGCAATCTCCACCTGCGGCAGCGTGCTGTCGCCGAAGCGGTTTTCGAGCTTGCAAAAAATATAGCGTCCCGTCACCGCCGCCTGATAGGACTCCACCGACGGCGTCGCCGAGGTGAGCAGCAGCAGCGCGCCCTGCGCCGCACAGCGGTATTTTGCCGCCTCGCGGGCATGATAGCGCGGGTTCGACTCCGATTTATAGGTATGCTCCTGCTCCTCGTCTATGACGATCATGCCGAGCTTTTCACAGGGGGCAAACACCGCCGAGCGTGTCCCCACCACCACGCGGGCATCGCCGCGACGGATGCGTTTCCATTCGTCCATGCGCTCGCCGATGGACAAAGCGCTGTGCAGCACCGCCACCCGCCCTCCGTAGCGATCGAGAAAAATCCCCATCATCTGCGGCGTCAGCGAAATTTCCGGTACCAGCACGATCACCTGCTTACCGTCCGCCAGCACGCGGTCGATGAGGTGGAGATATACCTGTGTTTTGCCGCTGCCGGTCACACCGTATAAAAGCGCCGCCGACGGCTTTCCCGTCTCATAGGCGGCAAGCAGCGTATCCGCCGCCTTTTTCTGTTCCGCATTCAGCGAAACAGGCTGCGGGTCGGGTGCGTCCGCATGCGCCGCATAGGGCGTGCGCAGCACCTCGTGGTCATAATAAAACGCCAGTCCCTTTTTCACCAGTGCATCCGGCACGGCGCGGGTGACCGACGAGAAATAGCAAATTTCCTTCAGCGAGGCGCAGCCGACATCCCGCAAAAGCGACAAAACCGCCTTCTGGCGGTCGGTGAGCTTTTCCACCGCCGCATCCGCCGTTTCGCCCGCCTCGGTCAGGCGCAGCATGCGCACCGTCGCATCGCCCGTGTGCCGCGATGCGCTGTCGTCCCGCAAAAGCGCGCCTTTTTTCAAAAGGCTGCGCAACACGGGCGCGTCCTGCGCAAGTCCCAGCTTTTTGAGCAAAACGTCCTCGCCCGCCCCCTCGGGGCAGCGGGACACAAACGTCAGCGTCTGCTTTTCGTCAAAGGACAGCGCTTCCAGAACGGCGGGTGCGATGTCCCTTGCCGCACGGTAGCGCGGCTGCACGCGCATGGTCAGCCCCGTCGGCAGCATCGCGCGGACACATTCGAAGGCGGTGGAAAATGTGCGTTCCTTCATCCACAGCGCCAGCTGCAAAAGCTCCTCGCTGATGATGGGCGTTTCGTCCAGCAGCTCATCGATCGGCTTGAGCTTTCCCGGCACATCCTTTCCGTTTTCCAAAGAAATGATGATGCCCTGCCGCCGACGGTTTCCGCCGCCGAACGGCACCATCACCCGACACCCGATCTGCACCTTTTCCCGCAGCGCGTGCGGCACGGTGTAGCTGTAGGGGCGGTCAAAATAAAAAGATGCCTGAGCAACCGCGATCTGCACAACCGTTGTTTCAAGCATCTTTTCCACCTCGTTTTGGGTTCTCAGTCTTCCGACTCATGCGGTGCAAGCAGCTTGCATTCGCCGTCCTTGAAATCATTGATGGCAAGGCTCACCGGTTTTTCGATCAGAATTTCGCCGTTTTCCTCCGCTGCCTCGGAAATCTCTCTGGCGCGCTTGGCAACGCCGATCACCACCGCATAGCGGCTGAAATCGCCCTTGAGTTCTTCAATATCGGTCGGGTTTAACATGATACATTCTCCTCCAAAAATACAGATTTCATACGGTCATACCGCAACGACTCCGCCGTAATGATCGCTTCAATACGGTCAGCCGCCGCTTCGACCTCATCATTGAGCACTACATATTGATACTGTCCCGCTTTGGCAAGCTCGCGCTTTGCAGCGTTCAACCTGCCCGCGATGACGCTTTCTTCCTCGGTGCCTCTGCCGCGCAGGCGCTGCTCCAGCACCGCACGCGACGGCGCGGTGATGAAAATGGAAACACAGTCCTTCGCGCTTGCCATCACCTTTTCCGCGCCCTGCACCTCGATCTCCAGCAGCACATGCTTCCCCTCTGCCAGCCATGCTTCAATGGGGGGCTTTGGCGTGCCGTAATAGTTGCCGTTGTATTCGGCATACTCGAAAAGCTCGTTTTTGGCGATCATCTCTTCAAATTGTTCCCGCGTGCGGAAGAAATACTCCACACCGTCGGTCTCGCCGGGGCGCGGGGCGCGCGTCGTGACCGAAACGGAATAGCGGATGTCGTCGCGGCGGGCAAAAAGGGATTTGAGCACCGTTCCCTTGCCGCAGCCGGACGGTCCGGAAAAGACAATGAGCATGCCGCGTTTATTCATCCTCATCCAGCACCTCCTCATCGTCGTCATCCTCAACATTCAGGCGGTTTGCCACCGTTTCCGGCTGCACCGCCGACAGCACCACATGATCGCTGTCGGTGATGAGCACGGCGCGCGTCCGCCTGCCGTAGGTGGCGTCGATGAGCGTTCCCCGTTCCTTGGCATCCTGAATGATGCGCTTGATCGGCGCGGATTCCGGGCTGACGATCGCCACAAGGCGATTTGCCGAAACCATATTGCCGAAGCCGATGTTGATGAGCCGCATTGCCGTCATCCCCTCATATCACTCGATGTTCTGAATTTGCTCGCGGATCTTTTCGATCTCCGCCTTGATGTCCACCACAATGCGTGCCATTGCCGCGTCCTGTGCCTTTGATCCGATGGTGTTTGCCTCGCGGTTCATTTCCTGCACAAGGAAATCGAGCTTTCTGCCGATCGCCTCATCCCCTGCCAGCATTTGCTGCAGCTGGGCAATGTGACTGCGCAGCCGCACCGTTTCCTCGGCGACGGCAATTTTGTCGGCGAACAGCGCCGCCTCGGTCAGCAACCGCTGCTCATCCACATTTGCGCCGTCCAAAAGCTCGCGCATGCGCGCCTGCACCTTTTCCATGTGCCGCTGCACCGTCTGCGGCGACTGCTTTTCCACTTCGCCGACTGCTGTCAAAATGGTCTCGGCGCGGCCGAGCACGTCCTCCCGCAGCTTTTCGCCCTCACGGGTGCGCATCTCGGTGAATTTCTCCACCGCCGCTTCCGCGATCGGCGCGACCGCCGCCCACACAGCATCCTCGTCAAGCGCCGCCTTCGTCACAGTCAGCACATCGGGATAGCGCGCCAGCGTCACGGCAGAAATGTCCTCCCGCAGCGAAAACCGCTCGGACAGCGCACGCAGCGCCTTGACATAGCCCTCCGCCAAATCGAAGTTGACGGCAACCTCGCTGCCGGGCGCGTCCACCGTCGTGATCCACACACCGACGTCCACCTTGCCGCGGCTGATCTTCGTTTGCAGCAGCGCTTTCAGGCGTTCATCCAAAAAACCGTAGCCATACGGCAAACGGGCGGCATATTCAAAATAGCGGTGATTGACGGATTTCAATTCCACAACGATATGCATGCCGTCCGCATTGCCCTCGGCACGGCCGTAACCGGTCATGCTCCGTATCATCGTATCACCTCGCAATATTCTATTCTCTTATTTTACCAGTTTTCGTGGGGTAATGTCAAGGAAAAGGCGCAAAAAAGCGGCATATTTCTTTCGGAAATATGCCGCTTTTGCCACTTCGTTATCGGATAAGTCGGACATCCTGTCCGTCAAAGGTGCAATTCTCCGCATGCAGCCCGCGTGCGCGTTTTTCGCCGAACAGACGCACACGCTCAAAGGAGATACGTTTTGCGTCGTGCAGCAGGATCATCGCGTCACCGCGCTGCTCGTCAAGCATCGCGGGGCACACCGCCTGCGGCTGCCTGTCATACAGCGTGATGTCCGCAAACCGCAGATCGCAGGTGTCGCCCTCCACCCTTGCCGCCAGCGAAGCGCCGAGACAGCAGTCCCTCAGCGTCACACGGGAGATGGGCGCCTTGTTGCCGTAAAACTGGAACGGCACGCCGCTGTCCTCTGCAAGCACATGGTGCACCGTCACATCGTGTATGGCAAGTGCACCGCCCCAACCGGTCATGAAGGTCAGCCCCTCGCCGGTGCGCGGCACGGTCAGATCGGACAGCTGTACATGATGAATGCTGCCGTTTCCCACCCCGAACCGCACAGAGCAGGCGGAGGTGGAAAGGATACAGTTGGTGACGGTGATATAGGCACAGTCACGGCGTTCGGGATGCGCCGTCAGGTGATCGGCGCAGCAGCGGATCGCCAGCGCGTCGTCGCCGGTGTCGATGATACAGTCGGACACCGTGACATAGCGGCAGGTGTCGAGATCGACGCCGTCGGTGTTGACATGCTGCTTGTCGCCGCGGATCGTCAGTCCCGTGAGCGTCGCATAATAACAGCCGTGCAAAAGCAAATTCCAGCAGGTCGCCCCGCGCAGCGTGACACCCGTCACGCGCACCCGATCACATTCGACAAAGCACACCATCGGGCCGGGGCGCAGCGGCGCGCCGTCGCGCAGGAGATAATATCCCTCGCGCCAGGCGGAATTGCTGCAATAGTGCAGTTTTCCGCCGTAGACCGTGTCGGCGCAGCCCTCGATCGTGCCGTCGCCCGTGACGGCAACATCTGTCTGCTCCAGCGCGATGATCAGATGCTTTCCGCACCACTTCTCCCCGTCGGAACCGAAATTCTGCGGGTAGGCATCCTCTTCATTATAGTCGGCAAGGTCGGCGCTTGCTTTCAGCACCGCGCCGTGCCGCAAATGCAGCTCCACATGACTTTTCAGCCATACCGTGCCGATGAGAAACGTGCCCGCGGGCACAACGACCGTTCCGCCGCCGTCAGCCGCACAGGCATCGACCGCCGCCTGCACCGCAGCGGTGCAGAGGGTCTTGCCGCCGCTCTCGGCGCCGTAGTCCGTGATCACATACTGCATGGGTGCTCCTCCGATCGAATGTCGTCAGTTTTCGCTGTAGATCACCGTGATGTCCGGATGCAGCTGCAGGATGGACGCGGGGATGCGGGGCGTGATCGGACCGAAGAACGCCTTTTCGAGAATGTCCCGCTTCGCCGCGCCGTTGGCGATGAGCACGATCTTCTTTGCCTGCATGATGGACACCATGCCCATCGTGATCGCCCGCCGCGGCACCTGCTCCTCGTTTTCGAAGAAACGCGCGTTGGCTTTGATGGTGGAAGGATCCAGCGCCACCACATGCGTGTTTTTGACAAACACATCGTCCGGCTCATTGAAGCCGATGTGACCGTCCAGTCCGATGCCGAGCAGCTGCAGGTCGATGCCTCCGACCGCCTCGATGTGTGCGTCATAGGCTTTGCAGGCAGCATCGAGATTTTTCGCACAGCCATCCGGCACAAAGGTGTTTTCCTGGCGGATGTTGATATGGTCAAAGAAATTTTCGTTCATGAAGCGGCGATAGCTCTGCTCGTCCTTCGCCGACAGTCCCACATATTCATCCAGGTTGATGGAAATGACCTTGTCAAAATCCACGTCGCCCTTTTTATACCAGTCGATCAACTGACGGTAGGTACCGAGCGGCGACGAGCCGGTCGCCAGACCCAAAACGCTGTCCGGCTTCAAAATCACCTGTGCCGAAATGAGGTTTGCGGCACTGCGGCTGAGTTTTTCATATGTAGCGGTTTCAATCAGTTTCATGGATTATCCTCCCTTGTAAAGCAATAGCGTCCTGCTATTTCCTGCATTTTCTTATACTGTCTTTCCATATCGGCGGCAAGCTGCATCTGCGTGTGGCAGCGCACCAGGTTGTGCGTCGGATAGGCGGTCTTGAAATATACATCGCCCAGAATATAGTCCGTCAGAAAGCGCATGCCGCACTCCAGCGTCATCATTTTCGCGCCTGCGGCAAGCAGCTCGATCTCCGGCTTTTCCAAATAGCCGCCGCAGCCGATGACAAAGCCGCGTGTGTAGATGTCATAAAAGTTCAGATCCAAATGCACCTTCGACACATCCGGCTCATCCTCCGCCGCCGTGTTGCCGCCGAAGCGGATGGCATCGCCGAAGTCGCAGACCGAAAAGCCGGGCATCACCGTGTCCAGGTCGATGACGCACAGTGCCGCATGCGTCTGTGCATCCAGCATGACGTTGTTGCATTTGGTATCGTTGTGGGTGACGCGCAGCGGCAGTCTGCCGTCGCGGTGCGCCGCATACAGTGTGTCATAAAAGCTCTCGCGCGCACGGTAGAAAGCGATCTCCTTTTGCACCGATGCCGCGCGGTCGCACGGATCCTTTTTCACAGCATCCAAAAGCGCCGCATAGCGCAGAGGCGTGTTGTGGAAATCGGGAATGGTCTCGTGCAGCTGTTCGGCAGGGAAATCGTGCAGATCCCGCTGGAACATGCCGAACGCCAGCGCGCACTGATAGATGTCCGCAGCGGTGTCGGGGTGCTCGGGACAGATGGCGTTTTCGATGAATACATACATCCGCCAGGCAACGCCGTTTTCGTCGGTGTAAAAGTTCTCCTTGTCAAGCGTCGGCATGATCGTCAGCACGCTGCGCGGGTCCACCGCGCGCTTGCGGATGAACGCCGTCACCTTTTCCACATTCTCCATCAGCTGACGGGGATTCTGAAAAACATCCCCGTTGATCGCCTGCAAAATGTACCGCGTTTTCCCGCTCATCACCATGAACGTGCCGTTGATATGCCCGTTCCCGTACGGCAGACAGCCGTTCACCGCGTGCGGCGGCATAAAGTGTGTCAAAGCGCTGAGTGCCTGCGAAAGATCGATATTTTTCATAATGCTCCCCCCGTTCTGTTTCCAGTATAGCGCGCGGGAAAAACATTTTCTATATACTATCTTGTCAAATATAGCAGAATATGATAAAATAGCATATCGTCATTTCAGGGAGAGCGATGGTATGCAGCAGGTAGAGATCATGCGTATCCTCAAGGATTTTCATCATGTGTCCGGCTTTCGCGTTTCGATCCACGACGCGGATTTTCGGGAGATCTATGCCTATCCCGCGCGGGTGCACGCGTTTTGCCGCGCCATCCAGCAGGAGCCGCGGGTGCTTTCCGCCTGCCGCAAAACGGATGCGCTCATGCTGCGGCGGGTGAAGGAAAGCGGAGAAACGCTGCTGTATCGCTGTCCGCAGGGGCTGTATGAAGCCGCCGCGCCCATTTATCACTACGGCGTGCTGTCGGGCTATCTGATGATCGGGCAGATGCGGGACAGCGAGGGGTTGACGCTCGACGAGCTTTGCGCGCCGTTTCGGGATGACGCCGATGCCGTCGAAGCGGCAAAGAAGCTCCCTGTCATGAAAGAGGACGACATGCGCGCCTATCTCAGCATCATGACCGTCATCGCGGAATACCTCACCGGCACCAACCGCGTGCAGGGCGACAACGGCAGACTGCCGGAGCTCATTGCGCAGTATCTGCGCAAAAACTATGCCGAACGGGTCACGCTGCAATCGCTGTCCCGCCGCTTCGGCTACTGCAACGCCACTCTCACCAAAAGCTTTCGGGCGGAATACGGCTGCACCATTTTCGCCTATCTTCAGGACATTCGGCTCGGCGTCGCCTGCGACATGCTGAAAAACAGCGATCGGTCGGTCAAGGAGATCGCCGCCGCCTGCGGCATGGAGGATCAGAACTATTTTTCCCGCGTGTTCAAAAAACGGTACGGCTGCTCCCCCAGCGATTATCGGTAGATCTCACCGGCAATGATGACGGTGTCGATCTCCATATTCTCGTCAATGATCAGCAGATCGGCGTCATAGCCCTCTGCAATTTTGCCTTTATTCACGCCGAGAAGCCTTGCGGGCGTCTCGGACGCCATGCGCACGGCATCCTCAAAGGGGATGCCGCTTTTTATTGCCGTGCGGACGCCGTCCCACATGGTGGCGCTCGAACCGGCAATGGTGCCGTCCGAAAGCCGCGCCGCGCCGTCCTTCAAAATGACCGGCAAGCCGCCGCAGACATAGTTGCCGTCCGGCAGCCCCGCCGTGCGGATGCTGTCGCTGATGATGACCAAACGCTCTGTGCCGAACATCTTCCACGTTGCGCGGATGACGGGCTTTGCTACATGGAAGCCGTCGCAGATGAGCTGTGCATAGATGTGCCGCTCAAAGCCCGCGCCGATCGGGCCGGGTGCGCGATGGTGCAGCGGCGGCATGGCATTATAGGTATGGGTCAGGCAGCTTGCGCCGCAGTCGATGGCACGCAGCGCCGTTTCATAGTCGCAATCGGTGTGGCCGATCGAGACCACCGTTTTGTCGGACACGGCGCGAATGAACGCCTCGCTGCCGGGCAGCTCGGGCGCCATCGTGATCATTTTCACATTCTGAAACTGCGCAAAGTCGTCAACCGACGGCATGCGGATGTTGGCGGGATCCTGCGCACCCTTGTGCTTTTCGGAAATGAACGGTCCTTCCAGGTGAAAGCCCAGGATCTGCGCACCCTCACAATCCGTGTTTGCCGTCGTCACCCGCAGAATGTCGGCATACGGCATCGTCATTGTGGTGGGCAAAAACGACGTTGTGCCGTGCAGCGCATAAAAGCGGCACAGCGGTGCGAAGTCTGCATCCATCGCATCAAAGCCGTTTGCACCGTGCGTGTGGACGTCGATGAGACCCGGTATGACCCGCTTGCCGCCGACGTCGGTGCCCTCCGGCATGTCCCTGTCCGTCACAAGCGCAATTTTGCCGTTCTCGAGGACGATCGTTTTCCGTGTCCCGCCGACGCGGGCATTTCGTAAAATCATAAGCTCATCTCCGATTGATTTTTATGCCGGTTTGCTGTATACTGTCAGCATACCACTGCAAAGGAAGCATGCATCATGTCCATTGGAAAAGTGAAAGCATTTTTTGCCGCAAAGGGCTGCGCCGATCGCGTGCGCGAGCTGCCCACCTCCAGCGCCACCGTGGCGCTTGCCGCCGCAGCGCTCGGCTGTGAACCGGCACGCATCGCGAAAACCATGTCCTTTCGCGGAAAAGAGGGATACATTTTGGTGGTCGCCGCGGGCGATGCCAGAATCGACAACGCCAAATTCAAGCACACCTTCGGCGTCAAGGCGACCATGCTGCCGCACGACGAGGTCGAGCCCGCCATCGGTCATGCCGTGGGCGGTGTCTGCCCATTTGCGGTCAACGACGGTGTCGCGGTGTATCTCGACGCGTCGCTGCGCCGCTTTGAGACGGTGTTCCCCGCCTGCGGCAGCGCCAACAGTGCCATCGAGGTGACGCTGCCGGAGCTTGCGGCGTTTGCCGCACCCGTCGAGTGGGTGGATGTGTGCAAGCTACCGGAGACATCACAGGGTTGACAAAAGCGGCGGCAAAGCCGCAAGGCAATCGACCGTGTGATCCGGCTGCACGGCAGTGTTGTTTTCCTTGTGATGCGGATTGAACCACACCGTGCGGATGCCGGCGTTTTTGCCGCCCGCGATGTCCGAGGAAAGGCTGTCGCCGATCATCACGGTGCAGGCGGGATCAAACGACGGGATACGCGCGACGCAATGGGCAAAAAACGCGGCGGACGGCTTGTCCGCGCCGACCGATTCGGAAATGAACACATCCTCAAAAAAGGATGTCAGTCCCGCATCGCCTATCCGTTTTTTCTGCACCGTCGCGCTGCCGTTTGTCGCCACATAGAGCGCATAGCGCGTTTTGAGTTCTTCCAAAAGCGGCAGTGCGCCCGCCATCAGCGGGTGCTGATCGCAAAGGCAGCGCTCATATCGCGCCGTCGCTTCCTCTGCGGCTGCGTCAATGCCGTATTCCGCAAAGAGCAGCGCAAAGCGCCGCACCTTCACCTCGTCGCGGGTGAGCTTTCCCTGCTCCAAAAGCTTCCATTGCTGCTCATTGAGCACACTGTAACGATCGAGCAGCGCCGTTGTCGGCTGCACACCGCACTGCGGCAGCGAAAGGCGCAGTGCGGCATGCTCCGCCGCGTGAAAGTCAAGCAGCGTGTCGTCCAGATCGAAGATAACAGATGTAATCATACATACTCCATGAAAGAAACGGGTTGCCGCGCGGCAACCCGTTTTCTCGGTTTCTCAGACTTCCGGAAGCGTGATCTGAATTTCGTGACCCAGCTCTGCGGATTCGCAGATGCCGGACAGGATCGCCTGGTTGCGGATGATCTGCGAGGTCGGCACGGGTGCCGGCTTGCCCTCTTTGACCGCATCCATGAAGGAGCGGATCTTCAGCGCAAACAGTCCCTCCTTCGGGGACGGCAGGATCGGCACAACGGTCTCAACCTGCGTGCCGCAGACCTCGTGATAGATCGTCATCGGACCGCCGACGGTGCCGTTCCAGCAATCGGTGGACGGAATACGCAGACCGCCCTTTGTGCCGAGAATGATGGTGTCGCCGGGGGTGTTGATGTTCATTGCCCAGGCAATGCGGAAATCGAGGATGATATCGCCCTCGAGACGGACAAACGCAGCGGCGAAGTCGTCCACGCCGAACGCGTCGGCATATTCATGATGCTTGCCGTAGCCGACATAGTTCGGATCCGTGCCGAAGAACGCGGACTTATAGCCCGAAACGGACAGCGGCTTCGGATAGCCGATCGCGTTCATGACCATGTCCAGCGAATAGCAGCCGATGTCGCCCAGAGCGCCGATGCCGCCGGTATCCTTTGCGATGAAGGACGTACCGTAGGGCGTCGGGATGCCGCGGCGACGACCGCCGCCGGTCTGGATATAATAGATCTTGCCGAGCTCGCCCGACTCAACGACCTTTTTGATCATCTGCATGTTGGGATCAAGACGCGGCTGGAAGCCGATCGACAGCACCTTGCCGCTCTTTTTTTCGGCTTTCAGCAGTTCGGCAGCCTCGTCCATGGTGACGCACATCGGCTTCTCCAGCATGACGTGGACACCCTTTTCGAGCGCATAGATTGCCGGCGGAACGTGCTGGCAGTTGTAGGTGCAGATGGAGACCGCATCCAGATGCATGTCCGGATCGTCCAGCATTTCCTTGTGGCCGCCGTCATAGCACTTGACGCCCTCGAGGCCCAACTTCTTGCAGAACGCAGCCGCCTTGCCGGGGATGATGTCCGCCGCAGCGACGATCTCGGCATCCGCATAGTGCTTATACGCCGCGATGTGCGCCTCTGCGATCCAGCCCGTGCCGATGATACCGATGCGCAGCTTGCGGTCGGCATC
Organism: uncultured Oscillospiraceae bacterium; assembly: GCA_900549155.1. Classification (GTDB taxonomy): domain Bacteria; phylum Bacillota; class Clostridia; order Oscillospirales; family Acutalibacteraceae; genus URNF01. The sequence continues at coordinate 6,436 of URNF01000027.1, read as the reverse complement.
CACCACTTTTGCTTCCTCGGTGTTCTCCTGGAAGCGGTTGAGAATATCGCCCATTGTATGTACCTCCAAAAAATTATTTATTGACCAATGGTTTTCAGATAATTACGGCTGCGCTCCGCGCATGCGAGAGAGGACAGTCCGCCGGACGGCGTATCCTGCTCCACGACCAGCCATTCCGTCCCCGCCTGCTCGCAGGCAGCGATAATGGACGGGAAATCCTGCACGCCGTCGCCGACGGGGCGCAGTTCAAACTTCGCCGTTTCTTCCTCTTTCGCGGTCGAATCGACGCCGATCAGCTCATACATGTGCTCGCTTTTCTCGCCGACATAGTCCTTGAGATGCACCACCGGCGCTCTGCCGCTGTATTTCTTCACATATGCCGACGGGTCTGCGCCGCCGACGCGCACCCAGCAGGTGTCAAGCTCGGTCTGCAGCAGATCTGCGGGGATGTTTTCATACATGATGTCCAGCGCATAGGCACCGTCCACCTTCACAAACTCAAAGTCGTGGTTGTGATACAAAAGCGTCATGCCCTGCCGATTGACCTCTTCGGCGATCGCCACGATATCCTTGAGCGTCTGTGCATATTTCTCATGTCCCGGGCGACGCTCCTCGCCGAGCCACGGCACCGCGATGAAGCGGCAGCCGATCGTCTTATACGCCGCGACCGTTCCCGGCTTCAGAAGATCGTCGATCGGCACATGCGCCGAAATCGGCACAAGCCCGATCTCCTCGCACATTGCCTTGACGTCCTCCGGCGCATATCCGTAAAGACCGGCAAATTCCACGCCGTCATACCCCAGCGCCTTCACCTTTTGCAGCGTCCCGCGCATGTCCTTTTCCGCAAAATCGCGGACGGAATACAGCTGGAGCGCAATCGGAAATTTTTTCATGACCGCACTTACCTCCGTCGTCTCTCTTGATTGTATGGACACCCTGTTCATACAGGTTTACCATACCATTTTTGGTTGTTTTTGTAAAGAGAAAATTGCAAGTTTTCCGAAAAAAATTTCCGCAAATCCACGGCAAACGAAAACGGACGTACAGCGTCATGCTATACGTCCGTTTTGCCGAATTCCGACAGCTCCAAAGTCGGGTTGTGCTCGGTCGCCCAGGTGATGTTCCAGGGGCTTGTGAACAGCAAAAGCCGTCTGCCGCGCATGTCCTGGATGCGGCGGGTGTCCGAGGTGAGATTGAGTGTTTTCGGGTCGAGATCCTCGTTTTCGATCCAGCGGATGTGCTGATAGGGCAGCATATCCAAACGGATCTCCACGCCGTATTCATTGAGCAGCCGATATTCCAGCACCTCGAATTGCAGCGTGCCGACAACACCGACGATGACTTCTTCCATGCCGCCGTTCAGCTCCTGGAAGATCTGAATGGCGCCCTCCTGCGCGATCTGCATCGTGCCCTTGACAAACTGCTTGCGCTTCATGGTGTCCTTGAGCCGCACAAGTGCGAAATGCTCGGGCGCAAAGGTGGGGATGCCCTCAAAGCGGAATTTTTTGCCCGGCATGCAGATGGTGTCGCCGATGGAGAAAATGCCGGGGTCGAACACGCCGATGATATCGCCCGCGTAGGCCTCGTCGACGATCTCACGCTCGGAGGCCATGAGCTGCTGCGGCTGCGACAGGCGCTGCTTGCGGTCACCCTGTACATGATAGACCTCAATGCCCTTTTCAAACTTGCCGGAGCAGATGCGCATGAACGCAATACGGTCGCGGTGCGCCTTGTTCATGTTCGCCTGAATTTTGAAAACAAAAGCGGAAAAGTCCGGCGAGAACGGGTCGATCTCCCCGCAGTCCGCGCGACGCGGCAGCGGCGAGGTCGTCATGCGCAGAAATTCCTCCAAAAACGGTTCGACGCCGAAGTTGGTGAGCGCCGAGCCGAAGAACACGGGCGACAGCTTGCCCGCACGCACGGCATCCATATCAAAGTCGCCGCCCGCACCGTCCAAAAGCTCCACATCGTCGCAAAGACGGCTGTAGAGCGTGTCGCCGAGTCTGTCCGCCAAAGACGGATCCTGCAGATCGACCTCGGCAGCGTCCACCTCATGCTGTCCGTTGCCGTTCGCGGTGAACGCAATGATGCGCCGCCGCGGGCGGTCATAGACGCCCTTGAAGTCCTTGCCGCAGCCGATGGGCCAGTTGATGGGATAGGTGCCGATGCCCAGCACGTTTTCGATCTCCTCCATGAGATCGAAGGGATCGCGGGCTTCCCTGTCCATTTTGTTGATGAAGGTGAAGATCGGGATATGCCGCAAAAGGCACACCTTGAAGAGCTTGATGGTCTGTCGCTCGACGCCCTTTGACGCGTCGATCACCATAACGGCGGAGTCCGCCGCCATCAGCGTCCGATAGGTGTCCTCGGAAAAATCCTCGTGTCCGGGGGTGTCCAGAATGTTGATGCAGTTGCCGTTATATTCAAACTGCATCACCGAGGAGGTGACCGAAATGCCGCGCTGCTTTTCGATCTCCATCCAGTCCGACACCGCGTGCTTCATGGAGCGCTTGCCCTTCACCATGCCGGCAGTCTGTATGGCGCCGCCGTATAAAAGCAGCTTTTCCGTCAGCGTGGTCTTGCCGGCGTCGGGGTGTGAAATGATGGCAAAGGTGCGGCGGCGCAGGATCTCTTCCCGCAAGCCGCGCTTTTGCGGTGTCGTTGCTTCTGCCAAAACAGTTTCCTCCGTTGTTATCAGTCAGTCCGTGAGCATGTCCCACTGCAGCACGGTGTCCGCGGCAATGTCGTTTGCCGCTTTCTTGCCGATGACCGTGCCGATGTCTGCGGGCGAAATGCCGCTGTTGGGGCGCTTGAAGGTCAGCATTTCCTCGGTGATCACCGTTCCTGCCGGAATATCCGTGTCGGCGACCAGCGAGCGGCGGGCGTTCTTGCGCGCTTTCTGCTCGCTTTCGAGACAGGAGAGCGCATAGGTGCCGCGCAGCATATTGATATGGTCGATGCGGCGCAGAATTTCCCGCGCGTCGTCGGGATCCATGGCGTGATAGTGGTCGTTGCCCTTGAGGGTCTTATCCAGCGTGTAGTGCTTCTCCAGCACGGTGGCGCCGAGGTTATACGCCGTCTGCGCGACCTCAAATTCCGGCGTCGGCTTCGTGTGATCGGAATAGCCGATATAGGCGTCCGGGAAGTGCTCCTTGAGCGACACGATCTTGTTCAGATTGGTATGCTCAAGCGGCGTGGGATATTCCAGCACGCAGTGCATGAGAATGAGCTTTTTGTCGTTATATTTGCGGATGGTGGCGACCGCCGCCTCGATCTCCTCAAGCTCCGACGCACCGATCGACAGCATGATCGGCTTGTTCTTCTTCGCCATATAGGCGATGAACGGCAGGTTGCTGAGGTCGGACGAGGAAATTTTATAGACATTCATCATGTCATAGAGATAGTCCGCGGAAGCGACATCAAACGGCGTCGACAGAAACTCGATGCCGATCTCCTCGCAGTATTCATACAGCTCGCGGTATTCCGCCTCGCCGAAAGCGTCGAACTTCTTGAAAAGCTCATACTGGGAACGCGTGGGTTCCTCGGTGATGTCCCAATAGTAGGGGGACTCCTTTGCCGCCAGCGTTTCCGCCTTATAGGTCTGGAATTTCACGGCGTGAATGCCCGCTTCTTTGGCTTTTTTCACCATCAGCTTTGCGGCGTCCATGTTGCTGATCTGCATTTCGCGTGCAATGTCATAGTAGTTGACACCGACCTCGGCAATCAGCGTATACTGGTTTTTCTCCAAGCGTTCCAAAATCGTGTTCATACATTTTCTCCCAAAATGATTTTTTTGACACGGGCAACATTGCCCTTGAGCGGATGCTGTAACATCAGGCGGTGCATATCCCGCCGAATTTCATAGGTCGTGAGCAGCCATTCAAACGTTTTTTCCAGCGTGTCATCCTGCACGGCGTTGCCCAGTCCCAGGTTGATGAACCCGTTCTCCATCTGCGCAAAGGTGTGCAGCTGCTCGCGTTCGTTCTGCGCCATGACGATCGCCGGTATGCCCATGCTCGCCAGCTCAAAAACCGTTCTTCCCTGTGAGGTGAACGCAAGATCCGCATTTGCCATATAGGTTGAAACGCGCTTGGCGTCCTTGATCACGCGGATATTCTCGGCGGAAACGACGCCGTGCGCGTCACAGTCATAGGCAGGACCCGCCACAAAGGTGAACACAAGCTCCGGGTGGCGCACAAGCGCCCGCTGTGCCAAACGGTACACACGTTCGGTGAGGTTCAGCGGATCGGCGCCGCCGAACATGACGAACACCTCTTTTGCGTTCTCTTTCGGCGTGATCGGCTCGGAATAAATGAATTCATCCCGCAGCACCACATATTTTTCACCCGTGAACACATTCTCACGGCGGAGCTTGGTTTCATACAGGGCGTTGACGGTGGCGTCGGTATACAGACTACCCTCGCCCAGATCCTCAAAGGTCACCACGCGCGGCACCAGTGTGCGCAGCGTCTGTATATATGCCTTTTCGGTGTCCAGGCAGTCGTTCACGACAATGTCGGGCTTTTCCTGCCGCAGCAGCTCGAAAAACTCCTCGTCCGAGCCGACAACGGCATAGGGGAAAAAGCTCGCCTTGATCTTTTCGATGCCCTCGGCGCTGTCCTTGTGCAGCACAAACTTGACGGAATGACCGATCAGGTTATACGCCAGCGTCAGGCAGCGATAGACATGTCCCAGCCCCAGCTGACGGTAGCCGTCGCAGCGCAGAATGATCTTTTTCGACTGAAGCTGCTGCTCGCAGACGATCCAATCGTTGATGGTGTCGATGTCGGTGGACTCCTTTGCGGGAATCTCAAAAACCGAAATGCGCTTTCCCATGCGGCTGTTCGGCTGCACAAACTGCCGCTTTGTGATGAAAAACGCGCCCGCCTCCAAATAGTTCGGCGGCAGCTGCTGACGGTTCAAGCGCTCCTTATACAGCGGAAAATAGCCGTTCTCGTCCTTCGACCAGGCGAGGTGCGGCGCGTTGGTCGCGCTGATGTAGGTGTCGGTTTCGGTGTCCTGCATGAACGCGTCGATGGCATTTTGCAGCGTCGCCGCGGACAAAAGCGGCGAGGTGGGCTGCAGCGTGATCACCGCGTCATAGGTGCACTGATGCCGCTTTTCCATCTGCAGCACCGCATCATACACCACGGGGTCCAGCGTCACGGCGTCGGAAGAAAGTGCTTCGCCGCGCTCCACGACCTCGGCGCCGTACAAAAGTGCGATGCCCGCGATCTCCTCATCGTCCGTGGACACGGCGATGTCGGTGATGGCGTCGCAGAGCTGCGCGTTGTGGATCGCATAGTAGATGAGCGGTTTATGATGCATAAGCCGCACATTTTTGCGCGGGATGCCCTTTGAGCCGCCGCGCGCCGGAATAACAGCCAAAACCTTCACAGCAATTTTTCTCCTCAGAATATGGATTTATTTTTCACGATGCGCCACAGAAGCAGCGCACCGGTGACCGCCGCGATCGCCCAGCGCAGCACCGTCAGATCGACGATGATATAGAAAAGCGCCGTCACTGCCACAGCGAGCAAAAGATACGCATAGAAAAAGCGATAGGGATAGTGATAGGGCTCGTTTATGACCACTCTTGCCATGATCAGATGGAACACATACAAAAGCAGATATGCCGCCATCGTTGCGACTGCTGCGCCGACCATGCCGAAACGCCCGATCAACAGATAGTTGAGCAGCACGTTGAAGATGCAGGCAAACGTCGTGCCGATCGCGATGTTCTTGGTGCGGCGGAAATAAAACTCGAAATTGACGGGGAAGCTGTACATGAACACAAAATAGAAGCCGAGCACCAAAATGGGAATGAGGCGGATGCTGGGCCAGAACGCTTCCTGGGCAAAGATCTTCACCACTTCCGGCATCACCATGATGAAGCCGATGGTCAGACCCGTGAACAGGAAAACATAATTTTGGGTCTTTTTGCGCAGATGCTCGGTGTCCCCTGCCTTGATATCGTCGTGATAGAACGGCACCCAGGTGGTGTTCAGTGCGTTGAAGATGATGTTCATGACGTTGGCGACCGTGACCGCAAAGCCATAGATGCCCGCAGAGGATTCGTCGAGCATCTTTTGGATCATGATCTTGTCGCACTGGTGCAAAAGGGTGTTCGCCAGCGCATGGAAAATGAGCGGCAGGCACAGGGAAAGGCAAAAGCGCCACTCGGGCTTTGAAAACATGCTGCCGCCCTTGCGCAGAAAATAGACAAACAAAACCGCGCCGACCGCCATATACGGCAGGGCATGTCCCCAAACATAGCCGATATACGGGTTCTGCTCCGGGAACAGTACGAGAATGAACAAAAGGGACAACGCGATGCCGACGATCGCCACGCCGACGGAAATGAAGAAATTCGTCTTCGCCTGTTTGTCATAGGTGAACTTGAACAGTCCCCACTGCGTCCCCGCCATACCGGCGG
>URNF01000026.1 GCA_900549155.1 uncultured Oscillospiraceae bacterium | reverse complement strand
TTTAGGGCTTTGCCCGAAAATGAAATACCACCCGCTTTGCGGGTGGATATTTATTTGCGCCCTGCGCGGGCGTCATGACCGCTGCAGCAGGTATTCGTCGGCAAGCCGCGCCGCCGCTTTTTGTATATAGCGGGAAAGCCCCTCGGAACAGTCGAGCAAACGGCACAGCCGTCGGGCAGCGTCGGCATATGTGTCTCTGACGGCATCGGTGGGGAGCAGCGCCAGGCGGGCGCCAAGCGCCGCACGGTCATATTGCAGCTGTCGGATCGGCTGCGCCGTCAGCACGCAGCCGATCGCGGCGGTCAAAACGGGGGAAAAGAGATTCATGACCGTCTGCGCATACCGCGGCTGCTGCTTGCGCAGCAGCGTGTCCACACAGGACGGCGCAAAGCTGCGGCAAAAGCGGTTTTCATAGGCAATGTCCTTTTGATACTGCTCGATAAACGCAATGCCGAAAAGCGGCGGCAGCCCGAAAAAAGTGGGATAATCGGCGGTGATGTGCCGCTCGTGGGCGAAAAGCTCCGGGTGGTACAGCTTAAAAAAGCCGCCGATGGCGTCGATCACCGTCGCACGGTAGAACACGTTGGGCGTGACAAAGAGATGCTGCCGCAGACGGTGATGCAAAAGACGCGCCGCTTGCAGCTTTTGCCGTATGCGGCGCTGCCCGTCCGCATACAGCCGCGCGGTCGGCACGGTGCACAGTGCGGTGATGGCATCGTTTTCGGTGGGGTATGCACGCAGTGCTGTGCCGATGACAAAGAAGATGGAGGTGAGCAGCTCTGTTGCAGTCTCGATGCGCACCGAGCCGCTTTCTGCGCCGAGCAGCGTTTCGGCATTTTGTGCCAACAGGGAAAGACAGGCGCTGCGAACGGCGGCAGCGTCACTGTCGGTGAGTTTCCCGCTTTCCAAGCCGACGGCGATGAGATCGGACAGATACTGCTCAGGTGATGCGGCGCTCATGGCAGCACTTCCCACGGGTCGCACCGCCGCATGTTGTAGCGGCGCGCAAGAGCGGGCAGCGCTTCGTCTGCCAGTTTCTGCACACTGCCGCCGCATGTGTTTTCAAACGCGTGCTTCATGGCGGCAATGAGCGCATCGTCGCTGTATTGCTCGGCGGTCTCGTTTTTGAAGTGATAGAAAAGCGCAACAAAGGTGCAAAGCGTGTCCGCAAAGTTCTCCTGCGTCAGAAAAGCGGAGTCGGCAAACGCCAACGCCAGCTTTGCCGGAATATCTGCGCGAAACGCCAGACGTCCCGTTTGCTCCAGCGTTTGCCGCTGTGTGCGCAGCAGCATTTGCGCCTGTGCTTCGGAGAGACACAGTCCGTTTGCCGCAAGTGTCTCATTACAGGCAAGCAGCGGCGCGGTGTCCTGTCCGGAATGTGTCAGCAGTCCTCCGTGTATCAAGAGCGCACCTCCAAAATGCTGTCGGCAAGCTGCCGAAAACCGTATTGCAGAAATTCCTCCCGCGAGAGCGCAAACGCCTGTTGCAGATAGGCGGTCTTGCTGTCAGCGAGGGTATACAGCGCCGATACGCCCGCATAGAGTATCTGCACGGCGAGCGGGGAGATCACCGATTGCCGCACGGTGCCGTCCCTTTTGCCGTCCTCTATGAATGCGGCGAGTAGACGGTTGATGTCCTCGCCCAACACAAGGATGCGTTTTTGCGCCGCCGTCGGATGTGCCGCCTGCAGCAGATGGGCATTTGCCGTTTGTACATTCTCGGCGGAAAGGGGATAGCGTCCCTGATATTTTCCGATGGCGCGAAACACGGCGAAAAGACGGTCGGCAAATGTGCCCTGCGCAGACACGGCGACCTTGAGGTCGGCTTTCAGTGTCAACAGCCCTTTTTCAATGAGATGGTGCAGGATGTCCTCTTTGCTTTCGAAATAGGCATAGATGGTGCGGCGGCTGTAGTGCGAGGCGGCGGACAGACCGGTGATGCTGGTGGCGGCAAAGCCGTCGCGGCAGAAAAGTCCGTGCGCCGCTTCGAGGATTTTCTCCCGATGCAGCGCCGCCACATCCTCTTTTTTATTCTCTCTTTCCATAAACAATACTCCCGATATACTTAGTATACCAGCAGTATACCATAACGGAGACGGGAATGCAAGCGATATTTTTTTGCGGGGCGAGAGGAATGTGGCGAGGGGGTAGACAGAGTGGGAGATTCAGAGCAGGAAAGGCAAAGCGGGAGGGTTCGAAGCGCGGAAAGACAGAGCGGGGACGGAGCGGAGAAAAGCGAGCGGGATTCGGAGCGGAAGATGCGGGATGCAGTGTGCGCCGGGTTGGACGAGAACGGACGAGGGGCGAGGATATGTACGGGCAGCGGGAAAGGCACGGCGGTCGGACAAGACGGCAAACAAGGCAGAAGAACGCAAAATGTCGCAGGGCAGCAAGCGGAGCAAAACAGCGAAAAAGGACGGGGAAGCGCTAAAAGATGCACTTTTTACACAGGTTTTGCCATTTACAGATGCGAGATTATTGCCTATAATAACTATAGGTATATTAGATATATTTAGTCATATTGCCGATGACGGGAGAGAGTCTATGAAGGATCAACTACTGTATGGTCGTGCAGATCTGCAATTTCGGGACTGCACATTTTTAGACCGCCTGCCGCACGGTTGGTCGGACAAGCGTGCGGTCGGGTCGTTCAGCGAGCTTTGGTATGTCACGGGCGGCGAAGCGTATATGCGTATTGACGGAAAAGAGTACCGTCTGCATGAGGGCGATTTCTGTCTGCATCCGGACACGCTTTTTTCGGAATACGGCTGTGACCGTGCGGAAAACTTCTCTCTGTGGGCGCTGCGGTTCGAGGGCGCACTTTGGAGCACCTCGCTTTTTGAATGGCTGCAGATGCCGTTTGTCGTGCATTTGCCGGTGGAGAAGCGGCAGGCGATATGTGAGGCGTTCGCTGTGCTCGAGGGCACCTGCGGAAAATCGATCTCGCTTTCCGAGCTGATGGCGCGAAAGGGACGCCTTTTCTATGTTTTTTCTTTGTATCTGCAGGAGGCGCAGGCGACCACATGTCGCCGCGAGGGGCGGATCGGCGATGTGATGCAGTATATCGACACGCATTTGGATGAACCGCTGTCGGTGGCGGATGTGGCGGCGTTCATTCATGTGACGCCGAACTATTTCGCCCACTATTTTCGTGCCGAGACCGGCATATCGCCCGCGCGGTATATTGCAGACCGCAAGCGCAGTCTTTCCGAAAGCCTGCTGGAATCGGGCGTGTCGGTGCGTGAGACGGCAAGGCGGGTCGGCTTTGACGACGATGCGCAGGGGTTTGCGCGATTTTTCAAACGAAATACCGGTAAAACACCGCGGGAATATCAAGAAAAATTTCAAAGGAGGAAGACATAAACATGAAAAAATTGAGTACGCGTGTTATGGGGATTTTTATGGTGTTGTGTATGTTGACCGGTTTATTTGCAGCAGGTGGGGTGTGGACGGTTTTGGGACAGAGCACAGATCTGCAGATCTATAATTTGACGGTCAACGATCTGGCATCCCCCCTGGCGATCGACGAAACGCCGCGTTTCGGCTGGCGTCTTGCCTCGGAGACAACGGGGCAGCGGCAGACAGATTACCGCATCGTCGTCACCGAGAAAGACAGTCAGAAGACGGTGTGGGATACGGACAAGGTATCCTCGTCGGACACATCGGACATTCTCTATGCCGGTGAAGCCCTGCAGGACTGCACGGCATATCTCTGGACGCTGACGGTGTGGGCATCCGACGGAGAAGTCTATACGGCAAAGGATAACACCTTTGAGACGGGATTTCTGAACACGGACATGACCGACGGCGCTTCGTGGATCTCCCTGCGTGAGGCATGGGATGAGGAAACGGATGAAGCATATGCGGTCAACTATGCCGTGGATATGGACATCCTCAAAATGGACGGCGCTTTCAGCCTGATCCTCGGCGAGGGGCGCGCCGTCACGAACAAAACGCTCATGTGGCAGATCGTGAAGTACAGCGGCAACTATCTTTTGAAGCCGCACTACTATGATGCGGGGTATCAGTGGCAATGGCGCACGACCTCGTGGGCGGAATTTGCAAAGGATGCCGAGACCTATGCCGATCTTTCGGAAAACGGTTTCCATCTGCGCGTGACGGTGAATGACAAAGAGATCAAGACCTACATAAACGGTACGCTGATCTCCGAGGTGGAGCTTGCGCCCCTCAATGTCACGGCGTCCCTGCGCGTGCTCGGCGTGCGCGGTGCGACGAACGAAAACTTCGTTCTCGACAATCTGACGGTGACCGATTACAGCGGCAACGCAGACGGCATCGCACTTGTGTCCTATGATTTTGAGACCTCGACGCCGACGTTCAAGAACAGCAATTCGCGCGTCGAAAACGGCGCTTTCACGACCTATCTTGAGGACGGCAGCGGCAGGACCTGGTTCGGCGAGGAGTATTTCTCCGAAAAGCTCGATGAGCTGGGGCAGGTCATGGACACGGATTATGCTGTGGATGTGGACATCCTCAAAATGGACGGCGCTTTCAGTCTGATCCTCGGCGAGGGGCGTGCGGTCACGAACAAAACGCTCATGTGGCAGATCGTGAAATACAGCGGCAACTATCTTCTGAAGCCGCACTACTACGATGCCGGCTATGAATGGCAGTGGCGCACGACCTCGTGGGTGGAATTTGCGAAGGATACGGAAAGCTACACCGACCTTTCGGAAAACGGGTTCCATCTGCGTGTGGAGCTGAATGATGAGGTTGTCAAGACTTATATAAACGGCACGCTGATCTCCGAGATCGCGCTTGCTCCGCTTAATGTCACGGCGTCCCTGCGCGAGCTCGGTGTACGCGGTGCGACGAACGAAAACTTCGTTCTCGACAACCTGACGGTGACCGACTACAGCAGAAACAAAAGCGGCACGACGCTTGTTTCCTATGACTTCGAAACCTCGAAGCCGACATTCAAAAACAGCAATTCGCGCGTCGAAAACGGTACTTTCACGACCTATCTTGAGGACGGCAGTCTCAGAGGCTGGTTCGGTGAGGAGTATTTCTCCGAGTCGCTCGATGAGGTGCGCGACGGACTGAACAAGCCGCTGGCAGAATATGTGGATCCGTATACCTTTGAGGCGGATGTGGCGGTGATCCAGTCGACGGCATCGCTGTGCTTTGCCATGACTGATACCAAAAACTATGCCATGTGGCAGTTCATCGCCTATGACGATGCGGTCATCCTGCGCCCGCATACCTGCATCGGCGGCAATTTCAACGCGCTGGACAATGTGAACATCACTTCCTATGTGACGCCCACGCAGATGAAGTCCGGCGTTCATGTGAAGATTTATGTGGACGGCACGGCGATAAAGACGTATGTCGGCGATGACCTTGTCGACACACGGGAGATCGCAGGTCTTTCGCTCTCGTTTGCGCCGATGCGGTTCGGTACGCGCTGCGCAAGCGGTGAGGAATTCACGCTCGACAACCTCAAGGCGGTGGCAACCGGCACCGACAAGGTGTTGTTCGATTATGACGGCGAGCGCTTCAATCCGCTGTATCGCGGAAAAATTCAGGACGGAAAGATCCATCTCGGCTCGGATAAGGATTATGCGACCACGATGGTGCACAACGGCACGGCCACGCTGCGCCGCACGGTGAATGCCGAGAAGGAGATCGCAAACGCGCGTCTGTACATCACCTCCTACGGTATGTACACGGCGTTCATCAACGGCACGTCCGTTGCCACGCTGCGCAACGAGGTGCTGACGCCGGGCTGGACGCTGGAAGAAAAACGCCTGGAATATGATGCCTATGACATCACGAAGCTGATGCAGCAGGGCGAAAACACCGTCGCGGTTTCGCTGAATGACGGTTGGGCGTCGCTTCTGCAGATGTATTACTCCATCGAGCCGACTGCACCGCTGTCGCTTTTGGCAAAGGTGCTGATCACTTATACCGACGGCACCACGGAGTGGGTCGTGACCGACAAGAGCTGGATGACCGCACGCACCGGTCCGGTGCTTTCCGGCGACATCTATCAGGGCGAGGCCTATGATGCAACGGCGGATGTCAGCTACCGCGAAAACGGCTTTGACACCTCGTCCTGGCTGTCGGCAAACATTCAGACGGTGTCCGCAACCGTCACCGCCCGCAACGGCGGCAGTATCTATGTGCGGGACGATCTTGAGCGCCATGCGCAGAAGGTCGTCGTGTATGAGACCGTGGAAAATGCCGTTGCGGACACGCAATACGGCAAGATCGTGCCGCTTGCGACCTACGGCGATGAAGCGTTTGAACTGAAAGCGGGTCAGCGCGCGGTCGTCGATCTCGGGCAGAACGCCGCCGGATGGGAAAAGTTCACCGTTTCGGCTGCGCGCGGCACAGAGATCCTGGTGCGGCATGCGGAAATGCTCAATGACAACAACGGACTTTACTCTCGCGGCAACGATGGTCCGGAGGGCAGTGTCTATACCGCCAACCTGCGCAATGCACCGGCAAAAACCGTGTATATCTGCAGCGGCAACGGACAGGAGACCTATCATCCGACCGTGACCTACTACGGCTTCCGCTATCTGGAGATCACGGCATCGGCGGACATCACCGTTCACAAGGTGAGCGGTGAGACGCTGACGTCCATCACAAAGGAACAGGACAGCGGCACATTCATATCTTCTAGCGCATTGCTCAATCAGCTGTACAGCAACATCAAATGGAGTCAGTACAGCAACTATTTCGGTCAGGCGACCGACTGCCCGCAGCGTGACGAGCGTCTCGGCTACAGTGGCGATCAGAACTTCTTTGCCGCCACCGGCATGTACAACGCCGATGTGAAGGCGTTCTCGCGCAACTTCATGAAAACACTTGCAGACGGACAGGCGTCTGACGGCGCCTACGGCAACACGCTGCCGTTTGCCAATGCGGACGGCTCCGCCTGGGCGGGCGTCGGCGGCTATGCCGATGCGGGCATCCTCATTCCTTACAGATATTATCGGCAATACGGCGACACCTCGCTGATGGAAGAATACTGGCCGTCCATGACCAAGTATATGGACTATCTGTATACCTGCGGTGCGGAGCGCATCGGTCAGCAGTTCGGCGATTGGCTGTCGACGACGACCAACGACAGTCAGATGGTCAATTTCATCAGCTATGTGTACACCATTTGGGATACACAGGTCATGCAGGAAATGGCGACGGTGCTCGGTAAGACCGATGAAGCGGAAAAATACGCCGCTATGGAGCAGCGCCATCTCGGTTTCTTCAGAGAGAAGTTCCTTGATGAAAACGGCGACCTCAACATGAAGAATCAGCAGACGTCCTATCTGTTTGCACTGAAGCTGCACCTATATACCGACGATGCGGCATGGCAGCGCGGCAAGAAAGCGCTGCGCAAGGCGATCGTTGACAACGGCAACCGCATCAACACCGGCTTCATGGGCACCTCCATCATCCTGGAGACGCTGGCAGAGCTGGACATGAATGATCTTGCCTATAAGCTGCTGATGCAGGAGAACAATCCCTCCTGGCTGTATTCGGTCAAGCAGGGCGCGACCACCATGTGGGAGCGCTGGAACTCCTATTCGATCGCAAGCGGCTTCGGCGATGCGGATATGAACTCCTTCAACCATTATTCCTACGGCAGCGCAGGTGCCTATCTCTATTCTTCCGTTTTGGGCATACAGCCGTTGGAAGCGGGCTACACAAAGGCGCTGATCGCGCCGAAGGTGGACGCGTCGCTGACGCATGTTTCCGGCAGCTATGACTCGGTAAACGGCAAGATCGAAAGCGCCTGGGCGCTGCAGGCGGACGGCACCTATGCCTACACGGTGCGCATCCCCGCCAATATGACGGCGAAAATCGAACTCGAACAGTCGACATTCGGTGAATTTGCCGTGAACGGTGTTGCTGCCGATGCGGCGACGCTCGACGCGGACGGCATCGCGTTTGTCGGCAAAGAGGACGGGCTTGCCGTGTTTGAGGCGACCTCCGGCGAATTCCGCTTTGTGTTCAACGCCTATCCGCTGCTTACGGCAGCAACGCAAAAGACGGCAGCGGAAACCTTCGATTATGACGATGTTTCCGTCACGCTGACCGACAAGTTCCATCTTTATTACAACCGCGAGGCTGTCTATGGGCAGGTCGGCATTTCCGGTAACACGGACACCGACGATGTCTACGGCGGTCCCACCGACGCCTACAGCGCCTGGGTGGCATCCGACGGATGGTTAAAACGCGATACGAAGAAGACGTGGGGCGAGGTGTTCCGCAAGATCGACTCGCTGGTGCCGCTGAATTCCGACGGTGAAGAGATCAGCCTTTCGCATTTCGAAACCACCTTTGATGTGCGGTTTGACACCGCCACCTTCGGTGCCGCGATCCTCGGCTTCCGTCAGGCGACTCCCGGCAAGTTCACGGGCAGCTACTATTCCATCAGCACGGAACAGGGCTTTGTCGCGATCGGACAGGGCGGCATCACGATCTCTGCCGGTGAAAATATTGTATCCGACAGAAAAGACGCCGGACGGGACATGTACAATCATTGGCAGACCGAGACGTTCTCCGAAAAGCTGCCTGACCGTATCAGTGTCAAGGTGCAGGTCGTCGGTACACACTGCAAGGTGTGGATCTATAACTACGGAACGGACACCGTCATCAAGAGCTATGACGAGGAGATCGCGGCACTCGACGCAGGCACATTGGCATACGGCGTTTCCGCGGTGGTGCACTCCATCGGCAACATCCATCTGAAGGCGCTCGATCAGGACGGCAATGCCGCCGATCTTCTGACGCCGCAGACCGAGGATCCGACCGTGCTGCCGTATCGCGGCGGTATCGCCACGATCATCGATGTGGAAAAGACAGAAAACGGCTATCGCTATACGCTGGCGATCACGCCGAAGACCGGCTATCAGCTTTCCGCGGGCGGCTTCTATGCCGAGGATACCGACGGTACGCTGACCATGCCGCAGCGTGTCGGCTGGCGGCAGGACGGCGACGGCAACGCCTTCATGGTGGAGACCACCGGCGGCGGTCTGCTGCACGCTGCATTCGTCGGCAACCGCGCGGTATCCGGCAACATTGCGCCGATCGGCACATCCGTGAACGCCGTGAAGAAAGGTCTACGCTTTGTCCACCGTGCCTATGCCTACGAAAAGGACGGCGCGCGGTATATGTGGGTGAACGGTGAGGAAAAAGCGGTCGCCGACTATGGCGTGCTGATCGGCGCGGCAAGCGTGATCGGCGAAGACGATCTGACGACGGAGCTTGCTGCGCAGTCGCAGTATATCCAGAAGGTCAGCGTCAAAGAGCGCGATGTGTATTATGACTATTGCACGGAATATGTGGATATGTCGGCGTGCATCGTCAACCTCGACAAGGTGGAAGGCGGCTTCGGCATGGATGTCACGACACGTGCTTATGTGCAGTTGGAAGACGGTACGGTGCTGTACGGCAACGCCTATACGACCAATTACACAAACGGTTAATCTGCAGTTCTCTCTCTACATACATCGGCACCCCCGTCACGGGAACGTGACGGGGGTGCTGACTTTTGCCTGTTGTCGCTCGTCCGCCGCCCGCAGACAAGACGGTCCTGCACGCACGTATCCGCAGCCTGCGCATTCGCGCTCATGCGTATCCCGTCTTCTCTCGGATAACCGCTTTTGTTGTTATGTTGCTATACGGTATATCGCTGATATACTAAGTATACCAGCAGTATACCATATACAAAAAGGGGAACGGCGCAGGCGGAAAAACGGTGGGAGTGGGTGACAGGGGGATTTGACAAGTGCGGTGTTCAGCGGTTTCGGGGGACGCTGCAAAAAGCACCTCTCGTTACGGAGAGGTGCTTTTGCGGGTCTTGCCGACTTTGCGGAAAAGGCGTTTGATTTTTGCCGACACTCGTTCCCACGCAGCTGTCGGAAACGGTTCGTCCAACATCCACGGGAGCGAAAGATCTGTGACGGAGACCGTGAAATAGGCTTCTGCCTGCACGTTTTTGGAAACAAAGCCGTCGGTGAACGCAACGTGTATGGGCGGGTCGCCGCAAATGTCCGTCTCATTTTGCGGCATTGCGTCGATTGTTCCGCAGACGGTATAGTCTACGCTGAGATATGCGATGTGATCCCCGACCTCGATGCTCGACACCTCGTCGGGGCGCAAGGCGTCAGCGCCGAAGACACGCAAAAAGGCGGAAAGCTGCGGGAGAGCGCTTGCGATCTGCGCATAATAATTGCGGCAATAGGGACAATCGCAAAGTGCTTGTGCCGCATAGTATTTCTCGGTGTTTTCCACATCGACGGAAAACACGCAGTCACCCTGTCGGACGGTTGTCACAGCCGCACCTCTTTACAGCTCCTCAAGCTGTTGCAGCCACAGGGTCGCCACAGCGTCGGACGGCATGCGCCAATCGCCGCGCGGGGACAGCGTCACGCTGCCCACCTTGGGGCCGTCCGGCAGGCAGGAGCGCTTGAACTGCTGTGCAAAAAAGCGGCGCACGAAGGTCTGCAGCCAGTGCTTGATGACGGCAGGGGTGGTCTCGTCGGCAAAGGTCTCACAGGCAATGCGATAGATCTTCGCAGGCGGAAAGCCGAAACGGATCATATAGTACAGGAAAAAGTCGTGCAGCATATACGGGCCGACCAGCTCCTCGGTCTGCTGCGAAATTTCGCCGTCCTTCGACGGCAGCAGCTCGGGGCTGACGGGCGTTGCGAGAATGTCGAAAAGGGCATGTCCCGTTTCGCCGCCGATGCGCCGTGCTTCGTGATCCACAAGATACCGCACCAGCGTTTTCGGAACGGACGCGTTGACGCCGTACATGGACATATGATCGCCGTTGTAGGTCGCCCAGCCGAGCGCCAGCTCGGAAAGGTCGCCTGTGCCGATGACGAGTGCGCCGTATTTGTTGGCGATGTCCATGAGCACCTGTGTGCGCTCGCGCGCCTGTGCGTTTTCATAGGTGACATCCAGCGTAGTCTCGTCATGTCCGATGTCGGCGAGGTGCTGCCGCACGGCGGGAGCGATGTCGATCTCGTGCAGCGTCGTGCCGGTCGCCTGCGCCAGCGTGCGGGCATTGCCGAGTGTTCTGCCCGTCGTGCCGAAGCAGGGCATGGTGACGGTGTGAATGTCGCGGCGGGAAAGTCCCAGCATGTCATAGGCACGACAGATCACAAGCAGCGCCAGCGCGGAATCCAGCCCGCCCGAAAGCCCGACCACTGTGCGGGCGTGCGTGTGGCGGAGACGTCCCGCAAGACCGGTCGCCTGCATGGTGAGGATCTCCTCGGCGCGCGCGGTGCGGTCGTTTGTGTCCTGGGGCACAAACGGGTATTTGTCGAATTTGCGGTTCAGCGTCAAGGAACGCAGCGGGAACGAAAAAGAGACCGTCGGCATCGGCTGTCCGTTCTGACAGGTGGTGATGCGCCGCCGATCAAAAAGCAGACGCTCAAGATCCACATCGGCGCTGATGCTGCCGACGGTGAAACGCTTGCTTTCCGCAAGAATGACACCGTTTTCGCCGATGAGATTGTGACCGGAGAAAATGAGGTCGGTGGTGGACTCGCCCTCACCGGCATCGGCATAGACGTAGGCGCAGGAAAGTCTTGCGGACTGCATGCTCACCAGCTGCCGCCGATAGGCGCCCTTGCCGATGCTTTCGTCGCTTGCGGAAAGATTGGCGATAACGGTCGCACCCGCAGCGACGAGCTTTTGCGAGGGCTGTTCGCCGACCCAAAGATCCTCGCAGATCTCCACGCCGAGACGGAAAGCGGGCATCTCGCGGCAGGCAAAGATCTGCGCTGCGCCGAGCATGGTCTGCTGTCCCGCAAAGGTAAAGGCGCGCGGCACGCTGTCACCGGCAGTGAAATGCCGCCCCTCATAGAATTCAGAATAGGTGGGGATGTGCATTTTCGGCACCAGTCCCAAAAGGCAGCCGCGCTGCATGACCGCAGCGCAGTTATACAGTGCCGCACCGTCGGCAACCGGCAGCCCGACAAGGATGACCGTGTCAAGCCCTGCGGTTTTGTGCAGCAGGAAAGAAAGGGCGTTTTCCGCTGCCCGCAGCAGCGTGGGCTGCAGGAAAAGATCGCCGCAGGTGTAGCCCGTGACGCAAAGCTCCGGAAACACCAAGACCGCCGTGTCCGATGAGACGGCAAGCGCTTCTTTCAAAATTTGTTCGGCGTTATATCGGCAATCCGCGACACGAATAGACGGTGTGGCGGCAGCCACCCGCAAAAATCCATCCTTCATACTGTGCCTCCCGTTTTTTCCATAAATTACGATAAATAGTATACCCCATTTTCCCTGAAAAGTCCAGTATAAACAGACGGGAATTGACGAACACTGAAGAATGTGGTATAATGCGAAAGGTTACAAACCTGAAATCTTTCTTGCATTTTGTTAAAAATCCGCTATAATGGGTCGTATGTGTAAAAAGGACGGAAGGTTCCTTATGCATTTTTTCAAATTCAAAAAGAAAACAAAGGAAATAGATATTATGCAGAATACTGTTTCAAAAGCGCCTTGCGGCGATGAGACCGTCGAGGTGCGCATCGGCGCGCAGACAACCATGAAGGAGCATTTTGTTGCGCCGCGTGTGCGGCAGGTGGCAGGCGGCTTCGGTTATCGTTTCGGCAAGCGCCTTTTTGACATTGTGATGTCGTTTTTGGCGATTGTGATTCTGGCGCTGCCGATGCTCATTCTGGCGATCGTTGTGCGGCTGGATTCGCCCGGTCCCGCACTGTATAAGCAGGAGCGGCTCGGCAAAAACGGCAAGCCGTTCAAGGTGCTCAAATTCCGCTCGATGCGGCTGGATGCCGAAAAAACGGGCGCACAGTGGGCGGCGGAAAACGATCCGCGTGTGACCCGTGTCGGTGCTTTCCTGCGCAAATGCCGTTTCGACGAGCTGCCGCAGTTTTTCTGTGTGCTTGCGGGCAACATGAGTCTTGTCGGTCCGCGTCCGGAACGCCCGATGTTCTATGATGAGTTTGATAAATATATCGACGGCTTCCGTCAGCGCCTGCTGGTCACGCCGGGTCTCACCGGTCTTGCACAGGTGCGCGGCGGCTATGATCTGCAGCCGGAGCAGAAGATCGTGTATGATGTGGAATACATCGAGACGCGCTCCTTTCGGCGGGATCTGGAAATTCTGTTTGCCACCGTCAAGGTGATCTTCAGCCACAACGGCGCGCGCTGATCGGAAAGGAAAGGATCTATATGAGCGAATGTACACATGATTGCAGCACCTGCGGCAGCAAATGCGAGCAGCAGGATCTGCATGAACCGGCGAACGCCTACAGTGCAATTAAGCACGTTGTCGCCGTCAGCAGCGGCAAGGGCGGCGTCGGCAAATCCTCTGTCACGGCGATGCTGGCGGTTTTGATGGCGCGCCGCGGCTATAAGGTGGGCGTTTTGGATGCGGACATCACCGGTCCGTCCATTCCGAAAGCCTTCGGCATCACGCAAAAGGCGCGGGCAAACGACCTCGGCATCCTGCCCGCCGAAACGCATATGGGCATCAAGGTCATGTCGGTCAATCTGCTTTTGGAGGACCCGGCGCAGCCGGTGGTGTGGCGCGGTCCCGTTTTGGCGGGTGCTGTGAAGCAGTTTTGGAGCGACGTCATCTGGGGCGAGCTGGACGTGCTGTTCATCGACATGCCTCCCGGAACGGGCGATGTGCCGCTGACAGTCTATCAGAGCCTGCCCATTTCCGGCAATGTTATCGTCACCACGCCGCAGTCGCTGGTGCAGATGGTGGTCGAAAAGGCATACAAGATGGCACAGATGCTGGAAATTCCGGTGCTGGGCGTCGTGGAGAATATGAGCTATGTGCAGTGCCCCGACTGCGGCAAGCACATCGCCGTTTTCGGCGACGATGCCGCAACGGAAAAAGCCGTCGAAGCGATGGGCAGCCGCGTGCTTGCCCGCCTGCCGATGGACGGCAGGGTCGCCGCGCTGTGCGACAGCGGCGAGATCGAAAAGGCGCTCTGCGAGGAGCTTGCCCCCGCCGCCGATGCGGTGGAAGCGCTGCTGAAATAAAAAACATTTGAAATTTTTTTCGATTTGTGCTATAGTATAGATAACGAGCTGCAAGAAATGCGTAAGTCCAGTTTTGGACTTGCGCATTCTTTTTTTGCACATTTTGAGGAGGTCAACATGCAAGAACAACAATCTAATCTCGCCACGGAGAAAATGGGGAAGCTGATGCTGCGCTATGCCGCACCCTGCGTGGTGTCACTTCTCGTCGGCGCGCTGTATAACATCGTGGATCAGATCTTCATTGCCAACGCCGCCTATCTCGGCTCCTTTGGCAATGCCGCCAACACGGTCGTTTTCCCGCTGACCGTCATCGCACTCGGTATCGCCGTCATGATCGGCGACGGCTGCTGTGCCTTTGTGAGCCTGTCGTTCGGCAAGGGGAAGCCTGCCGACGCGACGCGCAGCGTCGGCAACGCGGTGGCGGTGTGCATTGTCGGCAGTCTTGTTTTGACAGCGGTCTATCTGCTCTTTTCCGATCCTCTTCTTGCCGCTTTCGGCGGCAGGGTGAATGAAGAGACCTTCGCTCTGTCAAAGGAATATTTCTTTTGGATCACGCTCGGTATCCCGTTTTATATGTTCGGGCAGGCGATGAACCCGATCATTCGTGCGGACGACAGTCCGCGCCTTGCGATGGTTTCCACGCTGGTGGGCGCTGTGCTGAACATCATCCTCGATCCTATTTTCATTTTTGTGTTCCGCCTTGGGATGATGGGCGCGGCGATTGCGACGGTGATCGGTCAGATTGCCACGGCACTGATCGCAGCGGTGTATCTGTGTCGGGCACATCACATAACGCCGCATGCAGGCGATTGGAAGCCAAACGGAAAGATCATCGGCAAAACGCTGTCGCTGGGGCTTTGCAGCTTTCTCGCACAGATCTCCCTTGTGGCGGCGATGGCGGCGATCAACAACATGGTGCGCAAATACGGCGCGCTGGATGCCGTTTTCGGGCAGGAGCAGTATGCGCAAATTCCGATGGCGGTGGTCGGCATCGTGATGAAATTTTTCCAGATCGTCATTTCCGTTGTGATTGGCATGGCGGCGGGACTGATCCCGATCGTCGGCTACAATATGGGCGCGGGGAAGATGCCCCGTGTCAAAGAGGCGTTCAAAAAGCTGCTTCTTGCGGAGACCTGCGTCGGCGCGGCGGCACTGCTGACAGTCGAACTGTTCCCGCGCGCATTGATACAGATTTTCGGTGCGGCGAACGAAAGCGTCTATTACACCGATTTTGCCGTGCGGGCATTTCGTATTTATCTGTGCATGATCGTGCTTGCCTGTATCAATAAAGCCACCTTCATATTTTTGCAGGCGATGGGAAAAGCGGTGGAGTCCACCATGCTCTCCATGGTGCGCGAGATCGTTTTCGGCGTCGGCTTCGCACTGGTGCTGCCGCACTTTTTCGGGCTGTCCGGCGTGCTGTATTCCATGCCGCTGTCGGATGCCCTGACGGCAATTCTTTCCGCTGTCATTATCGTCAGAACCTACCTTCGGCTTAACAGCTGACACACTGCGATTTTCCTCTTGCAAACTTTTCCTGCGGCTGGTATACTGTTTTTGGTGAAAATACGCAGAGAAAAGGAGACTGTTTATGCGGAACATGGCGAAAAAGTATGAGGACTTTTTGGATCTTGTGATCTATCAGATCTACCCGAAGAGCTTTAAGGACACGAACGGCGACGGCATCGGCGATATTCCCGGCGTCATTGAAAAGCTCGACTATCTGAAAGACCTCGGCGTGAACGCGATCTGGCTTTGCCCGTGCTATAAAAGCCCGGGACACGATAACGGCTATGACATCGCCGACTATCGCTGTGTTGCACCGGAATACGGCACGATGGATGACATGCACCGCCTAATCGCAGAAATGCACAAGCGCGGCATGAAGCTCATCATGGATCTTGTGCCGAACCACACCTCCGACGAGCACGAGTGGTTTGTCCGCTCCCGCAAGGGCGAGGAGAAATATCGGGACTATTATTATTGGTTCGATGCGCCGCAAAACGATTGGCACTCCGCTTTCGGCGGAACGGCGTGGCAATACGATGACGAGCGGGGACAGTATTATCTGCATTCCTATGCGGTGCAGCAGCCCGACCTCAACTGGACAAACCCTGCCGTTGTGAAGGAAATTCAGGACGTCATCGACTATTGGGTCGATCTCGGCGTCGACGGCTTCCGTATCGACGTGATCGATCAGATTTCCAAGAATTTTGACGGCGCCAACTGCTTCGGCCCGCATCTGCATGAGTATATCCACGCCATGTTCGGGCGTGAAAATGTCAAGAGCATTTTCACGGTTGGCGAGTGCTGGGCAAATGACATGGATGAGATCTGCCGTCACATCGACTATGACCGCGGCGAGCTTTCCACGCTCTTCCAGTTTGACCATCTGCGGGCAGGGCGCAAAGACAAATTCACGCCCGGTGAAAAGAGTCTGAAAACGGTGCGTGATACGATCGTGAAGTGGCAGCTGCAGATGCAGGATCTCGGCCTGCTGCATGCGCTGTTCACGGACAACCACGACAACGCGCCGTTCATTTCCCGCGTGGTCGACGACCGCGCGCTGCGCTATGAGGGCGCCACCTGCGTGGCAACGATGTTCTATCTTTTGCGCGGCGTGCCGTTTATCTATCAGGGACAGGAGATCGGCATCACCGCTTCTGCCTATGACAGCATGGCAAGCTATAACGATGTGGAATGTCTCAATATCTACAAAGAATTTCTGGAAAAAGGACTTTCCGAGGAGGAAGCACTGCAGAAGGTTAACTTCGGCTCGCGCGACAATGCACGTCGTCCGTTTGCCTGGGACGGTTCGCAGTATGCCGGCTTCTCGACGCATGCACCGTGGCTGCCGATCGCCAGCCGCGCCGGTGAGATCAATCTCGCGGCTGACTGCAAGGCGGAAAAGTCCGTGTCCCGTTTCTATCGCGATCTTCTCCGTCTCAGACGGGAGGAACCGGCGCTGCGCCGCGGCGTGACCGCTGTGCTGTCCGCCGAGGAAGACAACTTCTTTGTCTTCACCCGCACGCTGGATGGGCGCGTGTTCACCGTCGTTTGCAACTTTGAACAGCCGTCGACGATCGACGGCGCAAAGGATTTCGGCAAAGAGGTGCTGCATAATTATGCCGACCGCAGGAACGGCGACACGGCGTTTCGTCCGTATGAGATCGCGGTTTTTGAAAAGTAACACAGCAAAAGAAAAAAGGCTGTCAGAGTGGATTTCCGCTCTGACAGCCTTTTTATGTTATTCCTGCGTGATCTGACAGTATACCGATGCAAAGAACATGCCGTCCTTTGCTTCAAAGCGGCACACGCCGCCATGCTGTGCGGCGATGCTTTTGACCGATTGCGTCCCAAGACCGATGCCGTCGTGCTTGGTCGAAAAAAGCGCATCGTCCGGCATATATTCCAGCGTGCCCGTGAAGGTGTTGTCCACGGTGATGCAAAGCGAGGTGTCGGTGGTGTTTGCCCGAATGTCAATCTTTTTGTCACTGCCGTTTTCCGCCCTGCAGGCATCGAGCGCGTTTTCGATCAGATTGCCGAGCAAAACGGCAATGTCGGTGTCGGGAATGCCGGGATCTTTCGGAATGCCGGTCTTCACGGTATAGGCGATTCCCTCATTTTTTGCCCGCTGCGCAAAGTGCGAAAGAACGGCGTTGGCAGCCGAGTTTTCGCAGAAGCACACAAGCGTCTCGTCGGGCAGCCCCGTGCTGTATTCGTCGAGATAATTCTTCAAGGCGGCATAGTCCTTGTTGTTCAGATATTCCTGCATGATGGCGACATGATGCCGCACATCGTGCTTGGCACGGCGGGCTTCAAGAATTTTGTCCTTCAGATTTTCATATTGTACGGACTGCATGGCAAGCTGATGGTTGTGCTGTTGCAGCTCCATGATTTTGTTCTGCTCCAAAATGAGGCGGGCAACAACGGAATAGATCAGAATTTCGCCGACATTGATGATGAACATGATGACGGCATTTTTCGGCCGTAGGGCAATTTCGAGACTGCTGCGGGAAACGTTGCCGTAAAAAGCATAATACCACATCACATAGAATGTGGCGGGAATCAGCCACAGATAGCGCCATTCGAGACCGGACGGCTCTTTTTCCACCGCCGGTGTATAGATCTTTTTCATATAGCTGAAGATCGGAACGGCGAAAATAAGCTCTACGGCAAAAAGCATCAGCGAAAAGGACCAGCGATAGTTCTGTACGGCGAGCGTCGGAAACAGCTTGCCCTCGATGCTTTTGGAAACAATGACGCTGAGATTGGCAATGTTGGAGATCATCAAAAGCGTGAACAGCGTCTTTCCGAAATGCTTTTTCACCGCGAGGAAATAAAACGCCAGATACAGCACCGTGCTGACGGCACTGACGGTCGCCGCGTTGTCGCCGGGGAAAAAGGCGACCCACGCACCGAGTATGAGCTGAATGACGGTCAGAATGCCGATGAGAAGATACGTGATCCCGTTTGAAAACCGCAGACTGTTGCGAAACGGATAGAGTGCCAAAAACAAAAAGGGGAGAAAATTCAAAAGGGAATAGGCGGCGATCTCCAAAATTCTGTAAAGCGGCGGCATCAGATCTCCTCCTTTCTCAGCTGTTCGAAGCAAAACGCGGAATAAGCTTCCAGCACCTCGTTTGCCTTGCGGCGGCTGATGGGAAGCAGACTGCCGTCGCTCATTTTGAACGTGTCCCCGTTTTGGGCGACTACCTCATAGAAGTTGAGGACGATTCCCTTTGTCGGGCTGAAAAAATACGAATAGGCGCAAAGCAGCGCCTCGATGTCGGAAAAGTTCGCGCGCAGGACGATGTCGCGGTTTCGCTTGCAGTGGACGGTGATGCGGTGGGCGGCACAGTCGACAAAGAGAATGTTGCGGAGCAGGACGCTTGTTCCGTCCGGCAGCTTTACCGCCCGCGCCCGTTCGATCTCCGTCATGTTGAGACGGTCGAGCATCGCTTTCACCTTGTCTCGGTCAAACGGCTTGCGCAGATAATAGCTGGCGTTGACCTCATAGCTTTCGCCGGCAAATTCATTGCTGGTGGTGCCGAACACGAGCTTCACGTCGGCATCGGTCTTGCGAATTTCCTTTGCTACGTCCACACCGGTGCGCCCGCTCATGAAGATGTCCAGAACGATCAGGTCAAAGGCGTGCGGCTGCCATGCCTGCAAAAATGCTTCTCCGCTGTCATAATATGTCAGTGCGGCAAGATCGCCGAGCGCTTCCTTCAGATATGTCTGCAGCTGCTCATACATCTGCTGCTCGTCGTCCACAATGGCAATTTTCATGGAAAACGCCTCCTTACTGCCAGTATACAGTATAGCATAAACCGACCGAAAAGCAAAGGTATTCGCTCCCCCGAAAGCCTGCCGCTTGTGCCGCTTTTCGACCGTTTATGCCAAACCTCTTGCTTTTTCGCGCCGAATACATAGAATACACTTCTGGATGTTAAGTGTTTTATACACGGCGCTGCATGCACAGCACCGTGCAGTTTCGGGAGGAGTCGCACATGAGAAAAAGAAGAATACCGGCACTGTTGCTCTCTTGTGCAATGCTGTTCACAATGTCACCCCGCATCGAAAGTGCCGCCCTGGATCGGACGGGCACTGCCGAGGGAGAAGTCGTGGTGTTTGCAGCGAGCAGCTGGCAGCCAAAGCCCACCAAAACGATATCGGCCACGAGCGGCTTTCCGGTGACGCTCAAAAACGGGGATGTGCTGCAGATAAACGGTCCCATCAACTATACGGCGGCTGTCGGAAAAAGTCCGATCACCCTTGCCGCGGGCGCAAACGCGAAGATCATCATCAACGGCAGCGTCACGCTGCACGGCGCAAACGCTTCGGGCATGACGGGCGCCACGGCGGCGATCAATGTGCCGACGGGGGCAAAGCTGACGATCTACAGCGCCCATGATGAAGAGCTTTCCGCCTCCAAGGGAGCGCCGAAGGATACACTGACTGTGACGGGTGGCAACGCGGCTGCGGGTGCGGACGGCACAGAGGGCGAAAAGCGCATCACGGAAACGGAGAATATCCAGCAGAAGACCACCGAGTGGTTCACCGGCAGCGGCGGAAACGGCGGTGGCGGTGCTGCCGCTGCGATCGGCGGAAACGGCGGTGCGGGCGGCAAGGGTGCTGCGGGCGGTCGAAGCCCCCAGAACATTATGGAGCGCACCTGGAGTGGCATAAACTTCTATGATGTGGACGACCGTCGCGGTGCGAACGGCTCAGACGGCAGCACCGGTTCTGTCGGCGGCGGTGCGGGCACGATCTATATTTCCGGACGTCTGACGCTGAATGCCACCGGCGGCAGTGCTGCTGCGGGCGGTGACGGCTCTTTGGGCGACATCGTGTTCGGCAGCTTCATCGGCAACTCCGGCGAGGCCATCATCTACGGTCTGATCTTCGTGGC
>URNF01000025.1 GCA_900549155.1 uncultured Oscillospiraceae bacterium | reverse complement strand
GGGTCGGCGAGCGCCTTTATGTTGCGATCGGTGTAGATAACGCCGGGGGCGACGTTGTTGACCGTGATGCCGAAGGGCGCCAGCTGGAGCGAGAGCGAACGCACCATGTTGGTTTGTGCCGCCTTGCTTGCGGAATAGACCAGCATGTCGGGGTGCGGTTTGGCTTCTTGCACCGAGCCGACGGTGATGATCCTGCCGCTTTTTTGGGCTTTCATGTGCGGCACTGCCGCCTGCATGAGCAGCAGGGAAGAAACGAAGTTGCAGTTTAACTGCTGCGTGCAGCGGTCAAGGGAAATATCTTCCCACTTCTCGCGATATTGCAGCGAGGCGTTGAGCACCAGCACATCGATGTCGCCCATGCTCTTTGCCAGCGCGGCGGTTTCGGCGGTGTCGCAGAGGTCGGCTTTGAAAATTTCCGCCGTGCCGCCGTTTTGCTCGATGACGGCTTTTGTTTCTTCGGCTTTTGCAAGGTTCCCCGCGCAGTGGACGAGGACGTGAAAGCCGTCCTTTGCGAGTGCGACGGCGATGGCCTTGCCGATGCCGCGCGAAGAGCCGGTGACGAGCGCGCGTTTTTTGTCCATACAGATGCCCCCTTTACAGAATGACGGTCTTGCCGATCGCGTCGCCGCGATGGATGCCGAAGGCGAACGGCGTGCCGTTTGCCTTGGCGGTATAGTCGCCGTAAAATCCGCGCAGATCGGCACAGCCGTTTTCGTCCGTTGTCACGGTCAGCTTTGTGCACCATTCCTCATGGAAAAGGTGATAGAGCATGTCTGCTGCGGGTTTCGGGGTGAAGTCGCGGCGGAAAAGCCCGCCGCGGCAGTCGTTTTCGCGCCATGCGCCGTTCGGCGCATTCCATGCCGTGCCTTCGACCGTGTTCCAATAGACGATCGTTTCCATCTGCGGGATCGAGAACCAAAGGGTGTAGAGATAGCGGAGAATTTCCGCCTGCAGTGCCTCCGCCTCGTCGCCCGTGCCGACGGTGGGGACGGTGACCTCGGTGATCTCCAGCGGCTTTCCGAACGAGGACAGCACGTCCATCGCCTTTATCTGCTTTACGGGATCCATCCACCGCAGCTTGTCGTCGATGTCCTCTTCCTGCGGACAGGTCGCGCCGCAGAAGATGTGATTTTGAATACCGATCTTGTCGACCGACGCGCCGCGCGCGATCGCACGATCCAGCATCAGAATGTAGGGGTCACGGTAGTCCGCCGCCGCGATGAACGGCACGCGGCAGCCCTCGTTGAACACCAGCTTTGACTGCGGGAAATGCTTGCGCGCAAGGGCGAACGCCCATTCGACGATGTCCCTTTCGGCGCACAGCACCGACTGGGTCTTCCAATATTGCTCCTCGAGCATTTCGTTGACGACCTCGACCTCATACAGCGCGTCCTTATAGCGCGCGGCGATCTCGCCAAACCGCTTTTCATACAGCCGCCGCATGGCGTCTGCATCGGTTTTCGGCAGCCAGCTCGGGATCCACTTATCATAGAAAAGGCAGTGCAGCTTCGGCGCAATGCCGTGTTCGCGGCAATAGTCCATGCACAGGTCGGGTGCGGGACGGCGGGCGACCTTTTCGCTGTCTGCGGCATAGCGCGGGTGTCCTTCTTGCGGCTCGATGCCGTCCCAATAAAACGGGACGGTGGCAAGGTTGAAATAGCGGTGGAAAAGATCACGATAGGCGGCGTTTTCCGCGTCGGTCGGAAACTCGTCGAGCATGAAGATGTTCGCGCCGTATTTGAAATCGTGCGTCTCCTGCCGCACCTCAACGGTCACGCCCGCAAGGGGCTTGCCGTCGCGGTCGGTGAACTTCAGGCGAAAATCCCCTTTGCGGTATTTCTCGATGTTCGGACAGATGCGCTCCTTGTACAGCGCGTCCTGTTCGAGAAAGGGGGAAAGACACTTTTCGCGCATTTCTGCATTTGTCATGAACAACACTCCTTTTGCCCCTGCGGGCGGGTTTCACAGGGCGGTCTGCGTGTCGGTCGGATCGCCGTTGCGCGCCAGATCATATTCCTTTGACCAGTCGAGGTCGCGATAGGCTTCGCCGCGCGGGTCGGTTTTGATCCAGTCGAGCAGCATATCCAGCATATCCTCGCTCCAGGTGTTTTTGTCGATCTGCGCGGTGGTAAATCGTCCCTGACAGATCATTTCAAACCCGAAATCGTCCTTCACGTGCGTTTTGGCAGCACCCTCGACCACATCGGCGACAAGGTGCGACGGGATGAACAGCACGCCGCCGCCCGCGCCGAACACGACATCGCCCGGCAGGCACACCGCGCCGCCGAACGCGGTGATGTCGTTCCAGTCCTTCATCACGAATTCGCGGATGGGGGTGGGGTCGATGCCGCGATAATAGACCTGCACATCCGGCACTTTTTTCATCTGCTCCACATCGCGCACGCCGCCCCAGATGACCGCGCCGCCCGTTTTGGTGCGGTTGTGCAGCGCGGTGGTGAGGTTGCCGCCGAGGAAGGTACCCTTATATATTTTATCATACATATCGCAAACGACAACATCGCGTTCATACAAATGATCGATGACCCACTGGTTATAGTTGCCGACAAGCCCATCCTCGGCGCCTCTGCCGAATTGCACGTCGTGCAGATCGGGACGGGTGGGACAATAGGTACAGGTGACAGCTCTGCCGACGAGCTTTCTGCCGTCGTCGTGCAGGGCGTGCAGCGGGGCTTCCCCGCCGCCGACGAACTGGTGCTCATAGCCCAGCACGAAAATCGGCTTCCACACCTCTTCGAGCGTCATGCCGTAAAGCGCGTCAAGATATTTGTCCGCAACCTTCGGTCTGCCGTCGGGCAGCCGCTCGCCTTTCCAAAGCGGGGTCAGGGCGATGATGGTATCTCTGTCGTTAAAATGCATTTTCTCCACCTGCTCACAGTTCAATTTTCAGATTTCTGTCGGCAGTCTTGCCGAGATCGACGGAAACTTCCTTGTCGATACCGTCGCCTTTGATGTGCAGACGGTATTTCCCGAAAAAGCCCCTGAAAGCTATTTTGCCGTCCTTTGCGGATGCGCTGCCTTCGGTGTGCCATTCTTCGTTTATGAGACGGTCAAGCACCCTGTATGCCGCTTTCGGCGTGCCGTTACGCACCAGCCCGCCATAGGGCAGATTTTCGCCTGCCGCATTGCGCTCCTTGTCGCACAAAATGCCGTTGTCGTCCAAATTCCACCAGAAGATGCCCGACATGGCAGCGTGGGAGAAACAGACCCTGTAGAGTCGCTCGGCGGCGAGCGCCTGTGTTTCCTCGTCGGCGCAGGAGAGGCCGATCTCCGAGAGCACGAGCGGTCTACCGAAACGCCCGTAGGTGTCGAGCAGCCGATACAGGCGCTCAGACTGAAAGACATTTTTGTAATACGCCTCGTCCTCGACATGGCACTGCAGCCCGATGCGGTCGATCTTCAGCCCTTTTTTGAGCAGCTTTTCAAGCAGAAGATAATAGCCGCCGAAAACGCCGCGAAATTCGCCGAACGCCGCGCCGGTCGCCTCGTTGAGGATGAGCGTGTTGTCGGGGAAATACCGTTTCCCGAGCGCGAAGATCTGCTCGATGTAGTCATCGGGCGGGAACACACATTTCCAGCCGTTTTCTCTGTACTCAAACAGCTGGTCGAACAGTCGCGACGGCTCGTTGACGCAGTCGAAAACGGGGATCTTGTCGGCATATCTTGCGGCGATCTCCGCAAAGCGTTTTTCGATGAGCGGATAAAGCTCGTCCCATTTTTCGGGCAGCCACCGCGGGATGAACTCCTGCCAAAAAAGCGGATGTCCCTTCATCGCCACGCCGTTTTCGCGGCAAAACGCCGCGACCCTGTCGGCGGGCGGACGGCGATAGACATCGTTTGCAGTGTCCGCCGTATAGCGCAGATAGCCTCTCTCCGGCTCCGTCCCCTCCCAATAGAGCGGGACGACCGCTGTGTTGAACAGGCGCAGCCACTGCGCATAATAGGTGTCCTGCTGCACCTTTTCGTCATACTGCTCGAGCATGAAAAGGTTGCAGCCGAAATCGAAGTCGTGCCGCTCGAGGGTATAGGAGACGGTGCAGTTTTCAAGCGGTTTCCCGTTTTTTTGCACCGAAACCGCAAAGTCGCCTTTGCGGTTTTTCTCGAGCTCCGACGGGTAGCGGTCTTCAAAATAGGCGGCGCTTTCTTTGAGGGCGTTTTTTATGTAAGACATATTTCTCAGCTCCAAATTCTGTCGTTGGAAAATTCCTTGTTCCATTCGTCGGTCGGTTCGAAATAGCCGGGGATCTGCGGGTTTATGTGCGCGCGGATCATCTCCTCGTTGAGGTCGTCAAAGCCGAGACCGGGCTTTTCGGGGACGGTGATGAAGCCGTTTTCGAAAAGCGGGTTTTTGATACCTGTGACGATGTCCGCCCACCACGGCACATCCACCGAGTGGAATTCGAGCGCAAGGCAGTTGTGCATCGCGGCGGCCGTGTGCACGGCGGCAAGACAGGCGACAGGGCTTTCCGCCATGTGCACCGCCACGGCGACACCGTGCTCGTCGGCGATGTCCGCAATCTTTTTCAGCTCCAGCGCGCCGCCGCAGGTGAGAATGTCGGGATGGATGACCGACACGCCGCCCGCCTTGATGAGCGTTTCGAAGCCCTCTTTGAGATAGATGTCCTCGCCCGTGCAGATCGGGACGGCGGTGCTGTTTTTGAGACGCACATATTGATCGGTGTACATCCACGGCACCATGTCCTCAAGCCACGCCAAATTATACGGCTCCATGCGTTTGGCAAAGCGGATGCAGTCCTCAACGCACACATGCCCGAAGTGGTCAATAGCCAGCGGCACCTCATAGCCGATGACCTCTCTGACCTCTTTCACATAGTTTTCAAGAAAGTCGAGTCCCTTTTCGGTCAGATGGATGCCGGTGAAGGGGTGGGCGGTGGTGACGATGTCATAGCTTTTCTGCGAGCGCACCATGTCCGCCGTGACCGAGCCGCCCTGCACGTTGAGAATGTGCGGGGCATAGGTCTTCATGTCGTCGATGAAGCCGAGCGGGGCGTTGATCGTGCCCGGCTCGTCGAGGAGCAGCCCGATGCCGAGATCCATTTTGAGGAACGTAAAGCCCATGTCCATGCGCTTTTTGAGCGCAAGTCCCATGTCGTGTCCCGTGTGTCTGCCGTCCACGTCGGTGTCGCAATAGACCCGCACGCGGTCGCGGAATTTGCCGCCGAGCAGCTGATAGAGCGGCACGCCGTATGCCTTGCCCGCGAGATCCCACAGGGCGATCTCGATGCCGGACACGCCGCCGCCCTGGCGGGACGGGCCGCCGAACTGCTTTATCTTGCGAAAAATCTTGTCCACATTGCAGGGGTTTTCGCCGAGAATGCGGCTTTTGAGCATCAGGGCATAGGTCTTGCTGGAAGCATCGCGCACCTCGCCGAAGCCGGAGATGCCCTGGTTTGTGTCGATGCGCAGAATGGTGCAGCGCTTGGGCGCGCCGTCGATGTCCACAAAGCACATGTCCGTGATGCGCAGGTCGGAGGGGGAAGAACAGATATTCATGACGATTTCCTTTCCTAAAAGAATTGACTTTCCGTTTGTACAATGCTATTCTAGAAGAAATCGGCAATCTTTTCATCAAGTATATTACGCAATTTGCAAAGGATATTATGATGGTAGAGGATATCGGCGCATTGACCGAGGGCGGCGAGAGCCTGCTCAAAATGTGGCGGGTGACGCTTTTGCCCTTCAAGCGGGTGCTGCAGCGCCACAGCCACACCCGCTTTGAGATCACGGTGGTGGAAAAAGGAGCGGGCAGCTATACGACCGCTGCGGGCGTTTTGCCCATGCGGGCGGGGGATGTGTTCGTGTTTGCGGGCAACGAGCCGCACTGCATCACGGCGGTCGAGGACGAGGGGCTGTGCATCGTCAATC
This sequence comes from uncultured Oscillospiraceae bacterium, assembly GCA_900549155.1. GTDB lineage: Bacteria > Bacillota > Clostridia > Oscillospirales > Acutalibacteraceae > URNF01. The sequence continues at coordinate 15,599 of URNF01000025.1, read as the reverse complement.
TGCATTTCGAGCCGCGCTATGTTTGGGGCAGAGCGGGCGACTCGCTGAGCGAACGGCATCTCAACTTCTGCTTTGCGCACGCACCCGATTTTTCCAGCCGCATTGCGGCAAAAAACGCCGCGGCGCTGCGCACCCTGCACGGGGAGATCGCAGAGGAGCTGCGGGAAAAGCGGGATGAGTATGCGCTCGCGGTGAAGTCGCTTTTGAATCTGCTGCTCATAACGCTCATCCGCGAACACGGCTATGCCGCCGCGGACGGCGACAGCGCGGGCGTGCGGGGCATGCTGCGCGCGATGGACTATATCGATCGGCACCTTTGCGAAAAGCTGACGCTTGCGGACATCGCGGCACAGGCGGGGTGCAGCCCGACCTATTTTTCGGCGCTTTTTCGGCGCTATAACACCGTGTCCCTTTGGGAATACATCACGACAAGGCGGGTGGAGCAGGCGGTGCGGCGCATCTGCGCGCCGGATTTTTCGGAAACCATGCTGTCCGTAGCGCTCGGCTGCGGCTTTAACAGCACGGCGAGCTTCAACCGCGCCTTTCGGCAATGCACCGGCATGACGCCGTCGGAATACAGACACGCAGGAAACATCCTGCTGCACTGAGAGGAGAAGGTATATGATCACACTGAAAAACGAAAGAATCACCCTGTCCATCGCCGAGACGGGCGCGGAAATGCGCCGCATGACGCTCGACGGCAAGGACGTGCTGTGGAGCGGCGATCCCGCCGTCTGGTCGGGGGTCGCGCCGCTGATGTTCCCGTTCTGCGGCGGCACACCGCACGGTGAATACAGCTATAAGGGCGTCACCTATCCGATGGAAAAGCACGGCTTTGCCAGATTTCGGGAGTTCGCCGTCGAGGATGCGGGCGACAGCTTTGCCACCTTTGTCCAGACCTCGTCCGACGAGACAAAAAAGAAATATCCCTGGGACTATACTCTGCGGATAAACTACCGTCTGCACGGCAGACAGGTGGACATCACCTACACGGTGACAAACGATTCAGACAGCACCATGCTTTTTGCCATCGGCTCGCACGAGGCATATGCCTGCCCCGAGGGCATCGAGGACTATGACATCGTTTTCGAAAAGCCGGAGACGCTTTTTGCCTATCTGCTCACGGGCAATCTCCTGGAGCGCACGCCGGTGCAGATGTTAAAGGATGCGCGGGTGTTCCCGCTGTATGACAAATATTTTGCGGTGGATGCGCTGGTGTTCAAGGATCTGCACTCCCGCGAGGCAACGCTCAGACACCGTGCGACGGGCAGAGCGGTGACGGTGCGGTTTGACACCGACTATTTCCTTTTGTGGCACAAGCACGGCGCGCCGTATATGTGCATGGAGCCCTGGGGCGGCATCCCGAGCTTTGTGGACGAGCCGCAGACGCTGGAAACGCGCGAGGGCATGACGCGGCTCGCGGCGGGCGAGACGTTTGTGCGCACCCATTCCATCCTGCTGTAAGTAAGAGCAAAAATGCGGAGACAGAAAAGCTGTCTCCGCATTAGACTGTCAAAAAAGTCCGCAGGACGCAAAAGCGCATCCATGCGAGAAAGGTGACGGCAAAAGTCCGGTAAGCAGAAAGCGCGTTTCTTTGAAACGCACGCTTTTGCTGTCGGCGTCAACCGCCCCTTAGCGTATGTTGTATACGCCGACAGGGGCGGTTTCCTTGCTCCTGCGGTTTTTAGACAGCCTCACAGTGTGCCAAAAAACAAGTTTTTTGACACACTGATGCGGAGACAGAAAGCTGTCTCCGCATTTTTTTTGTTATCTTACGCCGCCGCCCGAGCCGCCGCCGGAAAATCCGCCGCCGCCTCCGAAGGATGCGCTGCCACCGCCGCCGGAATTGCGCGCGGCGATCTCGTTTTCACGGGTGCGCATGGAAGCATACATCCCGTGATAGCAGCCGATGACAAACGGCAGATCGCTGTCGTATTGCTCGATGGCGGGCAGCTGCGCGGGACAGAGCTTTTTGAGCTGTTCGATCACCGTGCCCGCCACGCCGAACAGCATCGCATAAACAAGCATTTCCTGCCACACGGGCGCTTCGGAAATTTCCCGTTCGGCAATGAGCGAGAAATCCCGCAGATATTGCCGATAGCCCGTCACCTCGCCGAGCTTTTGTTTGCCCTCTGCGGTCAATCCGCCGAGGGTGCGCGGCTCGTTTTTGGTGTGCAGATCGGTTTTTTTGAAGCAGTGCCGCTCGGTGAAATAGCGATGTCCCTCGCTTGCCGCCGCATCCAAAAGCCCCCGCAGCGGCTTTTCGTGCTTGCTGCAATAGGTCTTCAGTTCTTTTTCGGAAAGCACGCCGTCGCTGCCGGCGGCATGCTGCAACACGGAAAAGAGCTTTTGCTTGAACATATCGTCCTGCGGTTCTTTCACGAGCCGCAGGGCTTTTTTCGTTTTTTCGCCGCCTATTGCGCCGACCGACACGGTCTTTTCCACCGCCAGCTCGCCGTCGACGACCATGCGCAGCATCAGCGCGCCGATGAACGTTTCTTCCTTGCAGAGACGGAAAAGCGTTGCGAGATGCGCCGCAGCGGCAAGGTCGTTGTCACAGGGCGGGTCGCGCCAATAGCCGAATTTTTTCGCAAAGTGTTTGAGCCGCAGGCGGTTGACAATGCTCGCAATGAGCGCCGCGAGGGCAATGCCGACGGAAAGCACAAGACAGAGGAGGAAAACGCCGATGCCCGCATCCTTCTCGTCGGCATAGCCGTAGTCGCTGTCCTTGAAGGCGCGGCGCTTCACCTCGTCGAAGGTGCCCTCTGCCGTGCGGTCGGGGTGCAGGACGCCCTTTTGCAGCTCCACCATGAGCGTCATGTGGTTTTCTTCCTCGATCGGCGACGCGGTGGCGGCAACAATCCCGCCGTTTTCAAAGCGGATGTCGCCGTCATAGCCGAATGCCCAAATGCCGCAGGCGTCGTTTGTGACGGGCGTGCCGTCCGCAAGGCGCATGGAAAGGCGCACATTGGTGGGGGTGACGTTCAGCTTGTCGTTCACAAAGCGGAAAAGCGTGCCGTCGGTGTCCTCATAGGCGTTGAACATGTGGTGCACGGTGTAGGTCACCGTGTAGGTGTTTTCGCCGTAGCGCGAGATGCCGAAGCAGATCTCATAGCCGCTGTCGGTGGGCAGAAGCCCGCAGCGATAGGCTTTTTCCTCAAAGCTGCGGTCGGTGTCCCAACCGTCTTCTGTTTCATAGACGCGCTCTGTGTCCCGCACCGAAAGATCGGTCAGCGTGAGATAGCCGTTTGTGGAAAACGGCATATAAAACTCTGTGCCGTTGTCGGCTGCGGTCTTCCACACCTGCGACACAACGGCACTGCCGTCGTCGTTCACGGTCACGGTGATGTCCATGTCCGTGATCTGCGCCGCCAGCGACGGCACAGACAGGGAGAAAAGCAGCAGGACAGTGAGAGAAAGACAAAGAAACTTTTTCATGAACCTCATTTCATTTCGGGACGCGCGGTTTTGTCCTCTTCGGTCTTGAGATACTCCCGTGCCGAGAAATGCAGCATGCCCGCGATGAGCGAGGTGGGGAACATGCGCACGGCGCGGTTGAGCTTCGTGACGCAGTCGTTATAGACCAGCCGCGCGCTGCGCAGCGAGCCTTCATAGCGCTCGACGGCGCCCATCGCCTGCTTGTAGTTTTCGGCGGAACGCAGCGCGGGATATTGCTCCGCGACGGCGTTGATTTTGCCGAGCGCGTCGGTGATGACGTTTTCCTGTGCCGCGACATCCGCCGCCGTCGAATTGGCGGTGATGACCGTGCGGCGGGCGCGGACGGTTTCGAGCAGTGTTTCCGATTCGTGCGCGTCATAGCCCTTGATAAGCTCCAAAAGTCCCGTCAAAGCGTCAAAGCGCGCGGTGAGTTGCACGCCGATCTGGCTCATGGCGTTGTTGATGTTTTCGTCCATGGCGACAAGGCGGCGCTGGCTCGAAATGAGCCAAAGAATAATGAGCACAATGACAACACAAATGATAATGACAGCGAGTTCCATAGAATCGCTCCTTTTCAGAAAATAATAGTACCGCTAAAGAGTATATACTATATCATCATTTTTTGCAACCTGCTTTTTTCGGCATGCATAACCGTCAAACCGAGCGGCAAGACTAACGGCAAAGGAGTGATCGTTTTATGAAAAAACTGACAGCGATAGTATTTGCGGCGGTTTTGCTGCTATGCATGGCGGCAGGCTGCGGCGAGAGCGACAAAGCCGCCGGCGTTTATTATCTCAATTTCAAGCCCGAACAAAAGGCGGCGTGGGAAGCGCTTGCCAAAAGCTATACAAACGAAACAGGCGTTGAGGTGACGGTGGTGACGGCGGCGTCGGGCACCTATGAGGATACGCTGTCCGCCGAGATCGTGAAGGACAACCCGCCGACACTGTTCCAGGTCAACGGTCCTGTCGGGTTGGAGCACTGGAAGGACTATTGCTATGATCTCTCGGACAGCGCGGTGTATACCCAGCTTACAAACAAGGACTTTGCGCTCAAAGACGGCGACAAGGTCGCGGGCGTTGCCTATGTGCTGGAGACTTATGGCATCATTTATAACAAAACGCTTTTGAACAAGTATTTTGCGTCGGACTTTTCTTCCGTGAAGACGATCGAGGCGCTGAACAATTTTGCGGCGCTTTCCAAGGTCGCGACCGAGATTCAGGCGCACAAGGACGCGCTCGGCGTCAAGGGCGCGTTCACCTCGGCGGGCATGACCGATTCCTCGGACTGGCGCTTTAAGACGCATCTTGCCAACGTGCCGCTTTATTATGAATACCGCGACCGCAGCATCACCGCCGCAAAATCCGTGGACGGGGCATATCTGGACAATTTCCGTCAGATCTGGGATCTCTATCTCAACAACGCGACCTGCGCCCCCGCCGAGATCGGCGCGAAAACGGGCGACGACGCCGCGGCGGAGCTTGCAAACGGACAGGCGGTCTTTTATCAGAACGGCACCTGGAGTTATGACAGCGTGACCGCAGGAAAGCTCACCGCCGCCGACATCGGCATGCTGCCCATCTATATCGGCGTCAAGGGCGAGGAGGAGCAGGGGCTTTGCACCGGCTCGGAGAACTATTGGTGTGTCAACAGCGAAGCAAGAAAGCAGGATATCGAGGCGACGCTCAAATTCCTTGAATGGGTCGTGACAAGCGACGAGGGGACGACGGCGCTCGCCGACAAAATGGGCTTTTCCGCACCGTTCAAGGCGGCAAAGGCTTCGAGCAATCCGCTTGTCAGCATCGCCGAGGACTATGTGAAGGCGGGCAAAACGCCCGTTTCCTGGAACTTTGCCACCATGCCGTCGGAGGATTGGAAAAGCGGCGTGGGCGCGGCGATGCTGTCCTATGCACAGGGCGGCATGACCGACGCACTGTGGAAAAATGTCGAGGTGGCATTTGTGACCGGCTGGAAGACCGAATACGACAAAAATCATTGACCGGAGCGTGACTTTGCGGTGTACAGATCACTGAAAAAATGGTTTCCCCTTTTCCTGCTGCCGACGCTTGTTGCGTTTCTTCTGAGCTTTGTCGTGCCGTTTGTCTATGGTGTCGTTTTCTCCTTTTGCGAATTTCAGACGCTGACGAAATTCCGTTTTGTGGGACTGGACAATTTCCGGCGGGTGCTGTTTTCGGGACAGTATAATTTCTGGCAATCGCTGGGCTTCACGGTGATCTTTGCGCTTTTGTCGGTGGCCATTATCAATATATGCGCATTCTTTCTCGCTTACGCCCTCACCCGCAACATTCCGGGCAGGAATGTCTATCGCACGGTGTTTTTCATGCCGAACCTCATCGGCGGCATCGTGCTCGGCTATGTGTGGAAGATGGTGTTAAACTACGGCGTTTTGCTGCCGCTTTTCGGCAAGGATCTCAGCTACAGCAGCACCTTCGGCTTTTTCGGACTGCTTGCGGTTTTGTGCTGGCAGCAGATCGGCTATATGATGATCATTTATATCGCGGGTCTGCAGGCGGTGCCCGACAGCCTCATCGAGGCGGCGAAGATCGACGGCGCGACCGGCTGGCAGACGCTGCGGCGCGTCACCATCCCCATGGTGATGCCGTCGGTCACCATCTGTCTTTTTCTGTCCATCACCAACTCCTTTAAGCTGTATGATCAGAACCTGTCGCTGACGGCGGGGCTGCCCGCCGTCACCGATGCAGGCGGCATCACGCACAAAATGACGCAGCTTTTGGCACTGTGCATCAGCGATACCTACGGCAACAGCGCCCGTGCACACGGCACGGCGCAGGCGATGGCGGTCGTGTTCTTCCTCATCGTTGCCGCCATTTCGCTGACCCAGCTTTCCATCACACACAGGCGGGAGGTGCAGCAATGAAAGAAATGCCTGTGCGCCGTCTGCACCGCATAGCATCGGTGCTGTTTGCGGTGTTTTGCGTTGTCTATGCGCTGCCGCTCATCACGGTGGTGTATAACGCATTCAAAACAAAAGAGGGCATCGTCGGCAGCTTCTTTTCTCTGCCGAACCGCGAGACATTTGCGGGACTTTCGAATTTCACGCGCGGCATCGCGGAGATCGCCATTTTCAAGTCTGCGGGCTACAGCGTCATCATCACCGTTTTGTCGGTGCTGCTCATTTTGGTGTGCACGTCCATGTGCGCGTGGTATATCACCCGCGTGGCGTCAAAATTCTGCCGCGCGTTTTACTATGCGTGCGTGTTTTCCATGGCAGTGCCGTTTCAGATGGTGATGTTCACGCTCTCCATGGTGGCAAACCGCTTTCGGCTCACCTCGCCGTTCACCATTCCCATCGTCTATCTCGGCTTCGGTGCGGGACTTGCCGTTTTCATGTTCGCTGGCTTTGTCAAGGGTATTCCGCTGGAAATTGAGGAAGCGGCGACCATCGACGGCTGCTCGCCGCCGGGGGTGTTTTTCCGCATCGTGCTGCCCGTGATGCAGCCGACCTATATCTCGGTGGCGATCCTGGAGACGATGTGGGTGTGGAACGACTATCTTTTGCCGTATCTCGTCCTCGACAAAACGCGCGGCTTTGAGACCATTCCCATCGCCATCCAAAAAGCGGTCAAGGATAGCTACGGCACAGTGGACACGGGCGTGAACATGGCGCTTTTGGTGCTGGCGATTTTGCCGGTCATCGTGTTCTATGCGCTGTGTCAGAAGCATATCGTCAAGGGTGTCATGGCGGGCGCCGTGAAAGGATAGGAGGAGAGCTATGCGCAAAAGCGGCATTTTGCTGCCGGTGTTTTCCCTGCCGTCGCCGCACGGCATCGGCACATTCGGAAAAGCGGCGCTGCGGTTTGTGGACTTTTTGAAGGCGGCGGGGCAGCGGTATTGGCAGATCCTGCCGCTGCACCCGACAGGGTTCGGCGACTCGCCGTATCAGTGCTTTTCCTCTTTTGCGGGCAATCCCTATTTTATCGATCTCGACATGCTGTGTGACGAGGGGCTTTTGGCGGCAGAGGAGATAAACGCGGCGGATCTCGGCTCTGATACGGGACGCATAGACTACGGGCGGCAGTATGCCCGCCGTTTCCCACTTCTCAGGAAGGCGTTTTCCCGCTTTGTGCCGGGGGCGGCGTTTGCCGCCTTTTGTGCTGCCGAGGAGAAATGGCTTTTGCCCTATGCGCGGTTCATGGCGCTGAAGACCGCAAACGACGGTGCGGCGTGGTATACATGGAAAGAGAAAACGGCAGCGCCCGACGAGGTGCGGTTTTGGCAGTTTCTGCAATATCACTTTTTCGCGCAGTGGCAGACGGTGAAGGACTATGCCAACGCGGCGGGGATCGACATCATCGGCGATATGCCGATGTATGTCGCGCACGACAGCGCCGACGTGTGGGCGGCAAGGGAGCAGTTTCTTCTTGATGAGCGGGGGCTGCCGCTGCTGGTCGCGGGCTGCCCGCCCGACGCGTTTTCCGCCGACGGTCAGCTGTGGGGCAATCCCATTTATGACTGGGACTGCATGGCGCGGCAGACGCCCGCCTTTTCGTGGTGGGGCGATCGGATGGCGCATGCACTGCGGCTGTATGACGTGGTGCGCATCGATCATTTCCGCGGCTTTGTGTCTTACTACACTATCCCCTTCGGCGAAAAGACCGCGCGGCGCGGCAAATGGCGAAAAGGCCCCGGCTTGGCGCTTTTCGACAGTCTCAAAAAGCGGTGCGGAAAGCTGCCGATCATGGCGGAGGATCTCGGCTTTCTGACACCCGAGGTGAGAGAGCTGCTGAAAGCGACGGGCTTTCCCGGCATGAAGGTGCTGCAATTTGCCTTTGACAGCCGCGAGGACAGCGACTATCTGCCGCACAACTACGATCATCACTGCGTGGTCTATACCGGCACGCACGACAACGATACCGTTCTCGGCTGGGCAGAGACTGCCGCGCCCGCCGATGTGGCGTTTGCAAGGCGCTATCTGCATATGGCGGATGACGACAGCCTCAACTGGAGCATGATGCGTGCGGCAGTCGCCTCGGTGGCGGACACGGCGATCCTCACCATGCAGGATATTTTGGGGCTTTCGAGCGAGGGACGGATCAACACCCCCGCCACCGACAACGGCAACTGGACATGGCGCGTGGACGCAGGATGTCTCAACAGCTGGCTTGCCGATATTTTGCGGGAAATGACGGCGCTCTATGGACGGACAAAGGAAGGAGTATAGCATGAAAAGGGTGGCGATCGTCGGCGGCGGCGTTGCGGGGCTGACCGCCGGCATTTTTGCACTGAAAAACGGATTTGCCTGCGACATCTATGAGAAAAACGCGGTGATGGGCGGCAACCTCACGGGCTGGCAGCGCGGCGGCTGTCACATTGACAACTGCATCCACTGGTTAAACGGCACGCAAAAGGGCACGCCGCTGCACGCGCTGTGGGAGGAGGTCGGCGCGCTGGATGCCACGGAGGTGGTGCAGCCAGCCGCGTTTTACACCTCGGAATATGACGGCAGACGGCTGTCGCTGTGGCGCGATGCGGCGCGCACAAGACGGGAAATGATCCTCGTTTCCCCCGCCGACAGGCGGGAGATCGACCGCTTCATGGACGCGGTGGAAGCCGTTGCGAAAAATCCGCGCAATCTGGCGGGCATGTGGCTGCGCTATGGCGGGATGTCTCTTTCGACGCTCTCAGAGCGGTTTTTGCACCCGCTTTTGCGGCATTTCATGACCGATCTGCTCACCGGCGCGTTTTCGGCGGCGGGGCTGATCGTCGCCTATGCCGCGTTCATAAACGGCAACGCCGACATCCCGCGCGGCGGCTCGGCTGCCATGGCACAGCGCATGGCGGCGCGGTTTGAATCGCTCGGCGGCGGCATCTATACCGATGCGGCGGTGCAGGGGGCGGAGATCGCGGACGGTCGGGTGACGGCACTGCTGCTTGCTGACGGCGCGCGGGTCGGGGCGGATGCCTTTTTGTTTGCCTGTGACCCGACGGTGACGTTCGGAACGCTGCTGCCTGCGGGCTATATGCCCGCACCCTTGCGGCGCGCATATACAAACAGCGCTGCCTATCCCGTTTTTTCCAGCGTGCACGCGGCGTTTTCCGTGGACAGTGCGGCGGTCGAGGACGGCACGGTGGTGTTTTCCTGCACGCCGTTTGCGGTCATGGGGCGGGAGCATACCCGCCTGCCGCTGCGGTCGTTTTTGCACGAGCCGGATTTTGCGCCTGCGGGAAAAACGGTGGTTGAAACGCTGCTGTTTCAGGATGCCGCCGAAAGCGATCGGTGGCAGCAGCTGAAAAAGACGCCCGAAGCGTATGCCGAGAAAAAGGCGGCGCTTGCCGATGCGATCGCTGCGCGCATCAAAGAACGGTATCCCGCGGCGGCGGAAAGTTTGACGCTCCTCGACTGCTGGACGCCCGCGACCTATCGGCGGTATTTTGACAGCTTTCACGGTGCGTATATGGCGTTCGCGGTCACGGGACGGCGCAGATTGCCGACGGGATGTTCACCGCGCATTGCAGGGCTTTCAAACGCCCTTTTGGCGACGCAATGGCAGAAAGCGCCGGGCGGTTTGCCGAACGCCGCGGCGGCGGGAAAACGCGCTGCAAAAACGGCGAAAATTTTGCTTGCATAGTGGGGCACACTGTGGTATACTGCCCTCGAAAGAGGTGGGCATATGACCATGTGGGAAATGCGGAAAGATCTTTTGCTCCACGGACGTATCCTGTGGCGCGAGGACGGCGCGATGGGACTTTCGTGGTCCTTTTCGGGCTGCTCGTTCTGCTTTGAGGGGGACGCGCTGACGATTTTCTGCGCACCCTATCCGACTGAGGAATATTTTGCCGTCATCGTGGACGGCGTTACATACAAAATGCGGGTGTGCGACCGCTTTTCGCTGGCGCTGAAAAACGGCAGCCACACGGTGTCGCTGCGGCGCGCGTCGGCGGAGAGCTGGTCGGAAACGGTGTTTGTGACTGCAATCACGGTTGACGGCACCTTTACTGCACCGCCCGCCGAGAAGCAGCGGAAGCTGGAATTTATCGGCGACTCCATCACCTGCGGCTACGGTATTCTTGCCGGACCGACCGAGCCGTATCGCACCCGCACAGAGGATGCGACCGTCAATTATGCGGCAAGGATGGCGCAGATGCTGGACGCCGAAGCGCGCCTTTTGTCCATTTCGGGGCAGGGCGTTGTGCACGAATGCACGGGCGAGGTCGGCAGAACATTCTCGACGTTTTTCGACTGCAACACCCGCATTCCCGCCGAGGGCGCCTGGGACTTTGCCGACGGCTGGCAGCCGGACGCAGTCATCATCAATGCAGGCACGAACGATGTCGGCGGCAAAACGACCGACGAGGAGATGACGGCGGGCGCGATCGCGTTCATTCACAAGGTGCGCGCGCGGTATCCCGACGCGGTGATCCTATGGACATACGGACTGATGAACCAAGACTTTGTTTCCGCTCTGACGGCGGCGGTCGAAACGGTGCGCAAGGCCGATGAAAAGGTGTGGTTTTTGCCGCTTGACTGCATCTACGACAGAGTGGGCGAGGTGGGTGCAAACGGGCATCCCGGACTTTTGGCACATCGCCGCGCGGCAAACGCGCTCGCGGCGTTTTTGCAGGAACATATGTAAAATAAGGAGAGAAACATAAGGAGAGAGACATATGGCAAAGATCACCGTGGATTTCACAAAGGAAAAAGGAAAGATAAAGCCCGTAAACGGTGTCGGTCAGCCGCCGATTCTGTACGGTGTGGATGATGATATGTTCCACTATCTCACCGAGGCGCACATTCCGTTTTCGCGTCTGCACGACACCGGCGGCTTTTTGGGCGGCAACCGCTTTGTGGATGTGCCGAACCTTTTCCGCGATTTCGACGCCGACCCCGACGATCCCGCAGCATATGATTTTGCGTTCACCGACGTGTTGATCACGTCGCTCATAAAGCACGGGGTGGAGCCGTTCTTCCGTCTCGGCGTGACCATTGAGAACGATATCGCCATCCGCACCTATCGCATCTATCCGCCGAAGGATTTTCACAAATGGGCGGTCATCTGCGAGCACATCATCCGCCACTACACCGAGGGCTGGGCGGACGGTTTTCACTATGACATTCGCTATTGGGAGATCTGGAACGAGCCGGACAACTGGGAAGAGATCGAGCTCAACCAGGAATGGCACGGCACGAAAGAGCTTTTCTATGAATTCTACGGCGTTGCGTCAACCTATCTCAAGGAGAAATTCCCGCACCTTATGATCGGCGGCTACGGCAGCTGTGGCTTCTGCTCGCTTGACGGCGAAGGCTCGAAGCTGGCAAACAGCAGCCCGCGCTTTGCCTATTTCGTGGAGTTTTTCGACGGCTTTATCGACTACATCAAGGCGCACAACTGTCCGCTCGATTTCTTCTCGTGGCACAGCTACACGACGCCTGCCCGCACCCTGGGGCACGCGCGCTATGCGCGCCGTCGGCTGGATGAGGCGGGCTATACCCACACGGAGTCTACCTGCAACGAGTGGAACTATCGCGCCGACTTGCGCGGCACGGTGCAGCATGCGGCGTTCACGACGGGCATGCTGCTGGGCTTCCAGGATGTTCCGCTTGACAGCGCCATGTTCTATGATGCGCGCTGCGGCGTGAGCACCTATTCCGGCATGTTCAATCCGCTGACGTTAAAGCCGTTCCCCGCCTATTATGGCTTTGTTGCGTTCGGCGAGCTGTATGCCCGCGGGACGCAGGTGGAGAGCACCTGCGACACGGAGAATGTCTATGCGGTCGCGGCGACGGGCGAGGCGGGCAACTGCCTTGTGATCGCCAACATCACCGACAAGAACACGCCGCTTGACCTGTCGCTCGGCGGAAAAGAGGTCAAGGTCTGCAAGTGCATCGACGAGACGCACACCTATACCGACTGTGTGCTGCCCGAGACGCTCGGCGCTTACACGGTGTTGTATATCGAAACAAACTGAAAAACAAAACAGAAAGGCGCCCGACACATCGTGTCGGGCGCCTTTCCTTATTCTTCAAAATACTGCAAAAGCGCTTTCTGCGCTGCGGCGGGGTGGGCGCGGTCATAGCCTGCGGCGGCAATGCGCTCCCCGGTCGGCACGCGTTCAAACTGTCTGCAGGCAAGCACAGCATCCGCCCAAACGGAGAGCGGCTCCGAAAGGCTCAAAAAGCGGACATTGTCCGTGACGGCAGACTCCTTCGAGACGGTGTCCGAAAGGATGAGCGGGAGTCCCGCCGCCTGGGCTTCTATCGCCACGATCGGCAGCCCCTCATAGAACGAGGGCAGCAAAAACACGTCCGCCGCCTGCAAAATGGCGGCAATGTCCGCGCGCTTTCCGAGAAACCGCACGGCGTCGCCAAGATTTTTTTCGGCGGCATAGGCGTGCACCTCCTGCTCCATTTCGCCCGCGCCGACGCTGAGCAGCACCGCCGTCGGCTCTTTTTTGTATACCTCTGCGAAGATGTCCAAAACGCCAAGCGGGTTTTTCTGATGCGACAGCCGCCCGACATGGCAGACGACAAAGCGGTCGGCAACATCGAGCGCAGCGCGTTTTTCCTGCCGCACGGACGGGTCGTAGGCATAGTCCGCAGCGGCAATCATGTTGGGAATGACGGCAGCCTTGCGCTTTCCGAACATATACGCTGCGGCAAGCGCGGAGCAGGCAAACCGCTTTTTCGTGAACAGGTTCAGAAACGGGCGGCACAGCCGATGCAGCCGCAGCCTGTCGGTGCTGCCGTTGTGGCTGTGGGTGATGATCGTTCTGCCGAACAGCCACGGGATAAGCTCCGTGATCGCCGCGCCGGCATCGAGAATGTTGAAATAGACCTTTTTGTATTCGGGGTGCGCTTTCAGAATTTCGGAGAGCGCCTTCCAGTGGGCAAAAACGCCCTTGCTTTTGGCAGGGATATAGTAAATTTTCGCGCCGAGGGCGGTCGCCTCGTCGGCATATGCCATCGTCGGAAAATCCGTCACGAAATCGAACATGACCCTTTCGCGGTCAAGCTCATGCAGCTGGTTCATGAGATAGGTCTCGATGCCGCCGGGGTTGTCGGTCATGCCATACACCAAAATGTGTTTTGCCAAACGTGTCACTCCTTTGCAAGCGCGCCGACGGCGTTTTCAAAGTCGGCGAAAACAGCGGGCTGCACCTTGGAATGTCCGTGCCCCAAAAGCCGCACGGCGCGGTAATACAGCGCGGGAGAGACGCGGTAAAGGCGGGCGCTTGCCGCGACCTTTTTGTTCGGGCAGTCGCAAAGCGGCAAAAGCCGCGCTTTGGCGTCGGTCGCTGCGGCAAAGCGCACAAAATCCCTGTGCGAAAACGCGAGTGCCGCCTGCCACAGGATCGACCAATAGATGCGGTTTGTGCCCCATTTTGCAAAAAGCGGCGCAAAGGCGGGCGCGGCTTTTTTGAACCACGCGGCAAGCTCCTGCATCAGCACAAGACAGGTGAGCCTGTCCGCTGTGAAGCGCTGCATCGCCGAGCCTTCCCGCAGCATATAGTAATAGAGCGGCTTTTCCGTATACAAAAGCGTTTTTGCCGAGCCGAGCACACGGTAGATAAAATCATAGTCCTCGTAATATTTATACCCCTCGGGGAAGCGCAGTGCCGCTTCTTCGAGGAAGGCGCGGCGCAAAAGGAGATTATAGACCCCGAACGCGGTGGGGTTATACAGCATCTTGTTCAAAAGCGCGTCGTTTGTCACCGTTTCGAAAGCGGCGGCGGTCGGCGGTGTTGCGGGGAGCACGTCGGCACTCACCCGCAGGCTGTTGAACATCAAAACGTCAAAGTCGTGCGCTCTCACCGCTTCGCCGAGCGTGGCAAAATAGTCCTCTGTGACAAAATCGTCCACATCGGCAAAGGTGATATACTCCCCCTTGGCATAGCGGATGCCCATGTTGCGCGCGGCGCTCACGCCGGCGTTTTCCTGCCTGTATGCCGCGATGGTGAAGTGCGCGCCGTCCTCGGCTTCGCAAAGCCTTGCAAAGCTGTCGTCGTTGCTGCCGTCGTCGACAAACACCAGTTCGAACGTCTCGTCAGTCTCCTTTTGTGCGGAGAGGTTTTTAAGCAGCCCGTTTATATATTTCCCGCCGTTATAGACGGGAATGATAATACTGATCATACATTTTCTGCCTTTCTTTTCATATAAAGACAGATATAGTATACCATATGCATGACGGATATTCAAGACAGAAAAACAGAGACGCAGACTGCGTCTCTGTTTTCCAATGCGGAATTTCTTACGGCTTGACGGGGGATGTGCCCTCAAACGGGATCTCGCCGCAGGCGGCGCGCACAAAGCCCTCGACCGCACAGCCGAGCATGGAATAGGCGTTGACATAGGTCTGTGCCCGTTCAAGATACTGACTGCCGAAATAGGGCGAGCCGAAGCTCACGAACACCGTTTTGTCCACGGCGTGATCCGGCGCGAAAGCGCCCGCAAGGTTGGCGGCGCGGGCAGCAGTGTAGTCGAGAAAGCCCATCGGGCGGAACGGACGGGAGAAAAGTCCATACAGCACCAGGTCGTTTTCCGCATACAGCGCCTTGCGCTCGTCGGCTGTCGGCTCGGGCTTATCCATAAAGGTTACCTTGAAACCGCGCGCGGTGAGCGCCGTTTCCAGCACCTTTGCCTCTTTCATGGCAGGACCGAACTCCACGATCGGCACGATCGCGATGCGCGGCGTCTTTGCGGGAGAGAGCGGGAAATGGTGCGCCTTGTCGCGCAGCAGCGTGATGCTCTTGTCGGCGCAGCGGCGCTGGGTGTCCTTGACAAACGCTTCCTCGTCCGCCGACAGTGGGCAAAACGGCGTGTAGTCCTCGGAGAACAGCCCCGCTCTTTCCTTGACACGCAAAATGCGGGACACGGCATCGTCCAGCCGCTCCATCGGCACTTCGCCGGAGAGAACGGCCCTTTCCAGATTGTCCGCGAAAGCGGGGGTGGGCCACAGCATCATGTCGCAGCCCGCCTTGAAGGCTTCGATCTCCGCAATCTCGCGGGTGTCATACCAACCGGCAAAGCCGCCCATGCCGAGCGCATCGGTCACGACGACGCCCTCAAAGCCCAGCTCGCCCTTGAGCAGATCGGTGATGAGCGCGCGGTTGAGAGTTGCGGGCAGCGGCATGTCAAAGCGGGCGCTTTTCTCCTGCTTATAGGCGGGCAGCGCGATGTGTCC
>URNF01000024.1 GCA_900549155.1 uncultured Oscillospiraceae bacterium | reverse complement strand
TATAGAATGTCAAAAATTGTGAAACGGGATTGCAACCGCCTGTGGGGTATGGTATCCTGTAATCAGAGGGCTTGCAGTCTTTACGGAATAAAAACGACATACGGTGCTTTCTGCATATTACCGCGGTGGCAGTTTACGCATTTTCGATCATATTGACTTTTATCAATATTTTTCATCCTGTGCCGGATTGAGGAGATGGGAACATTGAAAAAGACAGAATATCTGACGCAGATAGCCGGGCTTTTCCGATTCAAAACGGTCACGGATGATGGGGGCAACGAGTTTGTTTTATTTGCCGACAGCCCTGTTGATCGTGTGGAACATGTGCAGGATAAAACAGCATTTGAAGCCGCGGAAAATCATGTTCACCTATCGACAGGATCGGGAAGAACGAATTTGATAAACTGATCCCTGTTGCCGAGACGTTGGGACAGGTCTTGTTAAACAGTCTGAAATCCCGGTATCCTCAAAAGCTGTTTGTTGTCTATGTTTCCCTGTGTCTGCATGACTCCATGATTATCCGATTTCATCAGAAATGGGAAAACGAAGCTCCCTATTATGACCCATCTGTATTTACTTCCCCGAAAGAAAAGATTTTTTCGTTTGAAAGCTAAGTGTGGTGATCGAAATGAGTAAATTTTTGAGAAAGATCTTTCCGCTCTTGGTGTTTTATGCGGCTACGGGCTTAGTAATGAGTGGTTTATACTTCATTGCAGATACATTTGGCATGGACAGAAACGGGGCATTGTTTTTGCTTTTGGTGTGCATATTCGGTGGCTTTTTTGCTGCCGGATATGTATGGTGCCTGGGTTCCCTGATCATGCCGAGACTCCCCCTGCTCGGTCGGTTTGGTCATATTTTGGCGGTGGCTGTTTATGTCTTTTTTGTCGTGTCGGCTTTTGTCAATATCTTCTATCCTGTTCCTTGGGTCGTGTTGCATTGAGGGCATTTGGGGGGTGATGCGGATGGTAAAAAGAAAGGCGACGCTTGCGGCGGTACTGATCCTTTCGGTCGTGTGCATCGGTGGAATAGTTACAGCGATCATCAAAAGCCGGTCGCCGGATATTCAGACCTTTTCCGTGAGCGAATATCAGTATTATATCGACAATTTTCCGACAGAGGATGATTTTGGCGTGATAGCCGACACAAGGGATCTCCTCAAAAAAGCAGAGCGTGTTTGGATCGAAAAGTACGGCAAGCGCGTGAAAAGCCAAAAGCCGTATCAGGTGTTGTATGATGAGAAAAACGGCATATGGCTGGTGCGGGGAACGCTGCACGCCGATAGGATGGGCGGCGTTGCGCATGTCCTGGTGGATAACGCTACCGGCAAGGTGTTGGCTGTGTGGCATGATAAGTAAATGCAGAAGAAAGACGGAAAGGTGCTGCGGATATGGTTTGGAGAATGAGAGACTTGGACCTCAATTTTGACGATATAAGCAGAAACTACGGCGAGGTGACGAGATATGCCTTGTCTGCCTGTGATCGGTTTTCGCTGATTGCCAAAATGAAAAAGCCGTATTCGAAAGAGCCGCCCAATTTTGAATATGCGGATGCTGTGCGGTCGCTGGAGCCTTTTGTCGAACGGTATGTCCCCGGCATCAGGGAATGGCCCGGCACGATCACAAGAGATACGCACAGGGTCATGATCGTTTACCGCATCTGCAAGGGAAGCAGACAGGCGTTGCAGACGCTGCCGAATGTTTTTCTGCCGCTGGAAAACGGGCTGCCGGAGGACATCTGCTTTTACAGAGGGCAAGAGCCGTGGCTTGCCACCGTTTCGCATGAGAAAATGGCTTTCATAGCGCAGGCAACAAGGGAAGATGTTGCCTTTCTGGAGCAAAACGACATTCGCTTTTTTGAATAAGCTGTATTTGCTGGATGATGGAAACATGAAATTTGAAACAGTAAAAAGAGAAGTGGACAAATGGGATCCCGTGGATCTGTTGTGTCACGCACCGTCGGATGAATATGACACGGAAAGTCGGAAAATTGCGCAGAGATTTTGCGGTGATGCAGGGCAGGACGGTGCGATGATCCGTGCGGTTTTCGCGGGTGCTTTCGGAGAAGCGTTTGAGAAAAATCTTGACGAATGCATTTGCATTGCGAAAACGATAGAGGTGAATGACAGCAGATCCGTCAATATGCAGATGGGAGATTGACCGATGATGAAAAGAAAAGTGATTCTGTGCGTTTGTGTGGCTGCTGCAGCACTTTTTGCAATCGGCTTCTTTGTTGTTCGGGGAACCGCGAAAGCACCGTTTTATGACAAGGGCGCATTTGCACTCTCAAAATATCAAGAGGAAATCGAAGCGTCTCCGTCGGACAGAAATGTCGGGCAGATCGACGACGCTGAAACAGCAGTTGCAAAGGCAAAGGAACTGTGGCTGGAAAAATACAGCACTGTTTACGGTCAGCCGTATGACCCCTTAAATCAGGGCGCAATATGCGTCGCGTATGACGAAAAAGCGGCGTGCTATCATGTCTATTGTGATCTGCCGTCGGATACCGACGGCGTGGCACCGAACGCACTTATCAAAAAAGACGGGAAAGTGTCGGCGGTTTGGATGGGGTAACATTCTGCTCAGAGAGGGTGGTTTGCTTTGAAAAAGGACGAGAAGATTTTCGATGTTATAGAACTCTGCTGTTTGTTTGCTATGGCATTCCTGGCGATCCTGAACACTGTTTCGTGGATCTGCAAATGGAACATCAGCACGCTGACTATAGAGATGATTTATATGTGTCCAATGCTTACAATCGGCGCCATCGGGTTTATTCGGTGGGCGCGCGGAATTGAGGACGAGGAAAAAGACGAAGAAAAAGACGGGGATAAGAGCAAATAGCGCCAAGGAGGGTTTTGCGTGTTTAAGACGGTGCTTTCGGAAGCAAAGGAGAGCGGCGTGCCGATTTCGCTGTATACCGACAAAGAGGATACCGCAAGATTTGCCTTTGGATTTGTTTTGGGGCTGTCGGATGATGCGGTTCTGATCGGCAGCATCACGCCGTACGGTTTTTACGACGGCTATACCGTGCGACGCCTGCAGGACATCTACCGTGTGGAAAGAGGGGACAGGTACGGCTGCAGGCTGCTCAAGCTGTATGCGCTTCACGATCAGTTGCATCCGTCGCTGCCGCTGACGGGCGATCTGTTTCGGGATGTGCTTTCCTTTTCGCGGAAAAGCCGTCTTGCAGTTTCGATCGAATTGATGGACAGCGATTGCGACGATGTGCAGGGCTTTGTTTCAGATGTGCAGGGAACGGCGGCGGTGATAGAACAGGTAAGCGATGACGGCGAGCCCGACGGCGAAACGGTCATTGCCGTCGGGGATATCACTTGCATCACCTGCGACGCCGAAAAGGAAACGGCACTGAAGCTGCTTTTTGAAAGCAGACCGCCGCGGGAAGGATGAGGGAAATGCACATTTCCGAAATCTATGCCTTGCTTAACTGGAACGAAAGCCCCGAAAATCAGAAAAAAGGAATGGAAAGCGCAAGCAGACTTGAAGATGTTGCGCCGCTGATCCTTCCGCTGTCGGAAAATGCGGGAAAGCCCGTGTGGGAAAACTGCGCAAGGGTCTTGTCCGCCATGCCCGATGACAGATTGGCAGGGCATATGCCCGCACTTCTCGAATGGTTGCAGGACATCAACTGGCCGGGCGCTCTCCTCGTTTGTAATCGGCTGAAAAGGTTTTGCGGAAAAGAACTGATTGCCGCCGTGGAAGATGCCGTCGCCGCGGCACGCAAAATGGCGGGAGAGGACGGACTCATGTGGCTTGACTATCTGTCGGAGCTGCTGGACAATAAGTCGCTTGCTGTCGGTTTGTCCGAAAGCACATTGCAGCTGCTGCAAACGCACTATCGGAATTGGGCGGCTTGGTACAAGGAATAGTGGGAGGGGATCGCATGGGCGTTTCTGTCAAAACGCAAAAGAAGCTGATGTTCATTCCGTATGTCAACGCGTTGGTGCCGTTTATATGGGTGTACAACTGCAGGAAAACGGAAACGGACACGGCGGTTTTCTTGCAATCACTGCTTCACGTATTTGCTGCAGCAATACCGCTGATGGTTGTGCAGGTGGTTTTGTCAAAACTGTTTCCGAGCATCGGCGGGATCCTTGCCTGCATTATGTCGTATCTCGCGCCGCTCGCGATAGCCTGTTGCCTCATTCGTTTTCAGGAGCGGCTGAACAGCTCGGGTGACGCAGACGGCAAATAAAACAGCACTCAAAAAAATCCCTCAGATACGGTAGGGCCCGTGTCTGTGGGATTTTTTATATGATCTTTGGGCACAATAACGGCATTCGACGATCGACAAATTTACCGACCACGGGAGCGGCACTTTTGCGACGACGTCGGCGTTTGGCAACACGTCATTTTGCGTAGAACTGTGAGATGGGCGAAATTCTGCACGATCCGCAGTATGCCGAAAAGGTGCGGGCGCACATCGTGGTGCTGCAGCGCTTCAACGGTATGCAGCCCGACTACCGTTTCTTCGGCATGCCGATCCGCTATTGGGATGACTATTGGTTCGGAAAGAGCGGCATTCGCGGCGACACGCTGCACTATTGGAGCTGTCTCACCGCCAACTCCGACTATCAGTACTATCTGCTCTCCGGCAGCAAGGCGCACAAGGCGGCGGCAGATGCCTGCATCCGCAACTGTCTTTCCCTGTTTTTGCCGGACGGCAGCGCTTCCTGTGCATATATGCAGCCGTATTTTATCGACGACTACGCCGGTGAATACTATGACGACTGGGCGAACGATCAGGATTTTGCGCTGTATTATGCGTTAATTCTGCATGGTGATGCCGCTGTCGGTTAAAAGCGGATAGGCGGCAAGCGCGTCGCCGTCCAAATTTTCCTTGTGCATATCCACGCCGACGATGCCGTGACGGTCATAGGTCTTGTAATAGTAGATGCCCTTGTCGGCGTTGCAGCAGGAAGTGTAGATGGAAATTTCATATTCCCCGTTTTCAAGGCGGCAGCAGCCGCGCGGCTGCTCAACAGCGCCGAGAATGTGGAAAAACTGGCTGACGCCCGCCGCCTCACCGTCTCCTGCTGCGGCATTCATTTTGACAAACGCCGCGCGGACAAACCGACTTTGCGAGGAAAGATCGCCGGGCAGCCCGATCGCCCCCATGCCGCGGCTGTACGGCTGCAGCTTCAATTCCTCTGAAAAGGTGTTTGCGGGCGGTGCGGGGGAAAGGTGCATGTGCGTGCTGAGCGCAAACATCTGCAGGGGAAACGGCGGATCGTTGGTGAGCACGCCGACGGGATCGTCATAGACCAAAAGTCCGTCCTTTGAGCTCTCCACCGCGACGGCGCCCGTTTTGTCGGCGATGAGCCAGTGCAGCTGCGCGATCGGCAGACGGTCGTTGAACGCCCGTTTCCACAGACTCATGTTCTGCAGCAGCGCCTTTGCGGAGGCGAGATCGGCGCACTGACTCAAGATCCACGGGATGCACTCAAACGGCGCGACATTTTCCTTGCCGTCCTGTTTGTCGCAATACTGTGCGTTGCCGACAAAATTCAGTCCCGCCATGCACAGACCCTTCTCGTTGACAGCGTCATAATACAGCGGGTACCCGTCGGCGACATGCGCCATGCCGATGACGGCAAAGTGTTCCCGCAGGCATTTTCCGTTTGCAAAATAAAGCGGGAAACGGCGCGGCATGACGGTCACGGTTTCTCCATAGGAAAATTCATAGTCAAGCGTTCTGCCGAAATACAGATCGTGCGGCATATAGGCGACAGCAGTGCACATAACGACAACTCCTTTTTTTATATATTGTACCGCAAAACGCCCCGTTTATCAACCGGTGATAAACGGGGCGTTTCTTGGTCGGTTTTACAGTCTTTCCGAAACCTCTTCAAAGGTCGGGACAGAGGAGATGCCGCCGCTTTTGGCGGTGGACAGTCCCGCAGCGGTGCAGGCAAAGGTAACAATGTCGCGCAGCTGCGCTTCGGTCAGCGCGGCGGGCGCTGTGCCGCTTTCCAGCAGCTTGAAAACGGCGCTGCCGCCGAAAATGTCGCCCGCGCCCGTGGTGTCGATGACCTTGATGTCGGACAGTGCGGGCACAAAGACCGCCGCGTCGGCGTTTGCAGCATAGCAGCCGTCGGCACCGCAGGTGACGAACACCAGCTTCACGCCGTAGCTTTCGAGAATATGACGTGCACCCTCTTCGACGCCGAGATCGAACAAAAATGCCACTTCTTCATCGCTGATCTTGACGACATCCGCCTGCGAAAGCCCCCACAAAAGCTGTTCTTTCGCGGTTTCCATATCCTTCCAAAGCGGTTTTCGCAGATTGGGGTCATAGGTGATGAGCTTGCCCTTTTCCTTGGCATAGGCGACCGCCTTACAGGTCGTGGTGCGGGCAGGCTCGTCGGTCAGCGACAGCGTGCCGAAATGAAAGACCCGCGCCTCGTCGATGAGCGAAAGATCCAGCTCGTCAAAGGTGAGTCTTGTGTCCGCGCCGGGCTTGCGGGAAAACGAAAATTCCCGATCGCCGTGCGCGTCGAACGTGACAAATGCCAGCGTTGTGAACACATCGTCGGCAGCCACCAGCCCGCGCGTTTCGATGCCCGCTTTTTCCAGCGTGTCGGTCAGCATCTTGCCGAATGCGTCTGTGCCGACCTTGCCGAGCAGGGCGGTCTTTGCGCCGAATTTGGAGAGCGTCGCCAGGAAGTTGGCAGGCGCGCCGCCGGGGTGCGCCGCCATGGTGGGATAGCCGTCGTCGTCCGTTTTGAGACAGGCAAAATCAATGAGCAGTTCGCCAAGCGCGACCACATCTGTCATAGCGTTTTTCCTCACTTTGCTTTGGGATATTCGTTGCACAAAAGGCGATAGGGCGCTTCGTCCTCTTCAATTTCGGGGAAACGGCCCATCGGCGGGTTGAAGCGGTTGTCGGTGTTGTCGTCGTTGCACTGGCTGACCTCGCCGAGCAGCACCGCGCCCGTTCCCGGCTCCACCTCAAAATCGTGATAGAGATATTGCTGGACATGGATGCTCTCGCCCGGTGTCAGGCGAATCTGTGTGCCCGCAGGGACGGTATAGGTGCGCCCGTCGGTGTGCACGGTGACATCCGTGTCATAGTCGATCTCCTCGTTCGGCAGGCTGTTATACACCCGAATGAGGCAGTTGCCGCCGCCGCGGTTGATGATGTCCTCGGTCTTATACCAGTGGAAGTGGTTGGGCGCATATTGCCCCTCTTTCAGATATAACAGCTTTTCCGCATAGACCTTCGGATATTTGTCCGGCATGGAACGGTTGCCGTTGCGGATGGTGATGAGTGAAAACCCGATCTTGTCAAAATCCCCCATGCCGTAGTCAGTGATGTCCCAGCCCAGCATGCAGTCGCGCACCTCGTCATAGTCATGGCCGATCGTCTGCCACTGCTCGGGCGTGAAATGACAAAAAGGCGGCAGATAGCAGCAATATTTGGCGCACATGGCTTCCAGTTCTTTCAAGGCTTTGTTGATCTCGGAACGCTTCAAAGAGACCACTCCTTTCATTCAGTATCTTCATTGTACCGAAAAGCGGCGGCGCTTACAAGATGGGATGTTTCGAAAAAATGTTGTCATATTGCGCATTTTATGGTATGCTGATGAAAAAGGGGGTGAGGTGCGTGCGCTGTGTATACGATGACGACCGACTGCCCGACAGCTTTGAGGAGCATGTGCCGTTTTCCGCGCAGATGCCCTATACCGTGCGCATAAAGCACTTTTGCACCGAGGACAATGTCCCGCTGCACTATGCCGAAACGCTCGAAGTGCTGTTGTGCGACGGGCTGTGTGGTGAAATTGTGATTGACACAGAGCACTTTTCGCTCGGCGGACAGCAGCTGTTTGTCATTCCGCCCTATACGGTGCACGCCAACACCGTGCACCCCTGCGGCGGCATGATGCATGTATTCAAGGTCTGCTTTCGGGAAACGGAACGCTATTTCAACGCGGAAAATCTTTTGGCGGTGAACGGGGCGACGCTCGACGGATTGCAATATTGCTGCCCCGCATACGGGGCGGTGAAGGGCATCATAGAACGCCTTGTTGCGCACGACGGGGATCTGGCTTCTTGTCTGCCGACGGTCGTCGAGCTGTTTGCGGTGCTTTCCCGCCACACGGATCGCAAACGGGATGTACAGCACACCCGCCTGCAGTCCTCCGCTCTGCAAGAGCTTATCCGCTGGACAAACGATAACTTTTCCCGCAAGATCACGATCGAGGAAGTCGCCGCCGTGACCGGCTACAGCAAATACCATTTTTGCAGCCGCTTTAAGGCGCAAACGGGCATGACCTATATGCACTATCTGAACAGCGTGCGCATTTCCCACGCCTGCCTGCTGCTGCAGGGCGGCAGCGCCGTGCAAGCAGTGTGCCGCAGCTGCGGCTTTGAAAACACCTCGCATTTCATTCAGGTCTTCAAGCGTATGCAGGGTGTCACGCCGCATCAATATGCCGCCGCGCGGCGGTGAAAAGCAAAAAGCGGTTGCATCGCAATGCGGTGCGTGATAAAATATGCCATACCTAAGACGAAAGAAGGGGCAATATGCAAACGAATACATATCCGCTGCGTTCTTCTGTGGAGGAGCATCTCGAAAAATATGAAAAGGCGCTGAAGAGACATTCCGAAAAGCTCTCAAAGCTGTATCACAGCTGTTTTCTCCACACCTTTGACGCGCTTTCACACAGCGAGGACGGCGCGCCGAACGGCTATGTCGTCACCGGTGACATTCCGGCAATGTGGCTGCGCGACTCGTCCACGCAGGTGTGGAACTATGTCCGCTTTGCAAATGAACCCGCGATCGGGGCGATGATCCGCAGCGTGCTCGAAAGACAGTTTCGGTATATCTGCATCGATCCCTATGCCAACGCCTTCAACGAAACGGCGAACGGCCACGGACATGTAAAGGACGTGCCGCTCAAGGACCCGTGGGTGTGGGAGCGGAAATATGAGCTGGATTCACTTGCCTATCCGCTCCGTCTGCTTTACGGATACTGTAGGGCAACCGGTGATACGGCGTTTGCGGAGAGACATCTGCCGCAGGTCATGACGGTCATTTTGGACGTCATGGAGACCGAACAGCACCATTTTGAAAAATCGCCCTATCGCTTTTCGCGCGAGACCGATCGCTATAACGATACGCTGCACAACGACGGCATGGGCGAGCCGGTGGGATATACGGGTATGTCCTGGCAGGGCTTCCGCCCGTCGGACGATGCCGTGGATTTCGGCTATAATATCCCGGGAAATATTTTTGCCGCTGTTGCGCTTGGCTATGCTGCCGAGCTGCTGCAAGGCTGTGCGCCGACGCTGGCGGCGCGCGCAGAAGCGCTGCGCGGAGAAATTCTAGACGGCGTGCGGCAATACGGCGTTGTCGAGCACGAGAAATACGGAAAGATCTTTGCCTATGAGACGGACGGCTTGGGGCACTATACCTTGATGGATGATGCCAACACGCCCAATTTGCTCTCGCTGCCGTATATCGGATTTGCCGATCCCGCTTTCGCGGAGGTCTATCAGAACACCAGACGGTTTGTGCTGAGCAAGGACAATCCGTATTATTATGAGGGCAAATGCGGCAAGGGGCTAGGCTCGCCGCATGAATATACGGGGTATATCTGGCACATGGGATTGTCCATGCAGGGACTGACGTCGACCGATCCGCAGGAAATGCGCGCGGTGCTGGATATGCTCGTGGCGTCGGACGCCGACACCGGCTATATGCACGAATGCTTCGATCCGGACGATGCCTACACGTTCCGTCGCGAATTCTTCACCTGGTCGGATGCGCTTTTCTGTGAATTTGCGGAAAAATGCGTCGATGAGGGCTTGTTCTGAACGGATAGGGGGAGCAGTATGGTCTTTCTGCTGACGGGGGCATCCCACACGGGAAAAACGGTGCTGGCACAGCGGCTGCTTGAAAAATATCGCTATCCGTATCTGTCTGTCGACCATCTGAAAATGGGACTTATCCGCAGCGGTCAGACCGTGCTGACACCCGCTGACGATGAAAAGCTCACACCGTATCTGTGGCAGATCGTGCGGGAAATGATCAAAACGGTCATTGAAAACAAGCAAAACCTCATCGTCGAGGGATGCTATATTCCGTTTGACTGGAAAAAGGACTTTGACGCGTTTTATCTTGCGGACATCCGCTATTGCTGTCTTGTCATGAGCGAACGCTATATTCGGGCGCATTTCGACGACATTCGGGCATATGCCGACACGATAGAGAAGCGCCTGCAGGACGATTGCACTGTGGAAAGCGTGCTTGCCGACAATGCGCAGATGCTGCAGGGTGTAAAGACATATAACTTACCATATGTTCTTATCGACGATACCTACGCGCCGGGGGATGTGTTCGCCGATATATAAAAAAGCGGTTGTGCCGCCCCGTAAAAAGCGGTGCACAACCGTTTACTTCTTCGCAGAATAGGGATTTTTGTTTTCCTTCGGTCGGTCGGGCGTGTCGCCGCAGCGCCTTGCCCAGCCGATCACGCACATCCAAATGATCAGCCACAAAAGCCAAAGCCCCGCCGCCAGCAGCGACCACCAAAGCGACAGCCCCAGCCAAAAATGCAGACCGAACAAAACGGCTGCGGGAAGCAGCCCGTCGAGGTTGAGCAGCATGTTGAACAGCAGACAAAGGAAAAAGCCGCCGTTTCGTTTGGTTCTGCGCAAGGGGATCACTCCTTTTTTTATGTTACACAGTGGAGGGATTTGTATGAACGATGCATGGGTAGACCTTGCGATCCGCGTGCAGAGCATTGCACAGGCAGGCTTGCACTACGGAAAGGATGTCTATGACAGAGAACGGTATGCGGCACTGCGCGAGATCGCGACAGAAATGCTGGCGCTGCGCACCGACGTGCCGACCGAAAAGCTGCGGGATCTCTTTTGTAATGAGACAGGGTATCAAACACCGAAGGTGGACACAAGAGCCGCCGTGTTCCTCGACGGAAAAATTTTGCTGGTGCACGAAAATAACGGCACATGGTCGCTGCCCGGCGGCTGGTGCGATGTGGATCAGTCGGTCGCGTCCAACACCGAAAAGGAAGTGTTCGAGGAAGCGGGGCTGACCGTGCACGCCGAGCGGCTCATCGCTGTACAGGATTGGCGCAGGCACAATGTGACAAACTATGCCTTTGGCGTTTTGAAAATATTTGTTTTGTGCCGCTTTGCAGGCGGAACGTTTGCACACAACATCGAAACAACGGAAACGGCGCTGTTTGACAGGGCATCTATCCCACAGGAACTTGCCGTCGAAAAGACCACAAAAGAACAGATCCTCATGTGCTTTGACGCATACGAGGATCCGCATATGCAGGCGCAATTTGATTAAAGCCCGTCACGGTTCGTTTGACGTCCTGAAAACAGCAAAAACGGATTTGCTCCCCGCGCGATATTCCTTGCGGAAAAGGTGGATCAGCAGCTCTTCAAGTGAGGCTGCAAACGCCAAAGAGCAGGCGATCCATCCGAGCACGGTCTGCCACGAAAGCGCAATGCTGTAGGGGAGCAGAAAGACCGCCGCACCGGTCAGCTTGTTGAGCCAGGTGTGCAGGGACGCAAAGCGGTGGTATTTGATCGCCGCAGTGGCATATGCCACCAGTCGGAGCAGCAAGGCACCCCCAACGGCATACCAGATCGCGTGCGGCAGTGTTTGAAACAAAGCAGGGAGACAGCGCAGGAACATGATGGCATAGAACACGAGATCGGCAATGCTGTCCAGCCGCGCGCCGAATTCACCGGCACTGCCGCTTTTGCGGGCGAGAAAGCCGTCGAGCGCGTCCGTAAGCCCTGCAAGCGTATACACAATGAGGAACCACGGTGAGCGCAGGGGAAGAAACAGCAAAGGAAGCGCCAGCACAATGCGCAGAGAGGTCACGGAGTCTGCTGCGCTCCATTTATGAGGTGCGGGATTTTGCATCGGTTTGTCCCATCCTTCCGATATGCGGGGCAATGCCGCGAATATTCCTATATATTATACCCGCCCGCTCGACGCTTTTCAAGTGATTTTGGCAATTTTTATGTAACGCCGCACCGTATGTGTTTGAAAAAAGACCTTTTTCGCAATAGTAAAAATGCCGACAGCGACGAAGAAATCGTTGTCGTCGGCATTTTTTGACCGCTGTCACAGACCGTGCACCCGACAAGTACTCATCTCTCATAGAATACAGACCACTACTCTCAAACATCGTCCGCCGCCGTGTTCGTTCCGAATTTGTTTTAGTACCATCTGAATTTACACTACTCTCAAACTACCCCGCCGCATGCGGTGCAGTCATACATGTTTTAGCACCATCTGAATTTACACTACTCTCAAACCGCACTTCAAACAGCTTGCGCCCATCCTTGGTTTTAGCACCATCTGAATTTACACTACTCTCAAACGTCTTGCAGTCAAGAGAGACTGACATTAAAGTTTTAGCACCATCTGAATTTACACTACTCTCAAACCGCTCCGACTGTTTCATCAAGTATTGACGTTTTAGCACCATCTGAATTTACACTACTCTCAAACACTACTGCACACAATACAATACACATTGCCGTTTTAGCACCATCTGAATTTACACTACTCTCAAACACTTTTGGCGTTTATTATTCCACACCCTCAGTTTTAGCACCATCTGAATTTACACTACTCTCAAACGGAACCCATTCCATCATTTTCTTAGCCATTGTTTTAGCACCATCTGAATTTACACTACTCTCAAACAGACCCTCGGCAATTATGACGTTGTGGGATGTTTTAGCACCATCTGAATTTACACTACTCTCAAACCTCAAATCCCAAATTCCGACCTCAAACCGCGAGCGGGATACAGAGATATGCGCGGTCGGGGAGATTTGACGGCAGAGACGCCGTACTACGCAGCGGCGGTGACAGATGGCACAAAACCTATCTCTATTAAACCATAAAGCACGCAGAAAATCAACCGATTTCACAGAGATCGGCATCAATGACGCGCAGTTTTTCGGCGGGGTGGCGGTAGGGGTGCTGTTGCGTTTCAAGGAGTAGGAGGGAAATTTTCTTATACCGCATGGTTTTGAAAAACAATTCCTGTTCCTCATCGGACAACAGACTTTTCAAATGCAGAATGACAAAAAGCCGTTTTCCTCGGCAGCTTGCGATAAATGAAATGTATTCCGCAAGTCTTTCGGGGAGGGAAAGTTCCGCTATGTCCAGCGAAAAGCCGAACAGCTTCAGCACGCCGGACAGATCGTAGAGCTCATGAAACCCCACATCAAAGACCTGCCTTGCGGCAAGCGTCGCTGCAAGTGCATTGAGATCGGCGACCAGCCTTTCGGCATCGGACGAGACGGCGGGGATCTCATCGCTTACGGATTGCAGCACCTTGCTGTTGATCGCTTTCGTATCATGCTCCAGGCAAAATACGTCGGTGATGATACAGACATTTTTTGAAAAATCCAGCATTTCTCCGTTTTCGCTCAGCACAAAGTCGCCGGATGCTCCGTTTGCCTGCTCCAGCATTTCGGAAACGACGCTGCGGTACATGACGGGATTTTCGATGACCAGGGTGCAGACCCCGTCCTCGTCAAAAGTGATGGGCGCAGAGAAATCATAATTACTCAGGATCATAGTTCAATAAACCTTTCGTCATCGGCGATGATGTCTCCCTCAAAGCTGCCGACGATGAATTCCATCTTGGCATATTGCTTTTCAGTCACGATGAGGGATTGCACAAGCCCCGTGTGCGGCTTGTTTTTGCGCAGCCCGTTTTGCATCATGCCTATCTGCGTCTGGTTCAGCGACAGCTTACAGTAGACCGACTCCTGCATCATCATGAAGCCGCTCTTGATGAGATATTTCCGAAAACGCGTATACTCTCTGCGCTGCTGCGCGGTTTCCGTCGGGAGATCAAAGAAGACGATCATTCTCATAAATCTGTAACTCATAGTGCGGAAAATCAATGAGCGAAATGTCGTGTTCGTTCATTGCCTCAAAGATGCTCCTTGTATAGATTTTCATAGCATTGAGCATATACTGTTTTTTACCGCCGATCAGCACGGTGCGATTGAGTGTTTTCACCAGCTCCATCTTCTGCGCGTGTTCAAAAACGGAGAGATCGCTTTTGCACACGGCGTGATCAATGAATGGACGAAACGGTTCCATGAGATCACAGGCAAGGTTGTAGGGGTTGAACATGTTGTCATGAAAGATGCCGAGCTGGGTGATATAGCCGTTTGCAACGATTTCCCTGCAAAACGCCGACAGAAGAATGCTGTAGCCGTAGTTGAGCGCGCATTGGTGTTGCAGTCCTGACTGCGGGAAAAGTCCATGCCGAAAAGGGCGTTGAAATATACCTTTGCGGCATGTCCTTCCCGATTGGTGGTATCCGCCGGCTGAATTTCCGTGAGATACCCTTTCAGTAACTCTGCGCCGTCCCTGCCGTTTTCTTCAAGCACGGCAATTTGCCCTCTGATTTTTGCCCGCACGATCTCCGCCCAAACAAATGCCTTGACATCTTTGTCCCACTGCGTTTGATTTTTGATCTTCAGACTGGTGTCGTGACTGCCGTAGTAGGGAACAAAGGAACCGATGGGGCACCGCTTTTCGTCGCAGAAGATCACCGCCACCTTTTCCTTGGACAATTCGCACAGAAGATATGCCGTGAGTGCCACTGCCGTGGATTCGATGAGAAGGACGGAAATTTCGCTCAGATGAATGCGCTTGGCACTTTCCGCCGTGCGAACGACCAAATAGCCCATTTTGTAGTCCAGCTTGGCATTGCTGGAAACTGTGACGACCCGCCAGCTCATGGGCGAAGAAGATCGACCTTGGTCTCATAAAGGCCGGAGGGCGAGTGGTGAATGACGTATGCCGTGCGGCAAGTGGATATAGTTTTTGACATCATGAGTATACCTGCATTTTTCGGTCCGCCCAAAGCGCTGAGATCCGATGTGGTGCGGTCGCACTTGAATGCTTTGAGGATTTCCAAAAGCAGACGGCATTGCGCATCGGGCGTCAGGGCAATGAAGTCCTCCCGATGCTGCTCACAGAAATTGCAGAGATTGGTGAAATAGGCGGCATAGACCGGCGCATGGAATTTGGCGATGAAGAGGTCAAAAAGGCGAAGATTTGTTTCGGCGGAAATGCCGTCGTGCTCCGTGATGGGGAGAACGGCTTTTTTCTCTGCACACCGATCGACATATTTTTTGATATCCTTGATGGCTTTTTCACTGTCGCTGTCGATGGCAAGCTGATAGGGATGCTTGCCGCAGAGTTGATTCCCGCTGCGTCCGGTGATGTATATGCGCTTGCCGTTCAGCTCCAGCAGCGTGTCAAAAAGGATGCGGTCTGCAATGATCTTCGGTTCGGAAAACCCCAGAATTTCCCGACAATACCGCAGCGGATCCTGCTCATACAATGCCTTTTGATAGATATAGACCGGCTCTATGGTGCGCACTCTGCCTTTCTTCCCGTCGTGCTCGACAACAATCGAGTATGCGCCGGCAACATTGTTGTATCCGCCGTAGTTCTCGATGCTTCTGCCGACCTTGACTGGCAGCTGCCCCTTGCCTTTCGGCAGGATCTGCAGATCAAACAGCTTACCCTTGTTTTCATGCGGCATCCGTGTCACAAGAATGTTGTTCTTCTTCATGACCGCCTGAACCTTTGCAAGATCCCTTTCTTTTTTCCAAGCTCCGCGGACGTCTTTTTCAAAGACTTTATTGAGGCTGTATTCTTCCGTGAGGATATTCTTGAAGAACGCCGCGGTGAATTTGGTGTCATAGACATTGCCGACGACAATGTTGAGATAGGCATCCTTTGCATGATGCAGGTCGTTTATATCCCGACACTTGACAAGCTCCTGCTCGTGGCGGAAATCGGAGACATTCATCGCTTTGGAATACACGAGCTTTGTGTCGGGGTAATACCGCTTCAAAACGGTTGCAAGCGCCTTCGTCGACTGGCGGTTTTCCACAAGCTGTCTGCTGACAAAGGCGGAAAGCTCGGCTTCGGTGAGCGGGGTGTTGCGCACCAGTCGCTCATACTTTCGCGGTGAGATCAGTCCCTTTTCTTTCAGCATGTGCCAGAAGGGCTGCATTTTCGAGCGAATATCTGCTGAAATGGGGTATATATTCTTCTTGTCGTTATTCAATTCCCGCTTTACAAGCACGCGGTTGTCGAGACTGTCATCCTTCACGCGGGACTGCGGGAAAATGTGGTCGATGTCATAATCGCTTTTGAGCTTGGTGATGTCGATGCTTTCTCCGCTGTACATGCATTTGCCGAACTGCGTGTAGTAGAGATACAGCGCGTCGCTGCGCAGCCGTCCCTCATCCTCGGCAGCAAGCGCTGCGGCAAGCTCGCCGTGTTCTTCCTTGCATGCCTTATACAGCTGCAAAAGATTGTCCTTTCGGGAAACGGTGCGCTTTCCCTTGAGATCTTCCTTTGTGCCGCGTGCGACCTCAAGAAAGATCTTCTTCGGGGCGCACTTTTCTGCAGCGGTGATCTCTTTCACGATCTTGAGTGTCTGCCGTATGCTGCGGTGAATTCGCGGGGAAATATACAGATCTTGCAGCTGTTCGTCAAGACTGCCGCCGACGCCGAATTTCAGTGAGCGGTATTCTTCCGCCTGCTTTGCAAAATCATAGTCGTCGGTGAGCAGCTGCTGCAGATTTTTGTTTGTCGCCCGCAGCATGTCCATGACGGAAAGGGCTTCACCGTTTTCATCGGGTGTATAGATCTCGGTCAGGAATGTGCGGGACAGCCGCCCCCAGTCTTTATATCTGAGCCGCAGGACATATGCCGTGTCCTGCTCGTCAAGAAACGGGCAGCTTGCCTTCAGCCATCTGCGCAGCATTTTTTTGTCTTCGCCGAAAATGAGAATATGCTTGATAATGTCTTCAACGATCTCTGCGTGCGGCACCTTGCAAAGGATGTTTTTGAAATCGTGATAGGATTTGAGATTTGCCTTAATGATGTTGTCCACACCGGAGACCTCATCGGTCTCTTTGGCAAGCCCGTGCATCAGAAGCCACTGCTTGATCTTCTTCTTGGTTACCCGTGCATTTGACTGCACGAACAGATCCTGAAACAGGCGGTTTTTGATATCTGCGGGAAGCGGCGTGCCGTTGAGGAAAAGCGGGTTGATCTCATTGAGCACCGCAAATTCGCTGTAGAGAAGCGAGTCCTTCGGCAGCACTGCTTCGCCCGTATAGGTACATTTCCCGATGAGACGGATCATGAAGCCCTCTGCGCTTTTTTGTGTGTCCACGACCTTTTCAAAGTTCCACGGTGTGATCTTTTCCTCTGTGCGGACGACCCAGGCATTGGGCGACTTCGGGTTGAGCGGACCGACATAATAGGGGATACGGAAGCTGAAAATGCTGAGGATCTTATCGGTGACCGTCAAGCCGTCGGCATCGGCTTGCTGCAAAAAGGGGAGATACCCCGCCGCATTTTCCAAAATCTTTTTCAGCTCTCTGTAGTGCAGCTGGTGCGGGATAACGCTGTTGTCGGCGCCTTTGAGCTTTGGCAGCAGTGTGCCGTTTTCGATTTTTGCAAAGAGAGCGGCATAGGCGGCGTCCGACGGAGCGGGCAGCTCCTTTTTGAGGAATTTACAGAAATCCTCTTGCTTGCAGGTGTATTCGCCGCTTGCGATGCTGCGTTTGCCATAGGCGGCAAAGTTGTTGAGCTTATCTTTCTTTTTGCGGAAGATATAGCCGTATTTTTCGGGACAGGCACTGCGCACATAGCGTTTGAGAAGCGCCAAATCCGCGCGGTTCTCGTCAAACTGCTGCACCTTCGCGTCGCTGATATAGACGGTTCCGTCGCCTGTAAGGGCAGCTTTGCCGAGAATTTTGGAAAGCAGGGCAGCATCGAAAACGGCTTTCATGGCGACAACAAGGTCCATCCTGTCCGAAAGTGCGTCCGCAA
The DNA here is from genome assembly GCA_900549155.1 of uncultured Oscillospiraceae bacterium. Classification (GTDB taxonomy): domain Bacteria; phylum Bacillota; class Clostridia; order Oscillospirales; family Acutalibacteraceae; genus URNF01. The sequence goes on along the minus strand of URNF01000024.1, from coordinate 3,877 downwards.
GGCGGTCATAGTTTTCGTCCAGATCGTCTCGCAGCCGCAGGGAGGGGATATCAGCATCCTTCAGAGTTTCATCGCAAAAGAGGTCGGCACATTTGACGGTTGCGCCGACAAGAGCGCAGCACAAAACATAACCGTCCACCATGTCGGCGGCATTCTTTCCGACAAGCGGCTTCAGCGCCTTTTTCTTGGCTGTGATCCCCATGCTGTCGTTTTGCAGCAGCTCCAAAAACGCGTCCGTGTCGGAGACGGGGCAGGCGGTGTCATACTGTTCCTCCAGCAGCACGCACAGCTCGTCAAAAATTTCGCGCACGCCTTTGTATTCACCGTCGGCATCCATGTCAAAAAGAAAATGACCGCGGCTCTTGACAATATGATGCAGCGCGAGATAGACAAGGCGGATATCGTGCGGCGCGGTCGAATGAATCAATTCGCTGCGCAGGTGATAGGCGGTCGGGTACTGCTTGAAATACTCCCGATCGGTGAAGTCGGAATCGTTAAACAGCGCATAGCGGCAAGAAGCGCTGCTTCTGTCCTGCTCCTGCAGGGCGCTCTCCGCAAGACGTGTGAGAAACAGCGGGTCTTTCTCGGCAAGTGCCTCCGAAAACAGCAGCTCCAGCAGGGCAAGGCGCTGCTTTGACCGCGCGTGCAGTCGTCGTGCCGTGCGGCTGCTGCGCCGCTCGGCGGCATCGTTCGCATCATCGAACAAACGCACGCCCCACATGGCGTTGCCTTTATACTTCAAAAGGGAATATGCCGTGTCGGTGGCAGCCCACCCGACAGAGTTTGTGCCGACGTCCAGACCGATATAGTATTCCGACATGTTTTCTTCCTCCGTAAATATAAAAAATTCTGTTGACATTTCGGATAAAACGGGTATAATGATACTTGTTCAGAGTACCATCTGAATTTACACTACGCGTTCAAATAAGCTTTAAGCGAAGCCGCCGGCTCTGCCGGATCCACAGTGTGTGGAGAAAAGCCCCTCGGGGCTTTATTTTTTTGTTTCTTCACATTCAATATAACAGAAAGCATGTGCCATGTAAACAATTTTCTGTAAAAATATCCGATTTTCGACATTTCAGGAAATAAAAAAAGAGCACAGCAAACCGATGGATTTGCTGTGCTCTTTGGCTTTTATAGGGATCATTCTGTCGGCGCGGTAACCGCCGTCGTCGCGGCAGCAGCTGTCGCTGCGGTCGTTTCCGCGGTGGTGGGAACGGTCGTCGTCGCATCCGTGTCGGTCGACGGGGAAGAAGCCGTTGTCGTTGTCGTCGCTGCGGTTGCGGTGGTCGTGGCCGTCGTTTCGTCGGACAGCGCGGTGTCCTGCCCGATCGTGCCGCTTGTGACGGACGAACCGTTTGCGATCGGTTGCACATCCGGCATGCGCAGGGAAATATCGCCCCAGATCGGCTCAACCGACAGGGTGGCGTCCTTTTCGGAAACAACGGTCACGGTATAAGCTGCGTCGACGGTGTCCGTGAAATAGGGTGTGCCGGCAGTCTCACCGGCTGCGGTCAGCACAATGTGGCAATAGCCCTTTGACGAAGTGCTGTCTGCCGCCCGCTTCATGGTCAGTGTGTAGGTCTTGCCTGCCGAAACGGCAGTGCTGCATTTGCCGTTCTCATCGGGGGAAAGCGCGGTGGTGACACCGTCACTGTCGGTAATCTCAACCTCTGCCCGGAATGAGGCGGACTGAATGGGCGCGGTACTGCTGTCCACACCTGCGGAGAACCATGCCCAGCTCATGCCGCACAGGCAAACGGCACACAGGCACAGTGCAATAAGCGATGGGGCAAGAATATGTCCGATGCCGTCGCTGTGATGCTTCTCCTGCGCGATTTCGCCCCTCTTGAAGAAAAAGCCATAGACGCGCGCAACATTCCGCTCCGTCACAAAGGGGAGCAGGCAGAGATAGCGGCAACGCAGCTCTTTGTGCCAATGGCGGTATGTGCCCTCGTCATCGGCACGTCCCATCTCCGCTGTAATATAGCGTATATCACGATTGAAACGGCTGAAAAATTCTGCCAACTTGGCAACAGCCAAAAAGATGACGATGACGGCAAGCAGGATAAACAAAACGGCAGTGGTGCTATCATTTTCCATTCTGCTCTGCGCTCCTTTCTGTAGGCAATGAGGTTGCTTTCGGGCGATCAAAAGGCACATCGTCGACACAAGCAAAAAACGGATGGATGTGCCCTTTGATCACCCGCCACCCGTCGGGGTGGCGAGGATACTCCTAATTTAGAAAACGGGATATTCGCTGTTGGCGATCTTCAAGGTTTCGCCGCTGATCGTCGGTTGATACGCTTCGCCGCCGTAGGAAACATAGTAGTCACCGTAAGCGCCCCAATAGCGACCGTCAAAGACCCAATAGGTGCCGGTGATGGCTTTTTCCACATCGGTGCCGTCTGCCGCATCGTTGGACTTGAAGATGGCAGTGACGCCTTCGAAGTTTTTATAGTCTCCTTTGGGATCGGCAACCCAGTGGATGTCTTTCACGGTGCAGTTCTCAATGACGGTGTTGTCCGTGCCGTTCTTGCGCTGGATGTTGCCGGCAAGACCGCCGACATTATAGGTGGCAATCAGCGTGTTGTTCTCGGAAACGCAATCCTTGAAGGTGACCTTCATGCCGGGTTCGGCGCCCATGCCGAGCAGCGCACCGATCTTGCCGTAGCCGCCGATGGTGCTGTTGGTGACGCGGACATTGTCAAATGTCGTCATCCCGTAGGCATACGCCATCACGATGCCGCCGATATTGCCTTGATATTTGCTGGATTTCGTCATCGCCACATTGGCATTGTCAAAGGTCAGATCGCGGATGGTGACCGTTCCGGTGGCGTTGCCGATGAAGGCAAAACCGTAGCCGTAGGCTACGCTGCTGCGCACCAGCAGATTGCGGATGGTGTGCCCGTTGCCGTTGATGGTGACGTTGTTGAGCGGATCGATGGGACGCCAGAAGCCGTCGCCGAGATCCAGGTCCGCCGTGATGTTCAGCGTATAACCGCTGTAATTCACTTTTTTGTCGGTGACTTCATATTTGAACAGTGCCAATTCATCGGCAGTGGCAACGGTGATCACCTTGTTGTCGGTGTCGATCGGCGTTGCATAGGTGCTCGCCTTGTGGTTGTCCCAATAGAATTTATCCGCAGTATAGGTGAAGGGGGAGAAGGTCTTTGTGAGCATCGTCACCAGACCGGTGTTGGTGTCATAATAGAACTCCTGATCGGCATCCAGCCATTTCATGGCGGAGCAGCGGCTCATTTTTCTGCCGTTGTGGTTAATCTCGACGACAGACAGACCTTTTTCAATATAGAACGCCACCTTGATGAGCTGATTGTTGTCTGCGGCAAGTCCCTTCATGCTGATGTCCAGCGTTTTCGGGGCAATCTGCGTGATATCCACGGTGAAATTGCTCGGATTTTTCGCATCCTCGATCGTCAGCTCCAGCGCTTTTGCACCGTCCGCCATCTTTGTACCGACCGGAGCGGTCGCCGTGGCAAGGGGAAGACCGGTGTCGGCGTTCTTCTTTTCGGAGACGACTTTTGCCGCGCTTGTCGTAAGACCGTCATCGTCTTTCTCGACAGGCGTCATCGCATAAAGCGGATATTCCGCCAGCGCGTCATAGTCCGTGTTGAAGCTGTCGCTTTCAACGGTGTCCTGCGTGGCAAGCACCGTGATGCCGATGCCGGTGATGGACCGGTTCTGATAGTCGTTGTTCGCGTTCTCATCCATGTGCCCCTTGATGGTGATCACATCGGAAACCTTTTCCGGCAGCAGGTGATATTCGGTGCCCATGTCCGCATTGTTGATCGTCCATTCGATCACATCGTTGAGCATGGCGTCGCCCTTGATGCCGGTGATCTGAATTTTGTACTTG
>URNF01000023.1 GCA_900549155.1 uncultured Oscillospiraceae bacterium | reverse complement strand
GAGCGAAACGGCATCGTCGCTGGCGACCGCCGCTTTCGGTCAGACCAACAAGGTCACCCCCATTCAGATGATCACCGGCATCTCCGCCATTGCCAACGGCGGCAAGCTGATGACACCCTATGTGGTGCAGCAGATCCTCGACAGCGACGGCAATGTGGTGAAAAACACCGAGCCGACCGTGCGCCGTCAGGTCGTTTCCGCCGAAACGGCAGCGCAGGTGTCCGGCATGATGGAAGCCGCCGTCAACGGCGGCGGCTGCAAGAGCGCCTATGTCGCGGGCTATCGCGTCGCGGGCAAAACCGGCACCTCCGAAAAGCGCGACATGGAGGGCAACGAGGTGGTCGCGTCCTTTGCGGGCTTTGCCCCCGCCGACGATCCGCAGATCGCCATTCTGGTGCTTCTGGATCAGCCGCAGTGCGCCGTGCGCTACGGCGGCACGATCTCCGCTCCCGTCGCTCAAAAGGTGCTGTCGGAGGTGCTGCCCTATCTCGGCGTCGAACCGAAATACACCAATGCCGAGCTTGCCAAGCTCAGCACCACCTCCCCCGCCGTCACCGGCAAAAGCACCGCCTCCGCGCAGGCAGCGATCACAAACGCCGGACTGTCCGCACGTGTGGTAGGCAGCGGCGCCACTGTCATAAAACAGGTTCCCGAAGCCGGTCAGTCCATGCCGCGCGGCGGCATGGTGGTATTGTATACCGACGACAGCGTCGCCGACAAGACCGTCACCGTGCCCAACTTCTCCGGCATGAGCGTCACAGCCGCCAACGCTGCCGCCGCCAATGTCGGGATCAATCTCCGTCTGTCGGGAGTCGGACTGGATTCCGGTCAGGCGATCGCAAACAAGCAAAGTGTTGCCGCCGGCACAAAGGTGCCGCTCGGCACGACCGTTACCGTCTCGTTCCTCTATAAAGACAGCGCCGACGGTGGATGATGAAAGGGAAGATCCTCATGACGATCACAGAACTGTTTTCGGGTGTTGCCGCCGTTTCGGGGGTGCTGACGGCAGACCTGCCCGTCACCTCGATCACCTGCGACTCCCGCAAGGCGGAAAAGGACGGCGTGTTTGTCTGCATCAACGGCACCGCCGTCGACGGACACCGCTTTGCCGCTTCTGCCGTTGAGGCGGGCGCAGCCGCCGTGGTGGTGGAGCGCGACCTCGGACTGCCGCGGCAGATACAGGTTGCGGACACGCGCCTTGCATGGGCGCAGCTGTCCGCCAACTGGTTCGGACACCCCGCCGACAAATTAAAGCTCATCGGCGTCACGGGTACCAACGGCAAAACCACCACCGTCTGTCTGCTCAAATCGCTGCTCGAAAAAGCGGGGCACAAGGTGGGGCTCATCGGCACGATCCAAAACATGATCAGCGACCGCGCACTGCCCGCCGCCCGCACCACACCCGACACCTATGAGCTGCAAAGCCTGTTTGCGCTGATGGTCGCCGAGGGATGCGACTGCTGCGTGATGGAGGTGTCCTCCCATGCGCTGGCGCAGGAAAGGGTCGCGGGCTGTCATTTTGAGGTGGCGGTGTTCACCAATCTGACCCAGGATCACCTCGACTATCACGGCACGATGGAAAACTATCTCGCCGCCAAAAAGCGGCTGTTCACCATGTGCAACACCGCCGTCGTCAACGCGGACGATCCGCACGCAGCGGTGCTCACGGCAGGGCTTTCCTGCCCCATCCTGCGCTATTCCGCCGATGACGACACCGCCGATTTCACGGCAAAAAACGTCCGTCACCTGCCCGACGGTGTGCGGTTTGAGCTGATTGCCGGCACGAAGATCGGGCGCATCCATCTGCATATTCCGGGACAATTCTCCGTATATAACGGTATGGCGACCGCCGCGGCAGCGCTCACGCTGGGGCTGCCGTTTGACACCGTCACCGAGGGACTGTCGCAGGCAACGGGCGTCAAGGGACGCGCCGAGGTTGTGCCGACGGGCAGGGATTTCACCGTCGTCATCGACTATGCCCACACCCCCGACGGACTGGAAAACATCTGCAAAACGCTGAAGGAATGCTGCAAGGGGCGGCTCATCACCGTGTTCGGCTGCGGCGGCGACCGCGACCGCACCAAGCGCCCGCAGATGGGCAAAATTGCCGCCGCGCTTTCCGATGTTGCGGTCGTGACCTCGGATAATCCCCGCTCGGAAGAGCCGTCCGCCATCATCGACGAAATTCTCGTCGGCATGAAGCGCACCAAAACGCCCACAAGGGTCATCGAAAACCGCATTGAAGCGATCAAGTGGGCGGTGGCAAACGCCAAGCCCGGCGACACGGTGCTGCTTGCCGGAAAGGGACACGAGACCTATCAGATCCTGCGCGACGGCACCATCCATCTCGACGAACGCGAGGTCGTTGCGGACACTTTGAAAGCACTGTAAATCTTGACATAAAGGACGATGCCGTATGACAACCGAACAAATTTTGCTGCTGATGGGCGCGGGAGCAGTCGCCTTTTTGCTGGCGGCGCTTCTCGGCAAGGTGATGATCCCCGAGCTGCACAAGCTGCATTTCGGTCAGACCATCCGCGAGGAAGGTCCCGCCTGGCACCAAAAAAAGCAGGGCACACCGACCATGGGCGGACTCATTTTCATCCTGTCCACCACCGTTGTCAGCACCCTCGCCCTGCTGCTTGCACAGGCGCTTTTGCCCGAAAAAGCGCTCTCCGGCAGCACACTCTCGCTGGTCAAGCTGTTCGGCGCGCTGTTTTTGGCGCTTTGCTGCGGTCTCATCGGCTTTGCCGATGACTTCATCAAGGTGGTCAAAAAGCGCAACCTCGGACTCACCGCCGCCCAAAAGCTGGGCGCGCAGCTGCTGGTCGCCTTCGGCTATGCCCTTTCGACCTATTTTGCGGGCGCGGGGCTGCTGTTTGTGCCGTTTTGCGGCTATGTCGACTTCGGCATCTGGTATATTCCCTTTTGCGTTTTCGTTATCATCGCCATGAGCAACGCCACCAATCTGACCGACGGCATCGACGGTCTTTGCGCAGGCGTGAGCTTCACGGCGGTGCTGCCCTTTATCGCCATCGCGGGCGCGCTGAAGGTGTTCGGCGTCGGTGTGCTCTCCGTTTCGTTTGCGGGCGCGCTGGCGGGCTTTCTCCTTTGGAATCTGCATCCCGCCCGCGTGTTCATGGGCGACACCGGCTCGCTGTTCATCGGCGCACTGCTCACAGGCATCGCCTTTGCGCTTAACCAACCGTTTTTGCTTATCCCCGTCGGCATCGTCTACATCTGCGAAAACCTGTCGGTCATTCTGCAGGTCTGCTATTTCAAGATCACCCACGGCAAACGGCTGTTCAAAATGAGTCCGCTGCACCATCATTTCGAGCTGTGCGGCTGGAGCGAGAACACCATCGTCGCCGTTTTCACCCTTGTCACTGTCATCGGCAGTGCCGCTGCACTGCTGCTGTTCTTCGCATAATTTCAAACGTTTTTTCCATACTGATTATGAAAAGGAGTGATACCGATGTCTGTGATCCCCCTGCGTGCGGATCCCGCTGCGGCAATGCGCAAAAAGAAAAAGTTTCTGTATGCCGCGGGCGGCTTCGACATTCCTTTTCTGATCATTCTGCTTGCCATTTTGGTCATAGGGCTTGTGTGTCTCTATTCCGCAAGCTATGTCTATGCTTTCTATAACAACAACGGCGACAGCTTCTTTTATATCAAAAAGCAGCTCATTTTTGCCGCACTCGGCATCGCCGCCATGTTTGCGCTGTCCTTTGTGGACTATCATCGCTGGCATCGCTTCGCCTGGATCTTGTGGGTGTTTTCCATCCTGCTTTTGGGCGTCGTGCTGCTGATGCCCGCGCAAAGCGGCATCCACCGCTGGATCCGCATCCCCGGCATCGGTCAGTTCCAGCCGTCCGAGGTGGCAAAATTTTCGCTCATTTTGCTGTTTTCCCACCTCATTTCTCTGAACTATAAACGCATCGGCACGTTCACGGGCGGCTTTCTGCCGCTGCTCGCCATTCTCATGGTGACCTGCGGGCTGGTGTTTTTGGAGCCGCACCTTTCCGGCACGATCCTCATTTGTATGCTGGGGCTGGTGCTGATGTTTGTCGGCGGCTGCCGCCTGCGCTATCTCGTGCTCATTGTGCTGCTCGGCGCGTCGGCGGTGTTTTTCGCCGTTTTCGTCCTGCACTATGAACAGGAACGCATCGACGTGTGGCTGCACCCGATGGAGGTCTATGCCCGCGATGCCGCAGGCAGAAACGAAGCGTGGCAAACGGTGCAGTCGCTGTTCACCATCGGCTCGGGCGGACTTTTGGGACAGGGACTGGGCAATTCCCGCCAAAAGCACCTGTTTCTCCCCGAACCGCAAAACGACTTCATTTTTGCCGTGGTGTGCGAGGAGCTGGGCTTCATCGGTGCGGCACTCATTCTGCTTTTGTTTGCGCTGCTCATTTGGCGCGGCTTTGTCATCGCCATGAACGCGCCCGACAAATTCGGCTCGGTTTTGGCAATCGGGCTCACCGCCCAGATCGGCATACAGGTCATTCTGAACATCGCCGTTGTCACCAACAGCATGCCCAACACCGGCATCAGTCTGCCGTTCTTCAGCTACGGCGGCACGTCGCTTGTCATGCTGCTGGCACAGATGGGCATTGTGCTTGCCGTATCCCGACAGTCCCGCCTCAAAAAGAGCTAGAAAAGGAGCTGCTTTCATGCGCGTTTTGATGACCGGCGGCGGCACGGCGGGGCACATCAACCCCGCTCTCGCCATTGCCCGCCTGATCGAAGAAAATTTTGAAAACACGGAAATTCTGTTCGTCGGCGCGACGGGCAGGATGGAGACGACCCTTGTCCCAAAGGCGGGGTATCCCATCAAAACCATGCCGATGCAGGGATTTTACCGCAAGCCGACACCGCAGAATTTTGTGCGCAATCTGAAAACGGTGCACTATGTGCTTGCCGCAGGGCGCACCTCGCGGGACATTCTGCAGAATTTCAAGCCCGACATCGCCATCGGCACGGGCGGCTATGTCTGCGGACCGATCCTGCGCTGCGCGCTGAAAATGCACATTCCCGTTTTGGTGCATGAGTCCAACGCCTTCCCCGGCAAAACGGTCAAGGAGCTTGCGCGCGAGGGGGCGACTGTCCTTTTGTGCAGCGAGGACGCGCGCCGTTTTCTGCCGACGGGCAGCAAGGCGGTCGTGACGGGCAATCCCCTGCGGCCGGAATTTCTACATATGGACGCCGCCGCAAAGCAAAAAGCGCGGCGGGAGCTGGGTCTTGACGACCGCCCGCTGGTTTTGTCCTTCGGGGGCAGTCTCGGCGCACGGCATATCAACGAAGCCATGGTCGGTGTGCTGCAAAAAAGCCACGCTCTCGGCAGGCTGCAGCACATCCACGGCGTCGGCAAGGCGGGCTTTGCCGACATCTGCGCCGCGCTGAAAGCGGCTGGCGTGCCGCTTGATGCCGACGGCATCTCCGTGCGGGAATATATCGACGACATGCCGCGCTGCATGGCGGCGGCGGATCTTGTCATCTGTCGCTGCGGCGCGATGACGCTCAGCGAAATCCCCGCTGCGGGGAAACCGTCCGTCCTCATTCCCTCGCCCTATGTGGCGGAGAACCACCAATACCGCAACGCCATGGTGCTGGTGCAGCACGGCGCGGCGGTGTGCATTGAGGAAAAGGATCTGACGGCAGAGCGGCTTTTTGATGCCGTCACCGCCATCACCGACAACAAAGAAAAGATGGCAAAAATGGCGAAAAATGCGTCCGCCCTTGCCATTTTGGACGCGGACGCACGCATTCTCGCGGAAATTCGGCGCATGCTCTGATGCACCACCTCTCCCCCTTTCGCATAGAATGGGCTGTAATACAGCTCACGCGGAAGGGAGAAATTCCATATGCAAAAACTCCTCATCGAGGGCGGGCATCCGCTTTGCGGCGACGTGGCGATAAACGGCGCCAAAAACAGTGTGCTGCCCATTTTGGCGGCAACGCTGCTGGCAGACGGGGAAAGCGTCATCGACAACTGTCCGTGCCTTTCGGACGTGGACGCCTCGGTGCGCATCCTGCGCCACCTCGGCTGCGATGTCACCGCGGAATACCCCGCCGTCACCGTCCATCCCGGCGGCACCTGCCGCACGGATATTCCGGATGATCTCATGCGGGAAATGCGTTCTTCCATCATTTTTCTCGGTGCGCTCATCGCCCGCTACGGCGAGGCGCACCTGTCCTATCCCGGCGGATGCGAGCTGGGACCACGTCCCATCGACCTGCACCTTGCCGCCCTGCGGCGCATGGGCGTACATATCACGGAAAGCCACGGCAAGATCGACTGCCGCACCGACGGCGCGCTCTACGGCGCGGACATTTCGCTGTCCATCCCCAGCGTCGGCGCAACGGAGAACATTCTGCTTGCCGCCGTCACGGCGAAAGGAAAGACCACACTGCGCAACGCCGCAAGAGAGCCGGAAATTCAGGATCTTTGTCATTTTCTCACCGCCTGCGGTGCAGAAATTTCCGGCATCGGCGAGGGTGTTTTGGAGATCGAGGGCGTCCCCCGTCTCCACGGCTGCCGTCACCGCATCATCCCCGACCGCATCGAAGCCGCGACCTACATGGCGGCAGTCGCCGCAGCGGGCGGCACACTGACACTCAAAAACGTTTTCCTGCCGCATGTGGCGGCGATCGTCGATGTGCTCAAGGAGACCGGCTGCACCGCGACGGAAACGCCGAAAGGACTGACCGTCGCCGCACCCGCGCGCCTGAAGCCCATGAAGCTTGTCCGCACCATGCCCTATCCGGGATTCCCCACCGACGCGGCGGCGCCGTTTCTTGCCGCCGCCTGTCTGGCAAAGGGCACGGGCGTTTTCGTTGAAACGATCTTTGACAACCGCTATGGCTATGTCGGCGAGCTGCTGCGCTTTGGCGCACACATCAAGGTCGAAGGGCGCATGGCGGTGGTCGAGGGCGTGTCGGCGCTGTCCGGCGCCGCCGTGAAATGCACCGACCTGCGCGGCGGTGCGGCGCTGGTGGTTGCGGCGCTGGCGGCAGAGGGCGAAAGCGAGATCTCCGCCCTGCACCACCTGCAGCGCGGCTATGCGGCGCTGCCGCAGACACTCAAAGATGTCGGCGCTGTGATCGAAGTGCTGTAAAAAAAGGAAGTGATACCGTGTCCGAAGTGAAACAGCGCAGAAAACGCAACCGTTTTCGCGTGGTTGTCATTCTGTTTTTCATCATCCTTGCCCTTTCTGCGGCACTGGCGGGCGCGCTCATCTATCTGCGCAGCCAAAAGCCCACCGCCGACCCGCAAAAAAGTCGCTTTTCGCTGCAAAGCATCACGGTATCCGGCAACACCCACTATGACGACGAAGCCATCATCGCCGCAAGCGGACTGTCCGTAGGACAAAACATTCTGTCGGTGAACAAGGCGGCGGCAGCCAAAAAGCTCGCCGACACCTTTGCCTATATCGACACCGTCAAGGTGACCGCTCCCACCTTCAACACCGTCGCCATCACCATCACCGAGACCGTCCCCTGCGGCGCGATGTATGCCGACGGGCACTGGCTCGTTGTCGGCGACAACAACAAAATTCTTGAGCTTTTGCCCGTGACGGGCGACACCCCCGGCAGATACTTCTATCTGCGCGGCGCGACCGCCGCAGGCGAGGTGAAGCTCGGCGCTCCGGCGATGGACGAACGCAGCCTGCGCATCACGAAAACGGTCAAGACCGCCATCGACACCTACAAGGCGGAGGGCATTCTCGGCATCGACATGCGCGACCGCAACAACATCGCCCTCAACTGGAAAAACACGCTCACCGTCGCGCTCGGCAACGAAAGCAACCTCGACGCGGAAATCGCCATGTTTGTGAACGTCCTGCCGCAGATCTTAGAGCGCAACGGCGGCAGCATTGCGGGGCGGCTCGACCTCTCGTCCTACAGCGACGACACCGAGTCCAACGACCGCATCGTCTACACGCCGCAGGATGTGTTGGAAAATCCGTGAAAATTTGCAAAAACTATTGAATTTTTCAGCGCGGCATGATACTATTAGCCTATATAGTCATACATATGTGAAATAACCACTGTATATACATGATTTCGGAAGTAAGCGGGAGGATGTAAAAACTATGATGCAGATTGAAAACGAATGCGTTGACGGCATTGTCATCAAGGTCGTCGGCGTCGGCGGCGGCGGCGGAAACGCCGTGAACCGCATGATCCGTGCGGATGTGCACGGTGTGGAATTTATCGCCATCAACACGGATATTGCCGTTTTGAATCTCTCGCTCGCCGAACAGAAAATTCAGATCGGCGAAAAGCTCACCCGCGGCCGCGGTGCGGGCGGCAACCCCGAGCGCGGCGAGCGTGCCGCCGAGGAGAGCCGCGACGAGATCGCCGCGGCGCTGCAGGGAACGGACATGGTGTTCATCACCGCCGGCATGGGCGGCGGCACCGGCACAGGTGCTGCACCGGTCATTGCGGAGATCGCGCGCGACCTCGGCATTCTCACCGTCGGCATCGTCACAAAGCCGTTCAGCTTTGAGGGCAGACGCCGCATGGAGCAGGCGCTCGACGGCATTGCCGCTCTGAAGGAGCATGTGGACAGCCTGGTGGTCATTCCGAACGACCGCATCCGCGAGGTCAGCGACGTGAAGATCACCATGCGCAACGCCTTTGAAATGGCGGACGACGTGCTGCGCCAGGGCGTGCAGAGCATTTCCGACCTCATCAAGATGCCCGGCGACATCAACCTGGATTTCGCCGATGTGCTCACCATCATGAAAGACGCCGGCTATGCGCACATGGGCGTCGGCAAGGCGTCCGGCTCCGACCGCGCCGAGCAGGCGACCCGCGCGGCGATCGAAAGCCCGCTTTTGGAAACGTCCATCGACGGCGCGCGCGGCGTGCTCATCAACGTTTCCGCGCCGGAGGACTTTGACTTTGACGAAATGGATCGCGCCACCTCCGCTGTCAGCAATGTGGTGCATCCCGACGCCACCATCATTTGGGGCTATGTGCTCAACAGCGAGGATCCCGACACGGTCAGCGTGACCGTCATTGCCACCGGGCTCACCGAGGACTACAAGAACCCGAAAAAGGGCATCATCGGGCCGACGGCAAAGGACGGCAGCACCGATTGGAAATCCCTTTCGCAGCCCGCCGACGACGAGGACGATCTGCTCGACGGCATCACCGCGCTGTTTGACCGCAAGCCGCGCGAATAACGCATACAACACACAAAACGGTGACGAGGACACGGTCTTTCCCCTCTCCCTTCAAGAGAGCGTTCGGTCGGTGTGAGAACGCAAGGGACGCGAAAGGTCACCACCTCTGAGTGCGCGCCCGCCGCAAGGCGCGTCGGTTGACCCCGTTATCGGTCGCTCGAGGGCGCTTTTGCGCCGAACGAGGGTGGAACCACGAGGCAGTTTTGTCCCGTCCCTTTTCCAAGGGACGGGACTTTTTTATTTGGAAAGGATGAGAAATATGCTGAACATCACATTAAAAGGCGGAGACGTGCGCGCGGTGGAAAACGGCACTACGCTTGACGCACTTTGCCGCGACATCTCCATGGGACTGTATCGCAACGCCTGCGCCGCGCGGGTGGACGGAAAGGTCTGCGATCTGCGCACGGCGCTTTCCGCCGACTGCACGGTGGAATTTCTGACCTTTGACGACCTTGACGGCAAAAAGGCATTCTGGCACACCGCGTCGCACATCATGGCGCAGGCGGTCAAGCGTCTGTACCCCGAGGTGAAGCTCACCATCGGGCCGTCCATCGACGAGGGGTTCTATTATGACTTCGACACCGACCGCAGCGTCACCCCCGAGGTGCTTTCTGCCATCGAAGCCGAAATGAAGAAGATCGTCAAAGAGGGCTTTGCCATCACCCGCTTCACCCTGCCGCGCGCCGCTGCGCTCGAAAAGATGCAGGACGAGCCGTATAAGGTGGAGTTGATCAACGATCTGCCCGCAGATGCGGAAATTTCGTTCTATCAGCAGGGCGAGTTTGTCGACCTCTGTGCCGGTCCGCACCTGCCGGATGTCGGCCGCGTCAAAGCGTTCAAGCTGCTCAGCGCCACCGGCGCCTATTGGCACGGCGACTCCAAGAACAAAATGCTCACCCGCATCTATGGCATTGCTTTCCCGAAAGCATCCATGCTGGAAGAGCATTTGGCAATGCTGGAAGACGCCAAAAAGCGCGATCACAACAAGTTAGGACGCGAGCTTGAATACTTCACGACCGTCGATTATGTCGGACAGGGACTGCCGATCCTGCTGCCGAAGGGCGCGCGCGTCATTCAGATTTTGCAGCGCTGGGTCGAGGATGTCGAGCAGCAAAAAGGCTATCTGCTCACCAAAACGCCGCTCATGGCAAAGCGTGAGCTGTACAAAATTTCCGGTCACTGGGATCACTATCTTGACGGCATGTTTGTCATGGGCGACCCGCACGACGAGACAAAAGAGTGCTTCGCGCTGCGCCCGATGACCTGCCCGTTCCAGTATCAGGTGTATCTCAACCGCGCACGCTCCTATCGCGACCTGCCGATGCGGCTGGGCGAGACTTCGACCCTGTTCCGCAACGAGGACAGCGGCGAGATGCACGGACTCATCCGTGTGCGTCAGTTCACCATTTCCGAGGGACACCTTGTGCTGCGCCCCGATCAGCTCGAAGAAGAATTCAAGGGCTGCCTTGAGCTTGCCAAATACTTCCTCGGCACGGTCGGTCTGCTCGACAAGTGCACCTTCCGTTTCTCCCAGTGGGATCCCGCAAACCCGAAGAATAAATATGAGGGCACGGCGGAGCAGTGGGAGCACGCACAGAGCACCATGGAGCGCATCTTGAAAGATCTCGACGTGGAATACAGCATCGGTATCGACGAAGCGGCGTTCTACGGTCCGAAGCTCGACGTGCAGTATAAGAATGTCTACGGCAAGGAAGACACGCTCGTCACCATTCAGATCGACATGCTGCTTGCCGAGCGGTTCGGTATGTACTATACCGACACCGACGGACAGAAAAAGCTGCCCTATATCATCCACCGCACTTCCCTCGGCTGCTATGAGCGCACGCTTGCCTATCTGCTCGAAACCTATGCCGGTGCGCTGCCGACCTGGATGGCTCCGGAGCAGGTGCGGGTGCTGCCGATTTCCGAGCGACTGATGGACAAGGCGGCGGAGATCACAAAGGCACTCAAAGACGCGGGACTGCGCGCCGAAATGGACGAGCGCAGCGAAAAGATCGGCTATAAGATCCGCGAAGCGCAGGTGCAAAAAGTGCCGTATATGCTGGTCATCGGCGACAAGGAAGCCGAAAGCGGCACAGTCTCCGTGCGCTCCCGCAAGGACGGCGACCTCGGCTCGATGCCGCTTGCCGACTTCCTTTCGAAGATCGGCAAGGAAATTGCCGACCGCGCGCGGTAAATCCCATCCATACAAAAAACGGAGTTGCGCATGCAACTCCGTTTTTTCGTGTCAACGTATCTTACAGCGCGGCAAAGATCTCCGTGCCCTTTTTCCGCATCCATGCCACCAGCAGCGCACACAGCACCGCCGTCACCGCAAAGACGCACAGCATATAGCCGACCGCACCGAGGGTGCGTCCGAAAAGGAAGAAAAGCCCGCCGCTCACCAGCGCATAGCCCCAGCCGCCGAACAGCGCCAGCGCCACCGGCGCGCTCTGCTTGATGGGGGTAATCTCGCTGGTCCAGTTGAGGTTCACCATTTTCAGCCCCAGGAAAAGCCCGAACAGCGCCGACAGCACCGCAAACGACAACAGCAGCAGCACCGCGCTCACCGCTTCCCCCACCGTATACGGATAGACAAACAGCGTGCAGACAAAGCAGAACAGCATCGGCACAAGCGTCAGAATGAGATGCATCGAGAGCTTTGCCCGCAGCACCTGCCACGGCGTCACAGGTGTCGACTGCAGCAGCCACAGGCTTTTCCCCTCAAGCGACACCGAGGGCGCCGCCATGTCGTTCATGGTCGAGGCAAGCCCTATCGCCGCACACAGCAGCACCGCCGTCGCCCCGGGGAAGTTTTCAAACAGCTCGTTCATCACGGCGACAAAAAGATCGCCCTTCACGAGCAGCAAAATACCCAGGATCGGCAGCATCAGAATACCCATGCCGCAGTTTAACATATAGTTCGGGCTTGCGGTGAAACGCGCAAACTCCTTGCGCAGCAGCGCCGCATCGGCGCTTTTGCGCGCGGTGCGCACCGCTTTATAGGTCTTTTTCGCCGTCGCGCCGGACGCGGTCGCGATGCCGATGAAGCTGTGGGACAAAAGCCGCCACACGAGATAGAAAAGAAGCAGCACGACCGCCGCAAACAGCAAAAGCGGCAAGGGATCGCCCGTCGCAGCCGCACCGAAGATATACAGCGGGTACACAGCGCCCTTGATCCTTTCGCCGTATGCCGTGACGTTTTGGAGAAAGATCGCCAGAATTTCCTGCGATTTATAGCACACAAAATAGTATACGCCGAAAAACAGCAGCGACAGGATCACCGTGATGAAGCTCTTGTTTTTGAGCTTCAAGCTCACCTTTGCCACCACAAACCCCAGCGCGCAGGAAAGCGTCAGCACAAACAGCGAAATGAGCACGAAAAACAGCACGCCGCCGAAAAGCTTTCCGACCGAAAACGGCGAAACGATGAGATACACGATGATGGCGGGCAGCAGCACCGCACCCGCATACATCAGTCCCATGAGATACACGCCGAGCAGCCGCGCCGCGATGATGGTGCGCACGGGGATGGGCATGGACAGCAAAAGGTCGTTGTCCTTGCCGAGATACAGCCCCGCATAGGTATTGAACACGCTGCCGAACGCACCGAGCAGCACCGCCAGCAGCCCCATCAGTGCAAAATAGAACCAGTCCATCCCCACCGCCACCATAGGGCCGCAGAGGATGAGCGACAGCGCCGTGAACATACTGCCGAGCACACCGACAAGCAGCAACACGAACAGCACCATATAGGCGACGACTGCGCCCTTTGAGCGTGCCTTGTTTTTCTTTTGGTCATAGAAATAGCTGCGAAAAATTTCAGACAACTGCTTTTTCAGCAGAACCTTCAGCATGCGTCCCCCTCCAGTTCCAAAAAGACCTGTTCCAGCGACGCGTCGCCCTTCACCTCATCCATCGTGCCAAAGCGAATGAGCTTGCCCTCTTTGATGATGGCGACCTTATCGCACAGTTTTTCCGCCACCTCCAGCACGTGTGTCGAGAAGAAGATCGCGCCGCCGTTGTCGCACACCTCGCGCATCATGCCCTTCAAAAGGTGCGCCGCTTTCGGATCAAGCCCGACAAACGGCTCATCCATGATGATGAGACGCGGTGCGTGCAGCCATGCGGCGATGATGGCAAGCTTTTGCTTCATGCCGTGGGAGTAGGCGGCGATCGGCTGCGCCAGCGCGTCGGTCAGCTCAAACCGTGCGGCATAGTCCGCGATGCGCGCCGCGCGTTCATCCGCGCCGACACCGAAAATGTCGGCGATGAAATTCAGATATTTGATCCCGCTCATGAACTCATACAGATCGGGATTGTCGGGGATATACGCGATCTCCCGCTTGCAGTCAAGCGGCGCGTCCTTGACGGATCTCCCGTTTATGTAAATCTCCCCCGCGTCAAAACGCAGGATCCCCGCGACCGCCTTCAGCGTGGTCGTTTTTCCCGCGCCGTTGTGACCGATAAAGCCATAGATCTCGCCCGGCTGAATGTGCAGGCTCAGATCGTCCACCGCCCGTTTTTCGCCGTATACCTTTGTCAGATGTTCAATTCTCAGCATAAAAGTGCTCCTCTCACTTCACATCAATACCGCCGAACACGCAGGTAGCGCGCAGATACAGCGTGTGCGCACCCGTCTCCTGCTTTGTGTGGTCGGACACACCGCCGCAGACCGCCGTCGAGGTGACCTGCACGTTCACGCCCTGCGGCACATACAGTTCAATGCCGCCGAACACCGCCGTTGCGTCAATGACGCAGTCCTTGTCGATAACGGCATCCCGCAGATCACATTCGATGCCACCGAACACCGCGCGCAGCGCAGCGCCGTCAAACGTCTCGCCTGCAAACGACACCCGCGCCCCGTTAAAGACCGCCGTCGTGTTTTTCGCTGCGGGGGACACGGGCGGGATGTTTGCAACATCCGCCTTTTTCCGTCCGAACAGTGTGCCGCAAACGATGCGCAAGCCGATCAGAACGACGATGATCGGCAAAAGCAGCTTCCAAAGCAGCGCATATGCCAAAACGCCGCGACTGCACAAAAGCAGAAACACGCCGACACACAGCCCGATAAGGCTGCCGAGCCGTTCTTTTTCGGTGATGAGCGCGATCGTGCACGGCACGATGATGAACAGCGTCCACCAGCCCTTGAAGAAAATGTCAAACGCCAAAACGTCGAGCGTGTTCAAAAGCAGCAAAACACCCACTGCCACCAGAACCAAGCCCCACAAAACGCCCTGTACTTTTTTCACAATGTTCCCTCCTCGTTTTCAAACGCCGTCTGCACCTCGGCAACGCAAAAGCGCGGCGTGTGCCGCAAAACGGCGATCAGTGCAATGAACGCGCAGCCGACCGCATACGACGGACTGCCCACCCACAGAAAATGCACGACCGCCGCCGCGCCGAACAGTGCAAACGCCAAAATGCTGCGCCGCCGATGCGGGCGGATCTTCACAAACACGGAAAAGAAAATATACAGCCCCGCCAGCAAAAACACGACCTTGCTGTGCGGCAGCAGTCCCAAAAGCGCGCCGAACGCGGTGGCGATGCATTTGCCGCCGTGGAAGTGATACAAAGGCGCCAGCGCGTGTCCCAACACGGGCGCGGCAATCACGAGCGAGAACAGCACATTTTCCGTGTCCGTGAACCGCGCCGCCAAAAACACCGGCACAAACCCCTTTGCCATATCCATGAAAAGGCACAGCATCCCCATCGGCACGCCGCAGTGGGTGAACACATTGCCAGCTCCAGGGTTTTTGTCGTCGCTCTCGGCGGGCACATCCCGTCCCAAAAGACGGCGCGGCAGCAGAGCGCTGAACATCACGCTCCCCGACAGAAAACCGCCGACAATGAACAAAAACCACGAGCAAAGCTCTCTCATGCGCCCGCCTCCGTCACCAAAGCGACGATGCGATCCGCCGCGCCTGCGGGGATGAACCGCCGCTGCATGGCGCACATGTCGGCGGCACTGTCTTTGTTCTCGATCAGCTCCCACGCCTTGTCCGCTGCCGTTTCTACATCGTCCGCCTTCTCCGCCATGCCGTGTGCGGCAAAAAATGCAGCATTCTTTGTCTCACAGCCGGAAAACGCCAAAAGATGCACCAGCGGCACGTTCGCGACCGCCGCCTCGGTGCTGGTAAGCCCGCCGGGCTTCGTGATCATCACGTCCGCCGCCCGCATATACACATTCGCCTTGTCGGTGAACGCCACGGTGCGCACACAGTCGTTGTCGCAGAACGCCGCGTCAAGCTCCGCTTTCAGCTTTTCATTTCTGCCGGTCAAAATGCAGGCGACAAACGGGCGGGTTGCCCGCTCGGTCAGCGCGCGGCACAGCGCGTCAAGATGCCCGCAGCCGACGCCGCCGCTCATGACAAGCACCGTCGGCACATCCTGCGGCAACATGAGCGCTTCTCTTGCCGCCGTTTTCTCCATCGGCTCTTCAAAGCGGTGCGCCACGGGGATGCCCGTGCCGAAAAGCAACTCCTTTTCCATGCCCCGTCCCGCAAGCTCCGCGCGCAATTCCTCGCTCGGGATGAAATACCCCGTAAGGTGCGTTTCTGCCAAAAACGGGATGCAGGTGTAGTCGGTCAGCACCCCATAGCAGGGCACCGCAAAATCGGCGCGCCGCTTTTTCAGCGCCGTGAGCGCTTCCATGGCGAAAAGATGCGTGCACACGACTGCGGAAAACCCGTTTTCCGCAATATAGTCGCGCAGATGCTTCGCATACAGCGTGTTGGCAAAATACACCGGCGAGGTCAGCCCCGTCGCGCTGTACAGATCGCCCGCCTTATAGATCGCGCCGAATGCTCCCGGCGCATTTTTGATGATGCCGTTATAGGTCGCCGCCACCACACCCGCGGTGTGTTTTCTGCCGAATTGCAGCGGGTCGGCAATCACACAGTCGTGCCCGTGCCGCAAAAACGCCTCTCTGACGGCGGCAGCAGCACTGTTGTGCCCCTGCCCCGTCCCGCAGCTGAGAACCAGAATTTTCACATCCTCACCTCATTTCATGCACAGTATATCATCTCCGACATAAAAAGACAATAGACAAAGCAATCAGGTCGCAATCGTTTTTTAACTAACCGGCGACTTTGTTGCCCTCACCATTACGGCATATTCTCATGCACCGACTGTAGGTACACCTGCAAAAGCTGCAGTGCCGTCGTCTGCTCCTTTGAGGAGCACAGCGTGAGCTGCTGCATCAGTGTCTCCGCCCGCGCAACGGCGTCTGTATCTTCCTTCGTAAAAACATCATTCGGCATAACACCGAGCGCCTTGCAGATGCGCAGCGCCGTCTCCACGCGCATGTTGACGCTCCCCCGCTCGATGTCGGCATAGGTGCGATCCGAAAGTCCTGCCCGCTCAGCAACCTCGCTTTGTGTCAAGCCCAACCGTTTGCGTTCGAAAAGCAAACGGTTTCCTATCTCCCGCCGGTCAAAAATCAGCATTATGCTTCCTCCTACATACCATATACAGGAATTATACTTCCCATTTTAGCTTGACAAACAGGAGCTATTCCCGTATACTTATAAGAAGAATAGTTCCTATTTGTGAGAGGAGAGAACATAATGAAAGAACGGTTGACGGTAAAGAAAGTGCTGTGCGGACTGCTTGCGCTCCTGTTGACGGTCGCGGTGTCCGCGGGGACAGCGCTGCTGGTACAACGGCGCGGCAGCATCACCGCTTCGGGCACAGTGAAAAACGGGCTTTCCGCTTATGAATTGGCGGTACAAAACGGCTATTCCGGAACGGTGCAGGAATGGCTTGACTCGCTGCACGGCAAATCCGCCTATGCACTGGCGGTGCAGGCGGGTTATACGGGTACCGAATCGGAATGGTCAAAGCAGCTGTCGAAGCTGGCAAAAAGCGATCCGGTCAGCGTAAAAACGGCAAACTTCAATCAAAAAGGCCAGATGATTCTGACGCTTTCGGACGGCACGACGCTGAACCTCGGCAATGCCGTGGGCGAAAACGGCAAGGATGGCAAGGACGGCAGAGACGGTAAGGACGGTGTCAGCATTTCCGGCGTGAATATCAACGCTGCCGGTGAACTGCTCCTGCATTTCACCGATGACCGTTCGGTAAATCTCGGCAAAGTGACCGGCGCCACCGGTGCCACCGGTGCGACAGGTGCGACCGGCGCTGCCGGCGCGCAGGGTGAAAAAGGCGACAAGGGAGATAAAGGCGATGCCGGTGCGACCGGTGCGCAAGGCGAAAAAGGCGACAAGGGCGATAAAGGCGATAAAGGTGACACCGGTGCGACCGGCGCTGCCGGTGCGCAAGGCGAAAAGGGCGACAAGGGCGACAAGGGCGATAAAGGCGATGCCGGTGTGACCGGTGCGCAAGGCGAAAAGGGCGACAAGGGCGATACCGGTGCGACCGGCGCTGCCGGTGCGCAGGGTGAAAAAGGCAATAAAGGTGATAAGGGTGACACCGGTGCTGCTGGCGTCGGCATCCGCAGCATTGTGCTTGTTGACGGCAGTATGACCGTCACGCTGACAGATGACAGCGTGTTCACCTTTGAAAATGTATGCGGAAAGGACGGCAAAGACGGCATCACGCCGCAAATTCGCATCAACGCTGCCACCAAGATGTGGGAGATCTCCACTGACAACGGTGAAAACTGGGTCACCACCGGCGTCAACGCGGTCGGCCCCAAAGGCGACACCGGTGCGACAGGTGAACAAGGCGAAAAAGGTGACAAGGGCGATAAGGGCAACACCGGCGCAACAGGAGCGCAAGGCGAAAAAGGTGACAAAGGTGACAAGGGTGATAAGGGTGATACCGGCGCTGACGGTATTTCGCCTAAGCTGCAAATAAACCCGTTGACCGGTCAATGGGAAATTTCCACCGACAACGGATTGACCTGGGCTTCCACCGGCGTCAACGCAACCGGTCCCAAAGGCGACACCGGAGCACCCGGTGCACAGGGAGAAAAAGGTGACAAAGGTGATAAGGGTGACACCGGTGCTGCCGGTGCGCAAGGCGAAAAGGGTGACAAGGGCGACGCCGGTGCAACAGGTGCGACCGGCGCTGCCGGTGCGCAAGGCGAAAAGGGTGACAAGGGCGATAAAGGCGAGAAAGGTGACCGGGGCATCAGTGTGACCGGTGTCACGCTCAACGGAGAGAACAAGCTCGTCATTCTTTTGGACGAGGGCGACCCGATCGTTTTGGAGCGCTCGCTCATGGGGGAAAAGGGTGAAAAAGGGGATAGCGGCAACGGCGTGCGCCGCGTGGAGCTGAACGCCGACGGCTGTCTCATCTTCCACTACACCGACGGCACACAGTCGGAGGCACTTTCCGTCCGCGGTGAGAAGGGTGAAACCGGCGTCGGCATCCGCTCCGTGTCCGTCACCGACGGCGATCTGTATATCACCTATTCCGACAACCCCACCCCCGTCTTCATCGGCAACATCAAGGGGGAAAAGGGTGATGCAGGCATTGCTCCCAAGGTGCGGATCGGTTCTACATCCGGCGAGTGGGAAATCTCCACCGATGGCGGGTTGATATGGACTTCCACCGGCGTTCCCGCAACCGGTGCGTCCGGTGCTGCCGGAGCACAGGGCGAAAAAGGCGATACTGGTGCTGCCGGTCGCGGAATAGAAAAAGCAGAAATTGTGGACGGCAATCTGATCCTCTCCTACACTGACGGAACACAGGATGACCTCGGCAACATCACCGTGCAACCGGAAAAGGAGTATTTGATTTATGATCCGATATTCGAAAACAGTACTAATGAAGCAGGCGAAAAGACCTACACCATCACCGGCTATGCCGTTGGTTTGAACCCGCTGTATGCCAATGAGATCGTCTCGATCCACATTCCCGCAGAGTACAACGGATTGCCGGTAACCCAGCTGGGAATAATTCAAAATCGCCCGAAAGTGGGAACAGAGTCCGTTTATGAGCCTCATTCTTATTCTTTCTATTCCGTAACCCTCGAAGAAATCTATATTCCCGAAACCGTCACAATCATCAAGCGACAAGCCTTCTCTTCTTCGTCAACCGGCAACTGTCACATTAAGCGCATCCATTTGGGCGATCCCAACGGTTGGAAAATGGGAGCCACAGATATTCCGCTGAGCACGACAAGTGATCCGAAGGCTTTTGCTGCATATGCCATTTGGTATCACGGCAGAATCTTCACAAAAACAATTTGACTGCGAAAGGGGATGCCCATCATGTGCAACACAGACAATGAGCGAACATCCAATGACGCCTATCTGATTGTCAGAAATGACAACAAGCTGATGAAAAAATCCTACCGCAAGAATCTGATCGGTGCACTTTCGGAGATGGACGATCGCGCATTTTCGGATATTGCCGACTATGATGTATACGACATAAAGCGTTTTCGGGAAATTGTGCGTATAGCGGACGAGCGCGGCTACCTCATCTATCAGCTCACCCGCCTGTGATGTCAAAAAACACGGCGTCTTCGTATACGGAGACGCCGTGCTTTCATTCCCCCATCGAATACACACAGCCGCAGAAGTGTTGGCGATAGAGGTCATATTCGCGGGACAGGACGATGGAGCGCTGATAGCCGCCGCGCTTTTTGAAGTCGGACGGGAGATAGGCGACGCCGCATTTTTCCGACGCGGCGATGCCGATGCGGTTGATGAGATCGGCATTTTTGTGCGGGCTGACGGTCAGCGTCGTCGCAAAACGGTCAAACCCGTTTTCCTTCGCAAAAACGGCGGTGCGCTCGATGCGCTGCAAAAAGCATTTTGTACAGCGCGCGCCGCCCTCCGGTTCGTTCTCCAGCCCCTTTGCCGCCGCGAAAAAGTCCTCCGCCGTCAGCGTGTCGTCCACAATTTCCACCCCGCGGCAAAACGGCGCGGCGGCGCAGAGCTTACGCAGTGTTGCAAGGCGCTTTTCATATTCCGCGCGGTCGGTGATGTTCGGGTTACAGAAAAACACCGTGATGTCAAAATACTGACTGAGATATTCCAGCACATACGACGCGCACGGCCCGCAGCAGGCGTGCAAAAGCAGGCGCTCCCGCTGCCCCTTTTCCGTGAGCGCTGCTATGATGCGGTCGGTCTGCTGTTGATAGTTGATCTTTTCCATGTCGGCACTCCTTTTCCCCTCTACGATACCACAAATCCGCCCGCCTTGCAAGCGCAAAAGGCTTGACGGCACGGGTGACAACGGCTATAATGCTATAATGTACATACTATCATTATGTATAATGGGTGGTGTCGCCGATGGCAAAGCACAGAAAAAAGCGAAAGCGTCTGCATCTGCGGCGCGGCTTTATTCTGTTCATTGTGCTGCTGTTGCTGCTTGGCGGCTTTGCCTGTCACTATCGCGACGCGATCAAACGGCGGCTGTTCCCGCAAGACCCCAACGCTGCCGGTGAAACGGTGCTGACCGAGATTGCTGCCAGCGGCAATCTGCAGGCGGACACAGCCATGCTCACCGCGCGCGGCGACGTGCTGAAGGTGGACTATATCCAGCCGGGACACCTATACCCTCTTCACCGCCGTCCACTCCGTCACCGACGGCAGAAATCTTTCCCGCATCGCATGCGGCACCGGAGATTTCACCACGGGGCTGACCGCAAACGGCTTTTTCGTCGGCAAGCTCTCCGACAGGGCGATCGATCTTTATGCCGACGACGCCACCCTGCGCAAAACGGTGAAGGTTCCCACGGACGCGCAGCTCGGCGAGCTGATCATCAGCGAGGACGAAAACTATCTCCTTTTCAACGACATCGACGCCGCCAAGATCTGTGTCAGCGACGTGAGAACCGACACGGTCGTGTATTCCCTCTCCTTTGACAGCAAACTGCGCCTTTGCGACACGCGGGGCAGCTGTTTCTATCTCCTCAAGGGGAACAAAACGCTGCTCACCGTCGATGCCGCAGCGGGGGACTGCAAGGAGACCGCGTTGCCCGGCACGGTGTGCGAGCTGACGCCGGATGCCTATGTCACCCGAAGCGGCAAGACCTGCACAGTCTACACCATCGACGGCAAAAAATGCGGCACCGTGCGGCTGCAGAGCAGCGAGGAAATCCTTGCGGCATTTTCCGAAAAACGCCTTGTCACCGTCACGGAGGAAGAGGACACGTTCGTCACCGCCTATGACTATAACGGCTCGCATTTCTCCTACAGCTTCCGAAACAAGGTGCTTGCCGCCACCCTGACCGACAGCGGCATCATCGCGCTTGCCACTGCGGAAAGCTATGGCGAGACGCCGGAAATTTTCCTGCTGCAGCCCGAGGGAACGCCTGTCACCACCTCGACTGCACCGGCAACGACCGCGACCGCAAAGCCGACGACAACAAAGGCAAAAACGACGGCGGGCGGCACGACCACCGTCAGAACGACCGTCAAGCGGGCAACAACCACCGTGCACGCGACTGTCCCCGTGCAGCTCAGCGGACAAAAGGTGCTGTCGGATGTGCCGATCATCGCCCAGCGTCCCACCTTCCCCACCGGCTGTGAAAGCGTCAGCGCGGTGATTGCGCTGAAATATGCGGGCGTGGACATTTCGGTTGCCGATTTCGTGGACAAGTATCTCGACAAGAGCAGCAAATTCTATAACGAAAACGGCAAGCGCTACGGCCCCGATCCCTACAAGGTGTTTGTCGGCTCGCCGCGCACCACCGCTTCCTACGGGTGCATGGCGCCGGTCATCAAAAACGCGATAAATAAGATCATCGGCAGCAACCTGACCGTGGAAGACAAAACGGGCTACACCCTGCCGATGCTGTGCAAGGAGTATATCGACAAGGGCACGCCCTGTATCGTGTGGGCGAGCATCGGTATGCTGGCGACCTATAAATCCGCCTCGTGGACGCTGGAGGACGGCTCGACCTATTATTTCCCCGCCAACGAGCACTGCCTTGTGCTCATCGGCTACAGCAGCACGCACTATTATTTTTCCGACCCCTATCGCGGCGCGCACGTCAAGTACTCCCGCAGCATTTCGGAGAAACGCTATGAGGAGCTGGGACGGCAGGCGCTGGTGCTGGTGCCGACAGCCTGATATGGCAAAAATGTTGCACCGTACGGAAAAATGTTTCTTTTGACGGCGGTGTATGGACATTTCGGCATTTATTCAGTATACTGAACTAAAATCGGCATTGCCGAGAAAAAGGAGTGTTTTGCTTGCCCATTACATACAATGCGGAAAAGCAGCTGTTCACGCTGCAGACCGCCAACACCACCATGTCGTTCGGCGTTTTCGACCACGGCTATCTCTTCAGCCATTATTACGGCAAAAAGGTGAAAAACGCCGATCTGTCGCAGCTTTGGCAGCCGGGCGCGTCCGGCTTCACCCCGAACTATGACGGGGCGCCCGACGGCAGTCACGCACTGGATGTCATTCCCACCGAATATCCGTCCTACGGCGGCGGCGATTTCCGCGAGCCGGCGATCGGCGTGGAGTTTGAAAACGGCAGCCGCCTTTTGGATCTCGTATATCAGAGCCACACGATCGAAAAGGGCAGCAAAGAACCGGACGGTCTCCCCGGACTTTCCGACGGTGACGAGACGCTTGAAGTGACGCTCAAGGACACCTTCACGGGACTGACCGTCATTCTGCGCTATGTGGTGTTTGCGGACATCGACATCATCGTGCGCAATTCCCGCATTGTGAACGCGACGGGAAAGCCTTTGTATATCACCCGCGCGCTGTCCGCCAGTCTTGATCTTTCCGAGGGGAAATATGACATGATCTCGCTTTACGGCGGGCAT
>URNF01000022.1 GCA_900549155.1 uncultured Oscillospiraceae bacterium | reverse complement strand
CTTTGGAAACACCACCACCGAATCCTCATAGACCGTGACCGCCACGCCGCATTTTTGCAGCTCCTCTGCCATCGCAGCGGCGCGGTCGCTTTCCTTGATCTTCAACCGTCTTGTGCCGGTGAACACGCCGCCGAATTTCGCAGCAGCAACGGCAAACAGCACGGGACCGAGATCGGGGCAATCCGCCAAATGGATGGCGGGCGTCCCCTTTTTGAGACTTTCAAAATGGCGGGCATACACGCGGTCGCCCTGCAGGCTGTCCGCAGACAGCCCCGTGACCGTCACCCGACCGCCCAGCACGTTGAGCGCCTCAAAAAACGCCGCGCCGGAATAGTCCCCCTCCACCGCCGCGTCGTGCGCACGGTAATGCTGACCGCCCGCGACCGTGATGGTGCGCTCGTCCGTCCACTGCACCGTGACGCCGAACGCGGCAAGCGCCGCCACGGTGAGGTCGATATACGACCGACTTTCGACGGGCGACGTGATGCGGATGATGCTGTCGCCGGCAAGCAGCGGCAGCGTGAACAAAAGCCCGCTGATGAACTGGCTGCTGATGTTGCCCGGCACGCGAAATTCTCCCGCCGTCAGCTTTCCGCAAACGGTCAGCCCGTTCTCATCCTGCAAAAAGGTCATGCCCCGCTCCGCGCACAGCGTTTCATACACCGACAGCGGACGGGAGAGCAGTGTCCTGCTCCCGACAAAGTGCACTTCTTTTCTGCAAAGCAGCGCGGGCGGCACCAAAAAGCGCAGCGTGCTGCCGCTTTCGCGACAACGCAGGGGCGCTGTCGGCGCGGCGTTTTCAAGGTCGATGCCGCGCACCGTCGCGACATCGCCGCAAACGGCAATGTCCACGCCGAGCGCCCGCAGGCAGTCGATCGTCGCCGCGATGTCCTCGCTGTCGGAAATGCCGGAAATTTTGCTTTCCCCCGCGGCAAGTCCCGCGCAGATGAGCATTCTGTGCGCCATGCTTTTGGACGGCGGCGCGGCAACCGTGCCGACGGCAGCGCCTTTCCCGATATGCACGGTCATGTGGCAGCACCGCCTTCGAGGGCACACAGGGCGTCGACCGCTTCCAGATAGCCGTCAAAGCCGTGCCCCGTGATGGTCTTGATGCAGGCGGCGCGGATATAGCTTACCTGTCGGAAATCCTCGCGCTGCTCCACGGCGGAAATGTGCACCTCCACCGTCGGCAGCCCGACCGCCTTCACTGCGTCCAAAAGCGCCACGCTCGTGTGGGTATAGGCGGCGGGGTTGATGACGATGCCGTCTGTGCCGTCGTTGTATGCCGCCTGGATCCGATCGACGAGATCGCCCTCGTGGTTGGACTGGAAAAAGCTGACCCCGACGCCCTTTTCGCGGCAGTGGTTCTCAATCTTCTCGCACAGGGCGGCATAGCTGCCGCTGCCGTAGATCGCAGGCTCACGCACGCCGAGCATGTTGAGGTTCGGTCCGTTAATCACTAAGATCTGCATCACAAAATCTCCTTTCCGCCAGCGCGGCGACCTCTGCGGGGGTGTCCCCCGCGGGAACGGCGATGTCCGCCGTCAGGATATAGGTCGGAAAGCGCTCGGAATAGCGCTTGAAAATGGCTTCCTTTGACGCCGCCAGCGGGCGGTCGTCGGTGGGGACAAGCTGTTCGAGCGGACGGTTGAGGAAAACGAGCTGTCCGTTTTGCCGCAGCGCGTCCACGTTTTCCTCCCGCAGCACCGCGCCGCCGCCCGTGGCGATGACAACGCCCGTTTCGGCGCCCGCTTTTTTGATGACCGCGGTCTCCAGGTCGCGAAATGCCGCCTCGCCCCGCTCTTTGAAAATGGTGGGGATGTCGACTCCCGCCGCTTTGACGATCTCTGCGTCGGTGTCGATGAACGGTCTGCCGAGCTTTTCGGCAAGCAATCTGCCGACCGTGGTCTTGCCGCTTGCGGGCATGCCGGTGAGGACGATGTTTTCCTTTTGCAGGCGGATCTTGCGATAGACCGCTTCGACCGTCTCGCGGGAATAGCGGCGTCCCGTGAAGATCTCACTTGCCAAGACCGCCTGCATCACCAGCATATACAGTCCGCCGACGGCGGTCGCCCCCGCCCTGCGCGCCTGCAGTACAAGGGGCGTGCGCAGCGGATGGTAGATCGCATCTACGACGCCCGACAGCTTTTGAAAGGCTTTGGGGTCGATCGGCATATCCCCGGCGGAATTGCCGAACATACCGCAAGGGGTAGCGTTTATGAGCACATCCGCGTCCGCATGCGCAGAAAGCGCCTGTTCATAGGTCAGCGCCCCGTTTTTGCCGCTGCGGCTCACGG
Source organism: uncultured Oscillospiraceae bacterium (assembly GCA_900549155.1). Classification (GTDB taxonomy): domain Bacteria; phylum Bacillota; class Clostridia; order Oscillospirales; family Acutalibacteraceae; genus URNF01. The sequence continues at coordinate 21,501 of URNF01000022.1, read as the reverse complement.
TGTACACGGCGGCAGCGCCCATGTGCGCTGCCACCGCCATCGCGGTCTTGGACGTGCCGCCCGTGCCGAGCACCAGCACCTTTGCGCCGCGCATCACGATGCCGCTGCGATGAATGAGCGCTTCCATGCCGCCGAAATCGGTGTTATAGCCGCAAAGCCGCCCGTCGCGGTTGACGATCGTGTTGACGGCACCGATGGCTTTTGCCGCATCCTGTATCTCCGCAAGAAACGGAATGACCGCCTGCTTATACGGAATGGTGACGTTGATGCCGCGAAAATCGTGCGCCGTCATGAAATCACAAAGCGCGTCCTGCGGAATCTCCTTCAGAATATAGTCATAATCGGCAAGCGCCGCATGAATTTCCTTTGAAAAGCTGTGGGAGAGGTGCTCTCCGATACAACCGTATTGCATCACGCTTCCCCCTTATCTGCCAAAAAGTCCGTGCCGAAACGCACCGTCAGCAGATCGCACAGCGCGATCGCCGTCACGGCATCCACCACCGCGCGCGCACGGTGCACAACGGCGGGATCGTGCCGCCCCTTGACGGCAAAGGTTGCGTTTTCTTTCTTTTCGATGTCCACCGTTTCCTGCTCTTTGGCAATGGACGGCGTCGGCTTCACGGCACAGCGGAAGAGAAGCGGCATGCCGCTTGTGATGCCGCCGCCGATGCCGCCGCCGTGGTTGGTCTTTGCGGTCACAACGCCGTTTTCATAGCGCATGGCGTCGTTTGCTTCGCTGCCGCGCTTGTCGGCAAGGGCAAACCCGTCGCCGAATTCCACACCCTTGACGGCGGGGACGGAAAACAGAATGTGTGCAAGAACGCCCTCCACCGTGTCGAACCACGGCTCGCCGACGCCCGCAGGCAGTCCGATGACCGCCGTTTCGAGCACGCCGCCGACACTGTCGCCGTCGGCACCCGCCGCCGCGATCGCCTGTTGCATGCTTTCGCCCGCTTTGTCACAAAGTGCGGGGAACGGCTTTTCGGCAAGCGTTTCAATGTCGGCTTCGAGATCGCCGAATGCGCGATCGCTCACACCGGCACAGCGGGAAAGGTGCGTGCCGACCAAAATGCCCTTTTTCTGCAGCGCTGCGTGACAGATGGCGCCCGCCGCGACGAGCGCCGCCGTGATGCGGCCGGAGAAATGCCCGCCGCCGCGCGTGTCCTGAAACCCGTGATATTTGCACTGAGCAGGATAGTCCGCATGAGAGGGACGCATCACCGTTTTCATCGCGGCATAGTCGCCGCTTTTCGTGTCGCCGTTTTGAATGAGCAACGTCAGCGGCGTGCCGGTCGTGACCCCGTCAACGACCCCGCTGACGATCTGCACCTCGTCGGCTTCGTGGCGCGCCGTGGAAATGTTGCCGCGCGGCGCGCGCAAAAACAGCATGCGGCGGATGTTGTCCGCATCCACCGACATCCCCGGCGCCAGCCCGTCCAGCGTCGCGCCGATATACGCCCCGTGGCTCTCCCCGAAAAGGGTGACGGTGAGCGCGTTTCCGAAGGTGTTTTTCATGCTCATCCCTCCAACAGACCGTAAACGGTCTCTTTCAGTGCCAAAAGCGGCATTTTCCGCATCTCAAAGCTGCCGACCGTTTCGCAGAAGATCGCCGTCAGCGTGTCGCCCGACAGCTTTTTGTCGTGCGTGAGCGCCGCCCACGCCGCGTCCGCCGACACATGGCAGGTGGTGGGCAGCCCCAGCTTTTCAAGCACCGGCAGCAGCCGCGCCCGCACCGCTTCGCTGCACATCGGCAGCATGCCGAGCGCCACACATTCACCGTGATACAGCTGCTGCAGCCCCGCTGTCTCGATGCCGTGCCCGACGGTGTGCCCGAAATTGAGCACCCGCCGCAGCCCGCTCTCCTTTTCGTCCTGCATCACAACATTTGCCTTGATTTGCAAGGAACGGGCAATGATCTCTTCGAGGTGCGCCGTCGGATCTTCCGTTTCAAAAAGCGCAAAAAGCGACGCATCGAACGTCAGCGCCATCTTCACCGCCTCGGCAAGCCCGTTTGCCACCTGTCGCGGCGGGAGCGTTTCGAGGACCTCAGGATCGACCAGCACCGCGCGCGGCTGATAAAAAGCACCGACACAGTTCTTGATACCGTCAAAATCGATCGCCACCTTGCCGCCGATGGACGAATCCACCTGCGATAAAACAGTGGTCGGTATGTTATAAAAATCCACGCCGCGCAAAAACGATGCCGCCGCAAAGCCCGCAAGGTCGCCCACGACGCCGCCGCCGACCGCGACGACGCAGTCGGTGCGGGTGAAGTGATTTTCAAGCAATGCGTGCAAAAGCTTTGCATAATAGGGCAGGCTTTTCGTCGTCTCCCCCTGCGGGAGCGTCACGACTGTCGGCGCTTTGCACTGTCGGGCGACTGTCTGTGCATACTGCGGCGGCACGCCGTCGTCGGTCACGACCAGCACCCGACGGTCAAGATCGAGCAATTTTCCCGCTTCACCGAGCACGCCGCGGCGCACCGTCACCGTATAGCCGTTTTGCGGGAGCGAAACCGCGATGTCCATATCCTTACCCCCTCAAACAAACGAGCCTGCGACCTTCACCTTGTCACAGCAGACCGCCAGCTCCTCCAGCATGCACTTACCCTCATAGCCGTGAATGTTGCCCTCGGCTTCGACATAGAAATAATACTGCCACAAAAGCTCCTTCATCGGGCGGCTGCGCAGCGTGCGCATGTTGAACCCGTGCGCGCCGATGATGTTGAGCGCCCTGGCAAGCGAGCCTGCCTCGTTGCGCACCGTGAACAGCAGCACAAAATGCGCACCCGCCTTTGTGGAGATCTGCCGTTCCTCTGCGCGGGACAGCACCGCAAAGCGCGTCGTGTTCATCTGCGAACGGTTGACGCCCTGTGCCAAAATGGAGAGGTCATACAAGGCGGCGCTGTCGCTGCTTGCGATGGCGGCAACGCTCTTGTCGCCCTTTTCCGCGACGAATTTCGCGGCAAGCGCCGTGTTTTCATACACCACCTGTTTTAGACCATGCTCTTTGATGAACGCATCGCACTGGGACAGCGCCTGCGGATGGCTCACGACCGTTTTGATGTCGGCAAGCGTCGCACCCTTCACCGCCAACAGATCGTGCGTCACCGGCAGCTGCACCGTGCCGTTGATGAACAGGGAGCCGGAGAAAAGCAGATCGGTGACCTGCCCGACCTCACCGGCATAGCTGTTTTCAAGCGGCAGCACCGCTGCGTCGCAGTCCCCGCTTTCCGCCGCGTCATAGGCGCTCTTGAAATCGGGGAACGCGCACTTTTTCGCGTCGGGAAACAGGCGGTCGGCGGCGATATAGGCAAATGCCCCGACCGTGCCGCTGTAGGCAACGCGCATCCCCTCGGTGAGCCGCTGCTGATACCGACGGGACACCGCCATCGTGTTTTTGAGAAAATCGACATAATATGCCCGCAGCGTGTCGTCCTCGACCCGCTCGCTGCCCGCCGCTATCACCTGTTTTTCGCGTTCGGCGTCCAGAATCGGCAGCCCGTGCGCCTTTTTATAATCGGCGATCGCCGATGCCGCCTGCATCCGTTCGGCAAACAGCGCCGCCATCTCGGCATCCACGCGGTTTATCGTCTCTCTCGCCTGCTTCAGCGCGTCTTTTTCCATCATGCTTTCTCCTTCAAATCACACTTTTTTGCCAGCCGCCGAAAAGCGGGGATGGCATTTTCGATCTGCTCCGGGGTGACGCAATAGGCAATGCGCACATAGCCCGCGCAGTGAAAATCATCGCTCGGCACCAAAAGCAGCTCCTCGCTTTTTGCCAGCGCGCAAAAGGCAGCGGCATCGCCGCCCGGTGCTTTCACAAAAAGATAGAACGCGCCGCGCGGCGGCACGACCGTGAAGCCCATGTCGCACAGCGCCGCATACAGCCGCCGGCGGTTGCGGTCATAAACGGAGATGTCCGCCGTCTGCCCGATGCAGGCGGCGATCACCCGCTGGAAAAGGCTCGGCGCACACACAAAGCCGAGCGCCCGTCCCGCGCCGCACACCGCGTCAAACACCGCGCCCGCATCCGCCGCGCACGACGGCACAAACACATAGCCGATGCGCTCGCCCGGCAGCGACAGCGATTTACTGAACGAATAGCACACCACCGTGTCCGCATAATGAGACGGGATATACGGCACCTTTGCGCCGTCATAGACAAGCTCGCGATACGGCTCGTCCGCAATGAGATAGATCGGGTGTCCGAACGCTTTTTCCTTTTCCCGCAGCAGGTCGGCAAGGGCAAGGATATCCGCTTCATCCAGCACCGCGCCGGTGGGATTGTTCGGTGAGTTGACGATGATCGCCGCCGTTTTTTCGTTGACGGCGGCGGCAAGCGCCGTCATGTCGAGTCCGAAATCCCCCTCGCGACACATCACGGGGCGCATCACAGCGCCCGTGCGCTCAATGAAGACCTTATATTCCGGGAAAAACGGCGAAAGCGTGATCACCTCGTCGCCCGCGCCGACAAGCGCCGTCAGCGTCACCGTCAGCGAGGCGGCAGCGCCCGCCGTCATATAGATGTTTGCGGCATCAGCGGGAAACCCGAATGTGCGGGTGATATAGTCCGCGACCGCACGTCGCGTCGTCGGATCGCCGGGTGCGGAGGTATACCCGTGCAAAACGGCGGGATCGACCGTGTCCGTCAACCGTTTCACTTCTTTCGCCACCGCAGGCGGCGCGGGGATGCTGGGGTTGCCGAGACTGAAATCGAAAACCTTGTCCGCGCCGATCTCCGCCTTGCGGCGATTGCCGTATTCAAAAATTTCGCGAATGACCGAGCGGTGCCGCCCGAGGGCAAGCATTTTCTCCTGTACCATGATGCCACATCCTTTGGTTATCAGTGTTAACCGCATTGTACATACTATTATATACCTTTTTTCACATTCGTCAAGTGTGACTTGCAATTTTCGACATTCTGCTGTACACTGGGAGGAGTGTTTACGGAAAAGAGGGATGTTTTTTGGAAGAGGGCTTTTCGGGAGACCTTTTGCGGGATCGGCTCATCGCTGCGGGCATGCAGGAGATCGCCGTGCACGGTCCCGCGGATTTTTCGCTGCGGCGGGTGGCGTCGTCCTGCGGTGCGTCCTGCGCCGCACCCTATAAGCACTTCAAGAATAAGGACGCCTTTTTTCTGGAAATTCTGCGGTTTGTCAACCGGCAGTGGGCGCTGCTCGAGCAGCAGCTCACCGACATCTACGGCGACGACAAAAAGCGGCTTTTGTGTGAGCTTTGCGTCGCCAACATCCGCTTTCGCATCGTCAATCCGCATTTTCGCGCCGTGCTCACCATGAACGAGCAAGCCCTCACCGCCACACAGCGGCAGGAGATCGGGCGCTCGCTGGAGCACATCGGCACGCTCTGCAAAGAGGTGTTCGAAAGAGACGTCGCCGTCACACAGTTTCGGCTGCAGGCGATCGTCTACGGCACGACCATGCTCATCGGCAGCGGCGCCTACACCGACGCCGAACAGACCGTCTCGCTTGCGCGGCAGGCGGTGGAAAGCATCATCGCGTCTGCGTTATAATTTTTTGAGGAGGCATTTTCCTTGGAAGTCTATGAAATTCTGTTGCCGCTTGCCATCATTCTGGTGGTGTCAAAGGTGCTGATGAAGTGCTGCGAGAAAATTCGGTTTCCCGCCGTCATCGGCATGCTGCTGTCGGGCATTCTGGTGGGGCTTATCCGCTATATTCCGGGACAGACGGTGCTCACCGCGACCGGCATGGAGGGGCTGGCGTTTTTCGCGAAGATCGGCGTCATCCTCATTCTGTTCACCGCCGGTCTGGAGACAGATCTCCAAAAGATCAAAAGCATCGGCGGCCCCGCCGTCGTCATCACGGTCGCAGGCGTTGCCGTGCCGATGGCGCTCGGCTTTCTCGTCGCTACCTTGTGTAACGGCGGCTTCGGCGCGCTGACAAAAGAGACCCTGCTGCAAAACCTGTTTTACGGCACGATCCTCACCGCCACCTCGGTGAGCGTCACCGTCGCCACTCTCAGGGAAGCGGGCAAGCTCGATTCCAAGGTCGGCACGACCATCGTTGCCGCCGCCATCATCGACGACATTCTCGGCATTGTGGTGCTGTCGTTTGTTTTGGCACTGAAAGGTGACGGCGCTGCCACAGCGGGCCCGACCGTCGTCGTTATCCGCACGCTTTTGTATTTTGTCGCCGTCGCGATCGTCGCCTTTTTGGCGTCCAAATTCTTCACGGTACTGGACCGCCGCTTTGAGCACCATCGGCTTGTCCCCATCATGGGCATCGCCTTTTGCTTTATCATCGCCTATGCCAGCGAAAAATGGTTTGGCATCGCCGACATCACCGGCGCATATATTGTAGGGCTGATCCTTTCGGGCAACAAGGACAGCCATTATATCGACCGTAAAGCAGACATCATGGGCTATATGCTGTTTGTGCCGATCTTTTTTGCCAACATCGGCATCTCCACCGAATTTTCCGACATAAGCGTCAGCTTTCTCGCGTTCGGTGCGCTGTTCATCCTTGCGGGCATGGCGGGAAAATTTCTCGGCTGCGGCGCGGCGGCGCTTGCCTGCGGTTATAAGCCGCAGGATGCCGCGCGCGTGGGGCTGGGCATGATGGCGCGTGCCGAGGTGGCGCTTGTCACCGCGCAAAAGGGCGTGGAATACGGCGTCATCCATTCCTCGATCATGCCGTTTGTGGTGGCGCTCATCCTCATCACCAGCTTTGTGACGCCGCTTTTGTTACACGCATCCTACCGCAGGGAGGTACAGCATGACACTGAGTGATCTCCAAATCGGCAGCAGCGGCACCATCACCTTTGTCGAAAGCGACGACCGGGCACTGCGCCGCCACATTCTGGACATGGGGCTTACCCCCGGCACACAGGTGACGGTGGTGAAAGCGGCGCCGATGGGCGACCCGCTGGAGCTGACCGTGCGGGGCTATTCGCTGACACTGCGCAAGGCGGACGCCGCAAAGATCGGCATCGTTTTGTCAAAGGCGGAACAGCCGTCGCCGCAGACCGCTGCCCGTCGCAAGCCCGTTGCCCACACCGGCATCGGCGAAACTGCCTATCATCCCCGCAAGGCTGGCAGTGCCGTCCCCGCGGGACGACCGCTGCACTTTGCGCTTGCCGGCAATCAAAATTGCGGCAAAACCACGCTTTTCAATCAACTCACCGGTTCCAACCAGCACGTCGGCAACTTTCCCGGCGTGACCGTGGACCGCAAGGACGGTGTCATACGCCACCATCCGGAAGCAACTGTCACCGATTTGCCGGGCATCTATTCTCTGTCGCCGTATACCGGCGAAGAGCTTGTTACCCGCCGCTTCCTTTTGGAGGACAAGCCTGACGGCATCATCAACATCATCGATGCGACCAATATCGAGCGCAACCTGCTGTTGACCCTGCAGCTCATCGAGCTGGACATCCCCATGGTCATTGCCCTCAACATGATGGACGAGGTGCGGGCAGGCGGCGGCACCATACAGATAAACGGGTTGGAGGCCGCACTCGGCATTCCCGTCATTCCGATCTCCGCCGCCAAAAATGAGGGCGTGAGTGAGCTTGCCGCGCACGCTGTGAATGTTGCGCGGTTCCGTGAAAAACCGGGCAGGATGGATTTCTGTGACAAAAACGCCGGCGGCAACATGGGGGCTGTGCACCGCTGCATCCATGCGGTGGTGCACCTCATCGAGGATCACGCACTGCGCGCGGACATTCCCGTGCGTTTTGCCGCCTCCAAGATTGTCGAGGGCGATGAGCGCATCCTGGAGGCGCTGAAGCTCGACAAAAACGAGACCGAGGCGGTGGAACACATCGTCTCCCAAATGGAAACGGAGTGCGGCAAGGACCGCGAAGCGGCGCTGGCGGACATGCGCTTTTCCTTCATCGAAAAGCTGTGCGCCGACTGGGTGGTAAAGCCGCAGGAAAGCCGTGAGCACAAGCGCAGCCGTCAAATTGACAAGATCCTCACCGGCAGATTCACTGCCATACCGACCTTTATCGGCATCATGGCGCTGGTGTTTTATCTCACCTTCGGTCCGATCGGCGGCACGCTTTCCACTCTTATGGAGTGCGGCATTGACCGACTGACGCAGCTTTGTGATCACCTGTTGGCGCTCTGGGGTGTCAACACCGTTGTGCGCTCCCTCCTCATCGACGGCATTTTTGCGGGCGTAGGCAGTGTGCTGAGCTTTTTGCCCGTCATCGTCGTGCTGTTTTTCTTTCTCTCCATTCTGGAGGACAGCGGCTATATGGCGCGGGTGGCATTCATCATGGATCGCCCGCTGCGCAAATTCGGACTTTCCGGACGCAGCTTTGTCCCCATGCTCATCGGGTTCGGCTGCTCCGTTCCCGCTATCATGGCGACCCGCACCCTGCCGTCCGCACGCGACCGCCGCATGACCGTCTTCCTCACACCGTTCATGAGCTGCTCGGCAAAGCTGCCGATCTATGCGCTGTTCACCGCCGCATTCTTCCCGCAGCATAAGGTGCTCGTGATGATTGGGTTGTACCTTGTCGGCATCGTGGTCGGCATCCTGTTTGCACTGTTGATGAAAAGCACCGCCTTCAAGGGAGAGCCCGTGCCGTTTGTGATGGAGCTGCCGAACTACAGAATACCGAGCGCCAAAAGCGTTTTCAAACTTATTTGCGAAAAAGCAAAGGATTTCCTCACAAAGGCGTTCACCATCATTTTTCTGGCTTCCATCATCATTTGGTTTCTGCAGAGCTTCGATGCGCGCCTCAACACCGTTGCCGATCCGGAAAACAGCCTTCTTGCCCGCATCGGCGGCGCGATTGCCCCGCTGTTTGCCCCGCTGGGGCTCGGCGATTGGCGCATCTCGACGGCGCTCATCACCGGCTTCACCGCCAAAGAAAGCGTCGTCAGCACGCTGACGGTGCTGCTCGGCAGCACCGACGCACTGCCCACGCTGTTCACGCCGCTCACAGCACTCACCTTCCTCGTTTTCTCGCTTTTGTATACGCCGTGTGTTGCGGCGATTGCGGCGGTGAAGCGGGAGCTCGGCAGGCGTTATGCTGCAGCGGTCGTTTTCCTGCAATGTGCCGTCGCGTGGGTTGCCGCTTTCGCGGTGCATGCCGTCGGATCGTTATTCTGAAAGTATAGTCCGCATCACATATTACAGAGAGTAAAAAAGGACGACCCCTTGCGGAGTCGTCCTTTTGATATACCTATCAGCGTTCCTCGCGGAAATAGGAAAGTCCGAGACTTGCGGGCGGCTGATTTTCGCGCCGCTTGCGGATACTCACCACAATGAGCACCAAAATGGTGACGACATAGGGCAGCATCTGAATGAGCGGCAGCACCTGCATCGGCACGTTGATATAGTTGAAAAGAATATACAGCGCACCGAACAGATAGGAGCCGAAGATCGCCATGATGGGCTTCCAGGTGGCGAAAATGACGATGGCGATCGCCAGCCAGCCACGGTCGCCGAAGCCGTTGTTGGACCAGATGCCGTTGCTGTAGTCCATGACATAGAACAGACCGCCGAGCCCCGCGATCATGCCGCCGACACAGGTGGCGACATATTTATACCGCGTGACATTGATGCCGGCGGCGTCCGCCGTTGCGGGATTTTCACCGACGGAGCGCAGGTGCAGTCCCGCGCGCGTGCGTTTTAAGAAAATGCTGACGGCGATTGCCAGGATCACGGCGAGGTATACGAGAAAGCCATAGGAGAAAAACAGTTGTCCGATCTCGCCCATATCCGCCGCAAAGGGCAGCGTCGTCTTGAATGCACCGGCGATGTCCACCAGCGCCAGATACGGCACATCGCTTTTCACAACCTTGATGAGCGAGCCGCCGAAGAAGTTACCGAAGCCGACACCGAACGTGGTGATGGCAAGACCGGTCACGTTCTGATTGGCTTTGAGCGTCACCGTCAGGAAGCAATAGAGCAGCGACACCAAAAGCGAACCGAAAAGACAGCAGAGAAGCGGAATGAGAATGGCAAGGAAGGTGTCCACATATTCCGTGCTGCTTTGATAGAAAAAGCCGCCGATAACGCCGGAGATCGCGCCGACATACATGATGCCGGGGATGCCGAGGTTGAGGTTGCCGGATTTCTCGGTCAGAATTTCGCCGGTCGAGCCGAACAGAAGCGGCGTTCCCTGCAGGATGGCGCGCTGGATAAAGTTGATAATTCCGCCCATTTCAGTTCTCCCCTTCCTGCACGGCAGCCGCTTTTTTGCGGTGATTCAGATGCACTTCATAGTTGATGAAAAATTCGCAGCCGATGATGAAGAACAGGATAATGCCGGTCAGAATGTCCGCAAAATCGCTGTTGAGACCGAACTTCGAGGTCACTTCATCCGCGCCGCGCGCCATGAAGACCAGCAGCATCGAGGTGAGCACCATCATCAGCGGATTGAATTTCGCCAGCCACGAAACCATGATGGCGGTGAAGCCTCTGCCGTCCGCCAGGTTGGAGTCGATGGAGTGGGACGAGCCGCCCACCAGCAAAAGACCCGCGATGCCGCACACGGCGCCCGACAGCGCCATCGTGCGCACGATGACCTTTTTCACGTTGATGCCGATATACCGCGCGGTGTTTTCACTGCCGCCGACAACGGAAATTTCATAGCCGTGCTTGCTGTATTTGAGATAAATAAACATCAGCACCGTGAGGATCGCCACAATGACGATGTTGAGCAGATACTGCACGCCGAACAGATTGGGGAACCAGCCGTGGCTCAAAAGCTCGGGACCGACCACGTTCGAGCCGGTCTTGTCCGCGATCTTCAGAAAATATTCGATGAGCTGAATTGCCACATAGTTCATCATCAGCGTGAACAGCGTTTCGTTCGTGCCCCACTGTGCCTTGAAGAATGCGGGAATGATGCCCCAGATCATGCCGGAAACGATCGCCGCCGCCGTCATGATGATGATGAGCAGCCAATCGGCGACCTTGCCGCCGAGCACCAGCATGCACACCGCCGTCGACAGACAGCCGATGAGCACCTGACCCTCGGCGCCCGTGTTCCAAAAGCGCATCCGGAAAGCGGGCGTCACCGCAAGGGAGATGCACAAAAGAATGGCGACATCGTGAATGGTGACGAGCGTTCTGCCCGTGCCGAACGCGCCCTTTGCCACGGTGGCAAAAATGGACAGCGGGTTGTCACCGGTCAGCACCTTGGCGACAACGGCGCACACCACAAGCGCCAAAAGGATCGCGATCGCCCGCACCAGAATACCGGTCTTCAGCGACATATTATTGCGCTTGCTGACATAAAAAAGCGGTTCACGCGTGTGTTTTTCAGGCTTCGTCATGCGCTGCCCCTCCCTCCGTTTTGGTCATGAGCAGTCCGAGCTGCTCCTTTGTGGCGGTGCGTCCGTCCACAATGCCGGTGATTCTGCCGGAATTGATGACCATGATGCGGTCGCAAAGCTCCGTCAGCACGTCGAGATCCTCGCCGACGAAAATGACGGCGACGCCGTTTTCTTTCTGCTGATTGAGCAGGTTGTAAATGATGTATGAGGAATTGATATCCAGTCCGCGCACGGGATATGCCGCCATGAGCACCGTCGGCGCCGCGGCGATCTCTCTGCCGACAAGCACCTTCTGCACGTTGCCGCCCGACAGGCGGCGCACCGGCGTGGTCGCGCCGGGGGTGACGACCTCAAGGCTCTCGATGATGTGCTCGGCAAGCTCCTTGGGCGGCTGCCGATCCACAAACACGGACTTTCCTTTTTTATAGCTGCGCAGCATCATGTTGTCGATGATGTCCATGTTGCCGACCAATCCCATGCCGAGACGGTCCTCCGGCACAAAGGACAGCCGCACGCCGAGCTCTCTGATCTGCGTCGGCGTCTTGTCGCGCAGGTTTTCCTCTTTGTCGGTCTTGGGGTTGTGATAGACGATCTCACCCGCAGACAGATGCTGCAGACCCGCGATCGCCTCGAGAAGCTCTCGCTGTCCCGAACCGGCGATGCCCGCGATGCCGAGAATTTCGCCGCTTTTCGCGGTGAAATCAATGTCGTCAAGAACCGCTCTGCCGTTTTGATCAAACAGCTTCAGCCCGTGCACCATCAGGCGGTCGGCGGTGTCGTGCGGTGTCGTGCGCTCGATGTTGAGCGTGACCTTTTTGCCGACCATCATTTCGGTCAGTGCCGCCTCGTCGGTCTCGGCGGTGCGCACCGTGCCGATATATTCCCCCTTGCGCAGCACCGACACGCGGTCGGAAAGGCTCAGCACCTCGTGCAGCTTGTGGGTGATGATGATGATGGATTTGCCGTCGTCGCGCATGCGGCGCAGGATCGCAAACAGCTTTTGCGTCTCCTGCGGCGTCAGAACGGCGGTCGGCTCGTCCAGAATGAGGATGTCCGCGCCGCGGTAGAGCACCTTGACGATCTCCACCGTCTGCTTTTCGGACACCGACATGGCATACACCTTTTTGCGCGGGTCGATCTCAAAGCCGTATTTCTCCGCAATTTCGCCGACGCGCTTTGTCGCTTCTTTCAGATTGAAGCGGCGACCGTCGTCAATGCCCAACACGATGTTTTCCGTGGCGGTGAACACGTCCACCAGCTTGAAATGCTGATGGATCATGCCGATCTTATAGCCGAAGGCATCGCGCGGCGAGCTGATGGTCGCCGGCTCCCCATTCACGAAGATCTCGCCCTCGTCGGGGTGATAGATGCCGGAGATCATGTTCATCAGCGTGGTCTTGCCGCTGCCGTTCTCACCGAGGATGGCAAGGATCTCGCCCTTTTTCACCGTGAGATCGACATGGCTGTTGGCAAGAATACTGCCAAACCGTTTACTAACGTTTCTAAGTTCCAGAGCGTTCACAGAAAGCCTCCCGAAAAAAAGCGCAAGGGGAGCGGTATACTCCCCTTGCGCCGGTTTTTCAAACAGTCGAAAAGTGCCTAAACCGCAACCCGCAGGGATCAGTCGCCGTAGTTGGTGTTCAGGTTGGTGACACCGTCGATGATGATGTCAAAATACGGAGCGGAGCGGAATTTTTCGGCGTTGGACTCGTCGAAGTAGCCGTCATGGATAACGTTGGTGTCCGGCTTGAAGTCGCCGTCCACGTCTGCCTTATACTCGGTGAGGTTCTTGCCCTCAACAGTGAACTTCGAGGTGTCGAACACATGCAGCGAGCCGTCTTCCAGCGACTTGATGACTTCGTTGATCTTCTCGATGGTGCCTTCCGCAGCGACATCCTGGTTGATGCCGGTCAGCACGACGGAGTTCGAAGCGATGTCACCGCACCAGTCGGCGTCGATGGCTTCACCCTTCGCGACCTGCTCGATGATGTAACGGAAATAGGGCGCCCAGTTGATGGCAGAGGACACGATGAACGTGTTCTTGCCGGCGGAATAGGTGCTGCCGTTATAGGAGACGTTCGGCACCTTCGCCAGCTCGCAGGCGGTCGGAGCGCCGAGGGAGTCGGCATGCTGGCTGATGAGCACGCAGCCGTCCTGGGTGATCAGAGAGTTCGCAGCTTCCTGCTCTTTTGCCTGGTCATACCAGGAACCGGTGTAGCGCACCTTCATGGTCGCGGATTCGCAAACGGAGCGCGCACCGAGGTAGAAAGAGGTCATGCCGGAAACCACTTCGGCATAGGTGAAAGCACCGACATAGCCGATGATCGCTTTTTCCGCCGTGATCTTGCCTTCTTTGATCATTTCGTTGAGCTTCATACCTGCGGCAACGCCGGCGAGGTAGCGGCCCTCATAGATGGAAGCAAACGCATTGTGGAAGTTCGCGATGCCGGCGAGCTTCGCGGAAGTGCCGGTCGCATGGCAGAACTGCACGCCCGGATATTCCTTGGCAGCCTGCTTCATAAAGGACTCATGACCGAAGGAGTCGGCGAAAATGACCTTGCAGCCCTTGTTCTTCGCCAGGTCGACCGCCGCATCATAGCAGGAGTTGTCCTCGCCGATGCCGGTCACGATGATGACCTGCTCATCCTTCAGACCGAGACCTTCCTTGACGCTCTTGAGCGCCGAGATGAAGTTGTTGTCATAGGTGGAGTTCTCGTCGTGCAGGCAGATCATACCGATCTTGAAGTCGTCCGGGATCTTCACGTCGGAGGAGACAGCGTTGCGCGGCAGAATGTCAGCGCTTTCGCCCTTCTTCGTCGTCGTGTTCCCCTGATTGCTGCTGCCGCAAGCGGCAAGCGACAGTACCATCAGCACTGCCAGTGCGATTGCCAGGATCTTTTTCATGTTTCTTTTCCCCCAAATTTATATTTCCACGGACACCCTGTCCGCAGTTACCAAAAGAAAGAGGACAGCGCTCAGCAAAAAGTCACGCCGTCCTTCACATCCATCGACGCAATGCGCGCCAGAGATTCCACACGGATCCCGTGCTCGCGCACACGCGTCGCGCCGTTTTGAAATGCTTTTTCGATCACAATGCCCGCACCGATCAGGGTCGCACCCGCATCCTCAACCAGCTGCGCCAGTCCCAAAAGGGCGTTCCCCTCCGCCAGAAAGTCGTCGAGGATCAGAATGCGGTCCTGCGGACTCAGAAACGCCTTGGACACCTGAATGTCATACGTTTTGCCGCGGGTAAAAGAAGTCACGGGCGCCGTATACACGTCACCCGCGATATTGATACTCTTCGTTTTTTTGGCAAACACCACCGGCACGTCAAAATACTGCGCAGCAATACAGGCGATGCCGATACCGGACGCCTCGATGGTCAGAATCTTATTCACGCCGCAGTCGCCGAACAGACGGAAAAATTCCTTGCCGATCTCCTGCAGAAAACGCACGTCGATGCAGTGATTGAGGAAGCTGTCCACCTTGAGCACGTTGCCTTCGAACACCTTGCCCTCGGCGCGGATCTTTTCCTCCAGCAGCTTCATGCGTTTCCCTCCCCATCGAAAACAGTCGAAAAAAGAACTGCTTTCATCATACCAAATATTTCTGACGAAATCAAGAGGTTTATCTGCAAAATCTATTCTGCTTGGGCGGGGTCTTTTTTGTGTATATTGCCACTTTATTCTCCGCGCAGTCCCGCATAGGCTTCCCGCAGCGTCTCGCAGGAAGCGGCAAAGCGCTTTTCCTCATCCGCGGTGAGCGACAGCGGCAGCACACGGCGCACACCGCTGCGGTTGACGATGCAGGGCATGCCCGCAAACACGCGTCCGTGGTTTTCGAGCATGGCGCTGACGGTCAGCACGCTGTTTTCATCGCCGAGGATGGCGCGCGTGATGCGCACCATCGCCATGCCGATGCCATAGTAGGTCGCGCGCTTTGCCTCAATGATCTTATATGCCGCGCTGCGCACCTCTTCCTCGAGCTTTTGGATCTCCTGCATATCGCACATACCGTCGGCGCAGAAATCCGTGATAGGGCGGGTGGCAAGCATCGCCTGCGACCACGGGACAAATTCGCTGTCGCCGTGCTCGCCGATGACATAGGCGTGCACATTGCGGGGGTCGACGGAAAAATATTCGCCGAGCAGATACCGAAGCCGCGCGGTGTCCAGCGCCGTACCCGTGCCGATGACGCGGCGGGCGTTGAAGCCGGACAGCGCGCAGGTGATGCGCGTCATGATGTCCACGGGATTGGTGGCAACAAGGAAAATGCCGTTGAAGCCCGATTCCACCACCGGTTCAACGATGGAGCGGAACACCGCCTCATTGCGCCGCAGAAGATCCAGCCGCGTCTCGCCCTGCTTCTGCGCCACGCCGGCGCAGATCGCCACGATGTCCGCGTCGCGGCAGTCGTCATAGTCGCCCGCATAGATGCGCATGTGCGAGCCGGAAAACGCCAGCCCGTGGTTCAAATCCATCGCCTCGCCCTGCGCACGCTTTTTATCGATATCGAGCAGCACCAGCTCCTCGCAGGCGTTTTGGTTCAAAAGGGCATAGGCATAGCTCATGCCCACCATACCCGTGCCGATGAGCACGACCTTGCGCTTGTCCGTTGTAATCATAGAAATCTCTCCTTTTTTTCGCCGATGTTTCCGAA
This sequence comes from uncultured Oscillospiraceae bacterium, assembly GCA_900549155.1. Taxonomy (GTDB): domain Bacteria; phylum Bacillota; class Clostridia; order Oscillospirales; family Acutalibacteraceae; genus URNF01. The sequence continues at coordinate 5,565 of URNF01000022.1, read as the reverse complement.
ATAACACAAATATTTCACAAACAGTCTTTACACTGTGTAGTATACTCTATTATATAAGGACAAGTCAAGAAAAAGGGGGCTTCAAAATGGGAAATGATGTCAAAACCGTTTTGATCGCGGACGACGAAATGCGTATGCGGCGGGTAATCGCCGACTATCTTGCCGCCAAGGGCTATAAAACGGTGGAAGCCGCCAACGGCAGCGAGGCGGTGCTCATCTGTCAGCGCATGCCGATCGACCTTATTCTGCTCGACGTCATGATGCCGCAGATGGACGGCTTTGAGGCATGCCGCGTCATCCGTCAGCATTCCGCCGTTCCCATCATCATGCTCACGGCGCGCGGCGAGGAAAACGACGAATTGCAGGGGTTTTCGCTCGGCGCAGACGAATATATCGCAAAGCCCTTCAGTCTCAAAATTCTTGCCGCCCGCATCGAGGCGGTGCTGCGGCGGGGCGAAGCGCCGCAGCAGGAAAATGCCGTGCGCGCCGCCGACGCGCTGCGGGTGGACACGGTCGCGCGCGAGGTGACGGCGGCGGGAAAGCCGGTCGAGCTGACCTATACGGAGTTCGAGCTGCTGGTGTTTCTGATGCAGCACGCGGGCATTGCGCTGTCCCGCGACAAAATTCTCGACAGCGTCTGGCGCTATGACTACTACGGCGACGCCCGCACAGTGGACACCCACATCAAAAAGCTGCGCCAAAAGCTCGGCGACTGCGGCAACTACATCAAGACCATTCGCGGCATCGGCTATAAATTCGACACGGAGAAACAGGATCATGCATAGACTGAAAAACGCCTTTCCCGCCCACTCGCTTTTGTGGCGGCTGTTCGGCTGCACCGCAGGCTGCATCGCCGTCTTTCTGGCGGTGCTTCTGCTGCTCAACACCTTTGCGCTCAAACCGTATTATATAAAGCAAAAAAAGGCGCACATCGTTTCCACCTTCGACAGCATCGATGCCTGTGAGACATCCGACGCGCTGCAGACGGAGCTGGAATATCTGCAATATAACGACACCGTGTCGGTGGTCATTTGGGCGGATCGGCAAATTCTTTATTCCACGCTGAACCAGCAGCGCTATTCCCTGCCCGCGCACCCCGACCTGCCGCTCGGCAGCTACAGCTTCCGTGAAATAGAAGATGACAACGGTGCCGCCATTGCTCTGCTCGGACATCTGAGCGACGGCGCGTTCATCCTTTTGCGCACGCCGATCGCCGCCATCGAGGAAAGCGCCGCTGTTTTCAACCGCTTTCTGCTGTTTTGCGGCGGCGGCGGACTGCTGCTCGCCTTGGGGCTGGCACTCCTTTTGTCCCGCAGCATGACCGTGCCGCTGCGCAAGCTGTCCAAAGTGGCGGAAAACGTGGCGGCGCTCGATTTCAGCGACAGCTATACAGGCGGCGGCAAGGACGAGATCGCCGCGCTCGGCAAGAGCATCGACGCCATGTCCCGCGCGCTTGAGGGGACGATCACCGAGCTGAAAAACGCCAATCTGCAGCTGCAATCGGACATTGCCGTCAAGACGCGACAAAACGAGGCGCACCGCGCGTTCATCGCCAACGTTTCCCATGAGCTGAAAACGCCGCTCGCCCTCATCGGCACCTATGCCGAAAGCCTGCCCGACATTGAAAACGAGCAAAGCCGCGCGGAATATTGCGCGGTCATTCAGGACGAGACCCAGCGCATGTCGGATATGCTGCGGCGCATGACGCTGCTCATGCAGATCACGTCGGGCGAGCAGCTGACGGTTGAACGGTTTGACGTCACCGAGCTTTTCTGCAACGTCATGCAACGGCTCACGCCGCAGTTTGCGGGACAGAACGTGTCGGTCGTCCCGCCCGCAAACGGTGCATGCTTCGTGTTTGCGGACAGCTTTCTCATTGAGGACGTGCTGCAAAACTATCTCACCAACGCCTTTCACCATGTCTCCGACGGCGGCACCGTCTCGGGCACGGTCACGCCCACCGCAAACGGCACGGTGCGCATCGCCGTTCTCAACACGGGCAATCCCATCCCCGAGGAAGAGCTGCCGAAAATCTGGGAGAGCTTTTATAAGGTGGACAAGGCGCACAGCCGCACCTACGGCGGCTCAGGCATCGGACTTTCGGTGGTGGCGGCGATCATGCAGGCGCACCGCATGCCCTACGGCGTGCGCAACTGCACGGCGCCCGACGGCAGCCCTGCCGTGGAATTTTATATCGAGCTGCAAACGCGATAACCAAAAAGGCGTGCTCATACCGAGCACGCCTTCTCAGACTGTCAAAAAAGTCCGCAGGACGCAAAAGCGCATTCACACGAAAGGATCTCTGCAAAAGTTTCAGTGAACAAAAAGAAGTGTTTCTTTGAAACGCACGCTTTTGCTGTCTGCGTCAACCGCCCCCTACTGTGCAAGCTATGGCGCGAAAGGACAAAAGCTCTTACCTATATGCGCCATAGCTTGAACATACAGCGACGGGGGGCGTTTTCCTTGCTCCTGCGGTTTTTAGACAGCCTCACAGTGCGTCAAAACGCGCTTTCGCTCCCCACGGATTTTTCGCCCCTCGGCTCCCTCTGATGAGGGAGCTGGCTTTTGCGCAGCAAAAGACTGAGGGAGAGAATGTTTTCTGTCACTGTCAATTTTTCGGACAACCCAAAACGGCTGCATCCTCCGACGGGATGCAGCCGTTATCATCATTTTATCGCGGCGACCGCCGCACAGTTTATATCATCATTGGACTCACCGTTTCTTCAGATTTCTTTGGCTCTCAGATGAAATCCGAACAATCGAGAAAACTTCCTTTTCTGAATTTTTTGACACACCGTTAATGGCCCACCGGACTCGCTCCCTTCAAGTTATTTGTCAGAAAATCGGGGGTACATCCTCCATAGGCTTTCTCCTTTCGGTCGCCTTGTCTTTCCTGCATCTATACTATACCACACGGGCGCGTTTCTGTCTATGCGCAAACCGCCCAAAAATGCGGGCAAAAGTTCTACTTGCGCAACACCGCTTTTTGTAGTATACTGAGAGCGTTGGGGACAAAAAAGAGCACGCATTTGCGTGCTTATTTTTTTGCAACGGATGCGAGATTTTACATAGATTTTACCAAACATCCCTTATGGTCTTTACATCTGTACAGTACTATGAAAATGTGTAAAAACGCTGTAAAGGATGTAGAATATGACAATTTTTGATCTTCTGACGCTGATCGGCGGGCTGTGCCTTTTCCTGTTCGGTATGCAGGTGATGGGCGACGGCCTGGAGCGCCGCGCAGGCGGCAGCCTCAAGGTGCTGCTCGGCAAGCTGACCGGCAGCAAATTCAAGGGCTTTCTGACGGGGCTCGGCGTCACATCCGTCATTCAAAGCTCCTCTGCCACCACGGTGATGGTGGTCGGCTTTGTCAATTCCAAGGTGATGACCTTAAAGCAAGCCATCGGCGTCATCATGGGCGCCAACATCGGCACGACCGTCACCGCCTGGATCTTGAGTCTCGGCGGCATCTCGGGAGACAACATTTTTCTGAAAATGTTAAAGCCCACCGCGTTCACGCCGATCTTGGCGCTTGTCGGCATGATCTTTCTCATGTTCTCGAAGTCCGACAAAAAGCGCGATGTCGGCACGGTGCTTTTGGGCTTCGCAACGCTGATGTTCGGCATGGACACCATGGCAAGCGCCGTGTCGGGGCTGGCGGACATGCCCGCTTTCCGCCATCTTTTCCTGCTGTTCTCCAACCCCATCCTCGGCGTGCTGGTCGGCGCACTGCTGACCGCCGTCATTCAGTCCAGCTCCGCCTCGGTCGGCATCCTGCAAGCCCTTTCCGCCACGGGTGCCGTCACCTATGCGGCGGCGATCCCGATCATCATGGGACAGAACATCGGCACCTGCGTGACCGCTCTTTTGTCCTCGTTCGGCACGAATAAAAACGCCAAGCGCGCCGCCGTGGTGCACCTGTCGTTCAACGTGATCGGCACGGTGGTGTGGCTGACGGTGTTTTCCGTCGTTTCCGCACTGTTCAAACCCGCGCTGCTTGCTGCCCCCGCCACCTATGCCGGCATCGCCGTGGCACATTCCGTGTTCAACATTCTCTGCACCCTGCTTTTGTACCCGATGTCCTCGCTGCTTGAAAAGCTGGCATATAAGATCGTGCCCGACGGCAAGGAAGCGGAAAAAGCGGTGGAGCTGGACGACCGCCTGCTGGCGACGCCCGCCGTCGCCCTTTCCGAAAGCGAGCGCGTCACCTGCAAAATGGCGGAGCGCGCCGCCGAGGGGCTGCGCCTGAGCCTGTCGCTGCTTTCCGGCTATGATCCCGAAAAGGCTGCCGCCGTGCGTGCGGCGGAAAAGGACACCGACCGCTATGAGGATATGCTCGGCACCTATCTTACCAAGCTCTCCCGCCGTCAGATCTCGGCAGAGGACAGCGCCGCCGTTTCAAAGCTCTTAAAAGTCATCGGCGACTTTGAACGCATCGCCGATCACAGCGTGAACATTCTCGAATCGGTCGAGGAGCTGCGCGACAAAAAGACCGTGTTTTCGGCAGGTGCGGAAAACGATCTGCGGGTGCTGTGCCGCGCTCTTTCCGACATTCTCACGCTGACGCTTGCCGCCTTTGAGGAAAACGATCCAAAGAAAGCGGCAGATGTCGAGCCGCTTGAACAGGTCATCGACACCCTGCGCACGGCGCTGCGCGACGGACACATCGTGCGTCTGAAAAGCGGCGACTGCACGGTGGAAGCGGGCTTCATCTGGTCGGATCTGCTCACCAATATGGAGCGCACCGCCGACCACTGCTCCAACATCGCCGCCTGCATCATCGAGGCGGATCAGCAGGACATGGATCTGCACGCTTTTCTGCATGGCCGCAAAAAAGAGGAAGCCTTCGCCGAAAAATATGACGCGCTCAGAGAGGAATACCGCCTGCCGTCGCAGAGCGCTGCCACTTGACAGCGCCCCGCGCGCCTGCTATACTGCACGGCAGGAGTGATACGGTATGTTTTTGAAAGCGACCGAAAAAGATATTGATGCGGTGAACCGCATTTATGACGCGATCCACACCGCCGAGGAAAACGGCACCGCCGCGATCGGCTGGATCCGCGGCGTGTACCCCGTGCGGCAGACCGCTGCCGACGCCGTCGAGCGCGGCGATCTGTATGTGGCAAAGGACGGCGACACCGTTGTCGGCGCCGCCATCATCAATCATATCCAGCCGCCGTCCTATCGCGGCGCACCGTGGGCATACCCTGCCCCCGACAGCGCCGTTCTGGTGCTGCACACCCTCGTCATCGATCCTGCCGCCGCCGGCAAGGGGCTCGGGCGCGCGTTTGTCGATTTTTATGAGGAAACCGCAAAGCGCCTTTCCTGCCGCGCCCTGCGCATGGACACCAACGCCCGCAATCTGCGCGCCCGCGCGCTGTATAAAAAGCTTGGCTATGCGGAGATCGCCGTCGTCCCCTGCGCCTTCAACGGCATCCCCGACGTGCAGCTTGTGCTGTTGGAGAAGGAGATATAATGAAATCCACCCATCGCCGCAGCAATTTCATCATTCATTAAAAATCCCGTCACGACGGAAGAAGAAGTGAAGAATGAAGAGTGAAT
>URNF01000021.1 GCA_900549155.1 uncultured Oscillospiraceae bacterium | reverse complement strand
CAGTATTCCTCGCGCTGTTTGCCGAAAATCTTCGACCTGAAACGAGAAGATTTTTCCGTTTTGGAAGTCGAAGAACGCAGACATACTCTATGTATTTCAAGTGATGAGACAAACAAAACGGGAAAATATTCCGTTTGGGGAACTGTTGTACCCTGATTGGTTTGTCTAACTAAGGGGGAGTTTTTATCATGATAGTCGATCTTTTGGAAGCACTGACGATATTCTGTTTTGGCCTTTCCTGGCCGATCTCCATCCGTAAATCGTGGATCTCGCGCACAGCGAAGGGCAAGAGCCTGTTTTTTGAGGTGTTTCTGCTCATCGGCTATGCCTGCGGCATCATGAAGAAGATCATCGAAGCGGTCGGCTTTTTCGGCGTGACGCCGAAATCCGGCTTCATCTTCGTGCTCAGCTTCTTCTTCTACATTCTGAATTTCATTGAAATTTCCATCGACGTGGCGCTCTACTTCCGCAACAAAAAGCTGGATGAAGCAGCGGATAAGGCGGCAGCAGAGGTCTGAAACACGCCTGCATGGGACGGGAGGTGCTGTATACGAAACAGACGGAGATTTCGCGTGCCACCTTTGGACGCATTCCATTGTATCTGAGCTATCTGCGCTCACTGGATCATGAGACCGCCACCATCTCCGCCACCACGCTTGCCGGAAAGGTCGGGCTCGGCGAGGTGCAGGTGCGCAAGGATCTCGGCGCCATCAGCGGCGCCGGTCGCCCGAAGGTCGGGTATGCGGTACGGGAACTGATCAAGTCGCTGGAAGCGCGGCTGGGCAGCAGCGGCAACACCAATGTGGTGGTGATCGGTGCGGGACGGCTCGGCAGGGCACTGCTCGACTACGGCGGATTCAAAGCATACGGTCTGAACCTGTCCGCCGCATTCGATATTGCCGTGGAGCAGGCGCAGGAGAGCGCCTGCGGCAAGCCCGTTTTGCCGATGCGCGACTTGGAAGCCTATTGCACGCGGCACGACATTCGCATTGCTATTCTCACCGTTCCGGCGGATTGTGCACAGACGGTGTGCGACCGTTTGCTCAAAAACGGTATCAAGGCATTTTGGTGCTTTGCCCCCTGCACGCTGTCCGTGCCGCCGGAAGTGACGGTGAAATATGAGAACATGGCACTTTCTCTTGCGTATCTCAACAAAAATACGACTGCAAACGAAGGGGATCTATTATGAAAGTTACGGTATGTATCGGTTCTTCCTGCCACATCAAGGGCTCGCGCCAGGTGGTAGAGCAGCTGCAAAAGCTCATCGCGGAGCATGATCTTGCCGAAAAGGCGGAGCTTGCCGGCACATTCTGCATGGGAAAATGTCAGGAGGGCGTTTGTGTCACGGTGGACGGTGTGTTCCATTCCGTATCGCCGGACACGGTGCAGACATTTTTTGAAGAAGAAATACTGAAAAAGGTTTGATGAAACAATGGTGATTCAGATTTGCGTCGGCTCTTCCTGTCATTTGAAGGGCTCCGAAAAGCTTGTCGAATTGTTCCAAAACGCGATCACTGAGAGAAAATTGGAGCGGGAGATCACACTGGCGGGCAGTTTTTGCACAGGAAAATGCAATCGCGAGGGTGTGACCATCACAGTGGATGATGATGTGTATACCGGTGTGACGCCGGAGAAATTCGATATCTTCTTTGCCGAAAAGGTGCTGAAACCGTTACAAAGGGAAGGGGTATGACGGATGGATTGTCTGACGCTGAAAAAATCGAATTGCAAGAATTGCTATAAGTGTATCCGCCACTGCCCTGTAAAGTCTATCCGCTTTTCAGGCAACCAGGCATACATCATCGGCAATGAATGCATCATGTGCGGACAGTGCTTTGTCGTCTGCCCGCAGGATGCCAAGCAGATCGTCGATGAGACGGAAAACGTGCGTGTGCTGCTGCAGTCGGGCGATCCCGTCATTGTGAGCCTTGCACCGTCCTTTGTCGCCAACTATAAGGGCGTCGGCATCGGCGCCATGCGGGAAGCACTCAAAAAGCTCGGCTTCTTCGATGTGGAGGAGACCGCGATCGGCGCGACGATCGTGAAGAATGCCTATGAGGAGATGCTGGACGCAGAGGAGCGGGATGTCATCATCACTTCCTGCTGCCACTCCGTCAATCTGCTCATTCAGAAGTATTTTCCGAATGAACTGAACTATCTCGCCGATGTGCTGTCACCGATGCAGGCGCACTGTAAGGACATCAAGCGCCGCTATCCGAACGCAAAGACCGTGTTCATCGGTCCCTGCGTGGCGAAAAAGGACGAGGCGCAGTATTATGAGGGCATTGTGGATGCCGTTTTGACCTTTGACGAACTGACGACATGGCTCAAAGCGGAGAATGTCGAGCTGCAGCAGGAGAGCGACGCCTGCGAGGAAAGCCGCGCGCGGTTTTTCCCGACGACGGGCGGTATTCTCAAAACGCTGGCAAGAGAGCATCCGCACTATACTTATCTGGCGATCGACGGCACGGAGAATTGTATCGCGGCGCTGCGCGACATTGAAAGCGGCAAAATTCACGGCTGCTTCATTGAGATGTCCGCCTGTGTCGGCAGCTGTGTCGGCGGACCTGTGATGGAAAAGTTCCACCGCTCGCCGGTGCAGGATTATGCGGCAGTGGCGCGCTTTGCCGGCAAAAAGGATTTCAAGGTGGAACAGCCGGAGCTGTCCGCACTGGAAAAGGAATTTTCGGCGATCGAGCTGCGCTCACAGCAGCCGACCGAGGAGCAGATAGCCGATATTCTGCGGCAGATGGGGAAGACAAAGCCTGCTGATGAACTCAACTGCGGTTCCTGCGGCTATAACACCTGTCGCGAAAAGGCGGTGGCGATCTTCCAGGGAAAAGCAGAGATCTCCATGTGCCTGCCGTATCTGAAGGACAAAGCGGAGAGCTTTTCCGACACGATCGTGCGCAACACCCCCAACGGTCTTTTCGTGCTCAACGAAAAGCTGGAGGTGCAGCAGGTCAATAAATCGGCGCTCAAGATCGTCAACCTGCGCAAAGCGTCCGATATTCTCGGCGACGGCATTGTCCGCATCCTCGATCCCAAGGACTTTGTTGACGTTCTCAGTAAAGGCAGAAACATTTACAACAAGCGTGTGTATCTTGCCGAATATGAGAAGTATGTGGAAGAAACGATCCTGTATGATCGGGAATACCGCCTGCTTGTCTGTATCCTGCGCGATGTGACCGAGGAAGAAAGTCAACGGGAACGCAAAGAGGATATCAGCCGCCAAACGGTGGAGATCGCGGACAAGGTGGTGGATAAGCAGATGCGCATCGTGCAGGAGATCGCCTCGCTGCTCGGTGAAACGGCTGCGGAAACCAAGATCGCGCTCACCAAGCTAAAGGAGTCGATCGCCAATGAATAATCTTTGCGCAGACATCGGCTGGAAAAGCATCAACCATGCCGGGGAACAACTCTGCGGCGATCATGTGGATATCGTGGAGCAGGACGAAAACTCCACCGTCATTGTGTTGGCGGATGGGCTTGGCAGCGGTGTAAAGGCAAGCATCTTGTCAACGCTGACCTCCAAGATCATCTCGACCATGATGGCGGAGGGGCTTTCGCTTGAAGAATGTGTGGCGACTATCGCGGCCACGCTGCCGATTTGCTCGGTGCGCGGTGCGGCGTATTCCACCTTCACCATCATCCACATCATCAACAATGACACGGCAGAGATCATCCAATACGATAATCCGCATGTCATCATGCTGCGGGACGGCGAGATCTATGCCTATGCGGAAAATGAACTGCACATCGACGGCAAAACGATCTACAGCTCCACGCTGAATTTGCAGGAGGGCGATGTGTTTGTCGCCATGAGCGACGGATGTCCGCATGCGGGCATCGGCATTGCCTATAATTTCGGCTGGAAGCGGGAGGACATCGCCGACTTCATGAAAACGGTCGCCGATGTCGGCTACACGGCGAAAACGCTTGCCACCATGCTGGTGGACGAGTGTGACCGCCTGTATGATCACCGTCCGGGGGACGATGCGACGGCGTGCGTCGTGCGCATCCGAAAGCGTGAGCCGATGAACATTCTGTTCGGACCGCCGCGCAACCGTGACGACTGCGATCGGATGATGTCGCTGTTCTTTTCGAAAGAGGGAAAACACATCGTGTGCGGCGGCACGACCTCGTCCATCGCGGCGAAATATCTCGGCAAGCCGCTGCGTCCCAGTCTCAATTTCGAGAGCAGCGATGTGCCGCCGACGGCGGAGCTTGAGGGCGTGGATCTGGTGACGGAGGGTGTCATCACCATCAATAAGGTGATCGAATATGCCAAGGATGCCCTCGACAAAAACGAACTGTATGAAAAATGGAGCATCCAGCGTGACGGCGCATCCATGATCTGCCGTCTGCTGTTTGAAGAAGCGACCGACATCAACTTCTATGTCGGCAGAGCGGTCAATCCGGCACACCAAAATCCGGATCTGCCGATCAACTTCAATATCAAAATGAATTTGGTGGAAGAGCTTTCCAACTGCTTAAAGCAGATGGGAAAACGCATCAAGGTCAGCTATTTCTAAGGGGAGGAACACTATGCGTAAGTTTGATACAAAAGTACAGCACCTCAAATATAAGGTGCTGCGTGAGGTAGCACGTCTTGCCTGGAATGACGAGCTGCTCGAAAATGTCATGAATATTCCGACGACCATCGTCCCCGGAAAAACGCCGACCATGCGCTGCTGTGTGTATAAGGAACGCGCCATCCTCGGAGAGCGCGTCAAGCTGGCGATGGGTGGGGACAAGAGCAACCCCAACATCATCGAAGTCATCGACATCGCCTGTGACGAGTGCCCGATGGGCGGCTATGAGGTGACGAACGCCTGCCGTGGCTGTCTTGCGCACCGCTGCGAGGACGTCTGCAAATTCGGCGCCATCACCTTCGATCATCAGCATGTGGCGCACATCGACAAGTCCAAATGCAAAAACTGCGGCGCCTGCTCGAAGGTCTGTCCCTATACGGCGATCGTCAACCGCAAGCGCCCCTGTGAGAACGCCTGTAAGATCAAGGCGATCACCATGAACGAGGACAAGGCGGCAGCGATCGACAACAAAAAGTGCATCGCCTGCGGTGCTTGCGTCTATCAGTGCCCGTTCGGCGCGATCATGGACAAATCCTTTATCCTCGATGTGGTCGATCTCATCAAAAAGAGCGAAAACAATCAGAAATATAAGGTCTATGCCGTGGTGGCGCCCGCCATCTCCAGCCAGTTTTCTTATGCCAAGCTGGGACAGGTCATCACCGGTCTCAAAGAGCTTGGCTTCCACACGGTGGTCGAGGCGGCACTCGGCGCGGATATGGTCGCGGATGCCGAGTCCAGAGAGCTTGCCGAAAAGGGCTTCCTCACCAGCTCCTGCTGTCCGGCGTTTGTGTCCTATATTGAAAAATCTTTCCCGCAGATGCTGCCCTTCGTGTCGCACAACCTTTCTCCGATGGCGACCATCGCCAAGTATCTGAAGGCACACGAGGAGAACTGTAAGGTGGTCTTCATCGGGCCGTGCACTGCCAAAAAGGGCGAGGTGCAGCGGGAAGAGGTGAAGCCGTATGTGGATGCGGCGATGACCTTTGAGGAGCTGCAGGCGCTGTTCGACAGCAAGGAGATCGACATCACCACGCTGCCCGAGGGCGTGCTTGACAATGCGTCGTACTACGGCAGAATTTTCGCCCGCAGCGGCGGTCTGTCCGATGCGGTTGCCGAGGGCATGAAGGAGCACGGGGAGACGGAGTTCGAGCTGAAGCCCTGCGCCTGCGACGGCATCGAGGAGTGCAGAATTGCGCTCATCAAAAAGGACAAGGGGCTGCTTGACGCCAACTTCATTGAGGGCATGGCATGTATCGGTGGTTGCATCGGCGGCGCCGGTTGCCTGACGCACGGCGAAAAGAATAAGGCAGAGGTCGACAAATACGGCAAGGAAGCCTATGAAAAGACCATTGCCGATGCCATTTCGGTGCTGAAATAAGGTTTGTCATTGTATAGGAAAAACGCCCGCGAGAGATTTTCTCGCGGGCGTTGCTGTTTGTCTTTATGCCGCTTCAGTCGCGTTCACGGTGACGGCAGCCGTCGTCGGGGCTGCTGTCGGAGCCGCGGTGGTCGATGCCAGAATTTTGTTGACACCATCTTCGAGTTTCTTGGAAATCCGCACAACTTCGGCTTCGAACTGCTTTGTCTGTTCGGAGCCTTCAACAAGAACTTCGCTGATCTCCTCAAGCCGGGCGACCCAGGTGTCGGCCTCCGCCATCATGTCATAGAACTGATCCGCAAGATCGGGGTTTTCCGGATCGGCAACGATCTTGTCCGCCAAAACGAGGTATCTGTCCACCCAGTTTTCATAGTCCTTCAAAAACTGCTTGTCTGCGTTGGATACCGGACGGGTCTTTTCCGGTGCAACGGTCACATTTTTCTTCGGCGCGGTCGTGATCTTGGGAGCGACCACTTTCTTGGCGGTCGTTTTCTTTGTCTGCTTCTGCGTAGGTTTCTTGGTAGCCGTCGTGGTTGTGGCGACGGTTGTTGGGGCGGTTGTTGCCAATGTGGTTTCTGTGGTCGTCGTGGTGGTTTGTGCCGGTACATCCGAAAGCGTCGGCGCGGATTTTCCGCAGCCTGCTGCGGAAAGGCACAGCATTGCCGCAAGGATGCAGACGATGATCTTCTTTTTCATGGGTTCCTCCTCATTTTATCAAGCCCTCATTTTTCAGGCTGGTGTACAAGAGATAATAGATGTATTGCTCTCTGTAATGGATATCGGCATATATTTCCTCAAATCTGCGGGCTGTCTCCTCGTCGTCCGCAATTTTATCATAGCAAGCCGACAGCCGCTCGTTCCATTCTTCCGATGTGTTGAGGCACTTTAACACTTCCTCAACAACGGCGTCATCGTCGGGATATTGCGAAAACAGGGTGGAAACCTCCCCGAATTCATTTGTCCATGCATTGTATTCATAAAGCAGCTTTTCCCACTCGGCAAGAGCGGCGGTCGTGCGGTAGGTCGTTTTTCGCGTGGTTGTCGTGGTGACGGTAGTCTGCCTTGTCGTGGGCTTTTGCGTAACGGTCGTTTTCGCTTTCGGTGCGGCAGTCGTTTTGTGTGTTTTTCCGGTTGCGGTCGCAACGGTTGTAGCTGCGGCGGCTTGCTTTGTCGTGGTGGTTTTTACCTGTGCGTTTGAAAGAACCGGCGCGGATTTGTTGCAGCCGGTCAGGACAGCGCAAAAGGCACCGACAAGAAGGATGGCAACAATGCGTCTTTTCATATTATGTTTCCTTTCTGTAGCTTGTGAGTATAGTGTAACATAAGCAGAAAGGCATTTCAACAATTTCGACAAAAAATATGCAGATTTGTGCAAATTCACAAACAGCCTACACTGCATAGCAGTGTAGGCTGTTTCGAAACCTGTGTATTCAGAAACCGAGCGATTCGTTTACCAAAATCACCTTGATCCGCTCCTTGACGGCTTGCGGTCCGGTGACAACATAGCTGCGGCAGATGCGGTCGGGGCTTTGGCAGCCGGCAGTCATTTCCGCACCCTTTCCCGCCGCCACAGAAGCGCAAACACCCTTTTCAAAGCAATAGGTGTGGCGAGAGAGCCGCTTGCAGTTGAGCGGCGCGGCAACGGTCTTCACGCGCAGGATTGCCGCCCCGAGGTCGGGGACGATCTTGTTCTTTCCGGCAATGACGATCACGCTTTTCGGACCATAGGTGATGCCGCCGATGCGATTGCAGGTACCGTCTACGTTATACAGCACGCCGTCTTCGGTGATGGCGTTGGACGAGGTGAGGAGCACATCCGCAGAAAGCGAAGCGGTGAAAACTGCCTCGCGCGCGGCATCGTCCATGTCGGCATAGCGATCGAGAAAGCGATAGGGACCGCTGCGCAAACGATCGATCACGCCGAGTGCGGAAAGAGTGGCGGAGCCGCCGACCGCGACAGAGGCATTGTCGGCGATGAGCGAAAAGGCGAGCGCCGCCGCCTCGACACCGTTTTCGACATAATATGCCGCCATATTGTTGCGGCGCAGAGCGTCCATGGTTTTTTCAATGCGTGCTTCCATCATGTTTCCTCCTTGTTTGTAAAAATGCTGCACCGAACGGTGCAGCATTTTCAGAAAGTTATGAATGGCTATTTGCCCAGGTGGTGTACCACGGCGTGGTGACCGGGGGATTTGCCGCCATGTAGTCCGCCTGTTTGATGTCGTCATAGATGAAGGCGCGCAGCATATCGGCGGCATAGTTCAGATTGTAATATACGACCGAGCCGAGACTGCGGGGAAAATCTCTTGTGGAGATCTGCATTTTATAGCCTTCAGGCATCCGCATCTGTTCAAACTGAATATCCCCGGTCAGGAAACCGGCGAGATTCAGAATGTCGCTGTAGGACAGGGAGGTTTCCATGTAGGGGAGAAGCGCCTTGATCACCGACGGATATTTGGATTTGCCCATGGACACTGCTTTGTTGAACAGCTGCTCCATCACATAGCGCTGACGGTCGGTACGACCGTAGTCATCGTTGACACCGTTGATGGTGCGCACATGACGGATACGGGCAAATGCCACCGCCTGAATGCCGTTGAGTGTCTGCTTGCCGGCAGCTTTGATCTGATCGTTTTTGAGACCGCTTTCAATCGCCATCCAGCGCAGATGAATGTTGGCGTCCCTGCGTTCCGCCTCAGTCAGTTCCACCTCGATGCCGCCCATGGCTTCGATGATGTCCGCCATGCCGGAAAAGTTCACGGTCGCATAGTCACGGATGTTGAGATTGAAATTCTGGTTGATGGTCTTGATGGCAAGCTCGGGACCGCCGAAGGAATAGGCGGCGTTGATCTTGCGCGCACCGCGCCCCTCGATCGGCACCAACGAGTCGCGCATGATGGACGTCATCTTGATCTTCTTGTGAATAGAGTCGATGCTGAGGATCATGATGGAGTCGGAGTTGGCACGCGACGCGTGCAGATTGCGCGCGTCAATGCCGAAAAGCGCGATGTTGATGACATCGTCCGGCAGGGTGTTGTCCTTGATGCCGAGATCCGCGTCGGTCAGGGCGTCAAGGGACGAGTTGCGGTTATACTGGAAATACCAAAGCAGCCCGGAGAGCGCAATGGAGACCACACCGATAATCGAAAGAAAAACCGTTCCGAAAATGGCAAATCCGCGTTTTTTGCTTTTTGCCTTCGGCTTGACATGGCTTGTCCGTTTGTTTTGCGACAAGTAAATCACCTCACAGGGGTCTATTATACAACATTCTTTTGAAAAAGAAAAGGATTTTTTACACTTTTACAACTTCTTTTTTGACGGCACTGTCGTTTATCTCCATGGTTTCACAAATGGTTTTGTTCACGAGGTGCACATCATATTTTTCCTCGGCAATTCTGCGGGAAACAGCAGCCATCTTCGCAGCAAAGGCGGGATCGCAAATGATCCTTTCCATCGCGTCGGCAACGGCATTTGCGTTTTTAACAGGAACAAGAATACCGTTTTCCCCGTCCGTCACCACCTCGCGGCAGCCGGGAGCGTCGGTGGTGATGACCGGTCTGCCGGTCGCCATTGCTTCAAGCGCCGTTTTCGGAATACCCTCGTGATAAGACGGGAGAACAAACGCGGTGCAGTCGCGCAGAAACGGACGCACATCCTTTTGTTCACCGACGTATTTGACCGATCCGTCATCAATAAAAGGCTGCAGCTCTTCTGCGCGGATGGCGGAGGGGTTGGTGTCAAACGGACCGACCAAAACACAGCGCACAGCGGGGTGCCGCTTGTGGATGATCCGTGCAGCTTCCAAATATTCAAAAACGCCTTTGTCGCGAATGAGACGGGAAATGCACAAAAAGCCCGTTTCAGTCGGCAGGGGAGATACTGTAAAGCTTTCAAGATTGACACCGGAGCCGTTGATCATAACGACCTTCTCCTCGGACAGTATCCCGTGTGAAAGAAAGGTCGAAAGATCGTCCCGATTTTGAAAAAAGACGTGCGGCGCTCTTTTCAGCCCAACTTTATATTCGGTGGTCAAAACGGCACGGACAAGTTTTCGTTTCCAGCCGTCGCCCAGAAAGACCGATCCCGTTCCTGCAATCAGCGGATACACATGCCGTATGCCGCACATGCGCGCGGCGATACCGCCGTATATGACGGTTTTCGCCTGATAGGAAAAGATGCGATCCGGCTTTTCTTCGCGCAGCAATTTGCGCAAGGCAAAAAGCGTTTTGAGGTCGGCAACGGGATTTGTGCCGTTGCGCTGGACAGGGATCTGTCGATAGCGGATGCCCAATTCCCGGAATTTCTCCGCCCATTCCGTTTCCGGCGCGTCGCCGACAGCCACGACCTCACAGCCGGCATCCGCAAACGCTTTCATCATATCGATCCGAAACCAAAAAAGAGAAGTGGTAAAGCTGGATAAAACGACGACCTTCATTTGTGGATGCGCTCCTCTGTTTTATGTAGTTCACCCGTGCCGCCCTCGACAACGCCTTCACCGCGCAGCGCCGAAATCGCCGTGCCGAAAAAGCATTTGCAATCGAGGGAAAAGCAGATGTTTTTCGCATACTCCCCGTCGAGCCGTGCTTTTTCGGTGATCTCCAGCTCGTCGCGGCCGTGAATTTGCGCCAGCCCCGAAAGACCGGGTTTCACATCGTTTGCGCCGTATTTGTCACGTTCTTCCAAAAGATCGAACTGGTTCCAAAGGGCGGGGCGCGGACCGATGAAGCTCATGTCGCCGCGCAGGATGTTGAAGAGCTGCGGGATCTCGTCAAGAGAGGTCTTGCGAATGAATTTTCCGACCCGCGTGATATACTGCTCCGGATTTTCCAGCAGATGCGTCGGGGTGTCGTGCGGCGTGGACATCTTCATGCTGCGGAATTTATAGAGCTTAAAATGCTTCTTGTGGATGCCGACACGCTTTTGCGAGAAAAAGACGGGGCCCGGATCGTCGATCTCGATGGCAACAATGATGGTGAGATACAGCCATGACGCGACGATCAGTCCCACCAGTGAAAGAAAAATGTCCAAAGCTCGTTTGCCGAATCGCTTGTACATTTTCACTGCTCCTTTATGCGTCAATAAATATAAGGATACCATAGATGCAGGCAAACCGCAAGGCATTGACAAAAGGTTTCACATTTCCGGCAGTACTGTTTTGAACAGAAAAAAGTCGCCGCGAAGGATACAAAGTCCGCGAGACGGCGGGTGCAGACCGTTAAGTAATGCGATGGCATTATCAGCCCCCCGAAACGGATTGGCAGCGCAACAAAGCCGTCGTGAGGGCGTTTACAACCGAACAGGCGACTTGCAGCGTGATCCGTTTCGGAAAGGAGGAGCGACGGCGGGAGCGAGAGGGGACTTTTCAGAAAGAAAAGTCGCCGCGAACGATACAGAGTCCGCGACGACGTGGTGCCGCTGACCGGACTTGAACCGGTACGATATCGCTATCGGGGGATTTTAAGTCCCCTGTGTCTGCCGATTCCACCACAGCGGCGTGGAACGGCTTTTATCATACGGCATTTTTGCACGCTTGTCAAGGTTTCCCACAACGAAACTTGACGAAACCGTTTTTTCGGGTTAAAATAAATGGAAATGAAATGATACCGGTAAAGGATGGAATGTATGGCACAGAGGAAGTCCAGCTATGACAACGACAGTATACGCTCGCTGAAGGGCGCCGACCGCGTGCGCAAGCGCCCTGCGGTCATTTTCGGCTCGGACGGGCTGGAGGGCTGTGAACACGCGGTGTTCGAGATCCTCTCCAACTCGATCGACGAGGCGCGCGAGGGATACGGCGACCGCATCATCACGACCTGTTTTGCCGACGGCTCGATCGAGGTGCAGGATTTCGGCCGCGGTGTGCCGCTTGACTATAACCAAAAAGAGGGACGGTATAACTGGGAACTGATCTTCTGCGAGATGTATGCCGGCGGTAAGTATAATACCAACCAGGCGGAAAACTATGAGTTTTCGCTCGGCCTTAACGGTCTCGGCGCCTGTGCCACGCAGTATTCCTCGGAATATATGGATGTTGAGGTGCACCGCGACGGGTGTAAATTCACGCTGCATTTTGAACACGGCGAAAATGTCGGCGGACTGCACAAAGAACCGTATGCCAAAAAGGACACCGGCACGGTCATCCGCTGGAAACCGGATCTTGCGGTCTTCACCGACATCAATATTCCGAAGGAATACTATCAGGACGTCCTGCGCCGCCAGGCGATCGTCAACAACAATCTGCGCTTTGTGCTGCGTACGCAGCAGGACAAGGGCTTTGACACGCAGGAATTTTTGTATGAAAACGGCATCGAGGACTATGTGAAGGAGTTTGTCGGCGACAACGCGATGACCGGTGTGCAGTTCTGGACGGCGGAGCGCGTCGGCAGAGATCGTGAGGACAAGCCGGATTATAAGGTGAAGCTTAATGTCGCCATGTGCATTTCCAACAAGGTGACGCTGCAGGAATACTATCACAACTCCAGCTGGCTGGAACACGGCGGCTCGCCCGAAAAGGCGGTGCGCTCCGCTTTCGTGTCGCAGATCGACGCCTATCTGCGGCAAAACGGGAAATACCTCAAAAACGAAAGCAAGATCAGTTTTCAGGATGTGCAGGACTGCCTTGTGTTGGTTTCTTCTTCGTTCTCCACACAGACGTCCTATGAAAACCAAACGAAAAAGTCCATCACCAACCGTTTCATCCAGGAAGCCATGACGGACTTTTTGAAGCATAATCTCGAGGTCTTTTTCCTCGAAAACAAGGCGGATGCGGACAAGCTCTCCGAGCAGGTGCTCATCAACAAGCGCAGCCGCGAAAAGGCAGAGAATACACGCCTAAATCTCAAAAAGACGCTGCAATCCGGCAACGATCTCACGTCCCGCGTGGAGACGTTCGTCGATTGCCGCAGCCGCAAGGTGGAGGAGCGCGAGCTGTTCATCGTGGAGGGTAAATCCGCTATGGGCGCCTGCGTGCAGGCGCGCAACCCCGATTTCCAGGCGATCATTCCCGTGCGCGGCAAGATCTTGAACTGTCTCAAATCCGAGTATGATAAGATCTTCAAAAGTGAGATCATCACCGACCTCATCAAGGTGCTCGGCTGCGGCGTGGAGGTCAAAAACAAGAATAAGGAAATGGTGACCTTTGATCTGAGCCTTTTGCGCTTCAGCAAGGTCATCATCTGTACCGATGCCGACGTGGACGGCTTCCAGATCCGCACGCTGATTCTCACCATGCTCTATCGGCTCACGCCGACGCTCATCGAGACGGGCAGGGTGTTCATCGCGGAGACGCCGCTTTATGAGATCACCTGCAAAAAGGATACCTATTTTTCGTATAACGACCGTGAAAAAGCGGAGGTGCTGGCGCAGCTCGGCGATCAGAAATACACCATCCAGCGTTCCAAAGGTCTCGGCGAGAACGATCCCGAAATGATGTCGCTCACCACCATGAATCCCGCGACAAGGCGGCTTGTGCGGGTCGATCCCGCAGCGGCGGAGGCGACGGCGGAAATGTTTGACATTTTGCTCGGCGATAATCTGAACGGCAGAAAAGAGTATATCGCCGCGCACGGCGCCGAATATCTCGAAATGGTCGATCTCAGCTGATGAGGGGAGAAAAAACGATGGCAAAAAAAGCAAAATCCGTTCAGACGGTGGATAAACTGCCGGACAACGCCCACATCACGGGCGCCGGTGAGATCGAGGCGCAGGCGATCACCGACACGCTGCGCACCAACTATATGCCCTATGCGATGAGCGTTATCATGTCGCGCGCCATTCCGGAGATCGACGGTTTCAAGCCCTCGCACCGCAAGCTCCTGTATACGATGTACAAGATGAATCTGCTCGGTGCACAGCGGGTGAAATCCGCGAACATCGTGGGCGCGACCATGAAGCTCAACCCGCACGGTGATGCGGCGATCTATGAGACGATGGTGCGTCTGTCCCGCGGCAACGAGTCGCTTTTGCATCCGTTTGTGGACTCCAAGGGCAACTTCGGCCGCGCCTATTCCAGCGAAATGGAATATGCCGCATCGCGGTATACGGAAGCAAAGCTCGAGCCGATCGCGGCGGAGCTTTTTCGCGACATCGACAAGGAAACGGTGGATTTCGTCGATAACTATGACGCTTCCACGAAAGAGCCGACACTGCTGCCGGTGAGCTTTCCGTCCATTCTTGTCAACAACAATATGGGTATTGCCGTCGGCATGGCGAGCAATATCTGTTCCTTCAATCTGCGCGAGGCCTGTGAAACGACCATCGCGCTCATGCGCGATCCCGATCATCCGATCGCCGACACGCTGCAGGCACCCGATTTTCCCGGCGGCGGACAGATCGTCTATGACCGCGCAAATATGGAGCGGTTGTATGAAACGGGGCGCGGCGGCGTGAAGGTGCGCGCCGTGTATCAGTATGATAAAGCGGCAAACTGCATCGACATCACGCAAATTCCCTACAGCACGACGGTCGAAGCCATCATTTCCAAAATGGTGGAGCTTGTCAAGGCGGGCAAGCTGCGGGAGATCTCCGATGTGCGCAACGAGATCGGTCTTGACGGTCTGAAAATTACGATCGATCTCAAACGCGGCGTCGACCCCGACAAGCTGATGAACCGCCTGTATGCCATGACGCCGCTCGAAGACAGTTTCTCCTGCAACTTCAACGTGCTCATCGCCGGTGTGCCGCAGGTGCTCGGCGTGCGCAGCATTCTCAATGAGTGGATCGCTTTCCGCACCGAATGTGTGCGGCGGCGCACCTATTTCGATCTGCAGCGAGCAAAGGAAAAGCTGCATCTGCTCAAGGGACTTTCCAAAATCCTGCTCGACATCGACAAGGCGATCTCCATCGTGCGCAGCACCGAGGAAGAAGCCGAGGTCGTGCCGAACCTTATGATCGGCTTCGGCATCGACAAGATCCAGGCGGAATATGTGGCGGAGATCAAGCTGCGCCACTTGAACCGTGAGTATATTTTGAAACGTACCGCCGAGATGGAACAGCTCATCGCCGACATTGCCGAGATGGAGGACATTCTGGCAAAGGACAGCCGCGTGCGCAAGATCATCATCGGCGAGCTGCAGGCGGTGGCGGAAAAATACGGCATGCCGCGCAAGTCGACCATTCTCTATGCTTCCGAGATCGCCGAGACGGCGCAGGAAACCGAGGAGGAGATCCCCGACTATCCCTGCACGTTCTTCTTCACAAAGGGCGGCTATTTCAAAAAGATCACGCCCGCCTCGCTGCGCATGAGCAGTGAGCACAAGCTCAAAGAGGGCGACGAGATCGCACAGACGGTAGAGGGAAATAACCGTCTCGAACTGCTGTTCTTCACCGACAGTGCGACCGTTTACAAAACGCGCGCTTCGGAATTTAGCGACACCAAGGCGAGCAGCATGGGCGACTTTGTTGCGACTCAGCTGAAATTCGATGCGGGCGAGTCGGCACGCTATATGGTGGCGACCGCCGACTATAAGGGCTTCATGCTGTTCTGCTTTGAAAACGGCAAGATCGCCAAGGTGGAGCTTTCTGCCTATGCCACTAAGAATAACCGCCACAAGCTCATCGGTGCCTACAGCGATAAGAGTCCGCTTGTAGCGGTACTGTATATGGAAGAGGACGGCGAGGTGCTGCTCACCGCCTCTTCCGGCAGACGGCTTTTGGTGCACACGGGTGCGATCGCGCTCAAAACCACCCGTTCGACCATCGGCGTACAGGCGATGACACTCAAGGGCAAGCATCGGCTGTCGGCGGTGCAGCGGTATACCGAGGGTATGCTGACAAAGGAAAACCGCTATCGCACGAAGAATCTGCCCGCAGCGGGCGCTATGCCGCTGGCGGAGGATTACGGCGAGCAGCTCTCCATGATGTAAAAAAAGACCGCCGTCGGGAAGTCCAAAGGATTTTCCGGCAGCGATCCCGACAGCGGCTACGCAAACGCAATCTGTATCCGTTGTCCTTCGTAGTGTGCGCCGTCTCGCGGAAAATATGCGGAAAATAAAAAAACAGTTGCAATTTTTTCGGTTTTGTGTTACACTGTGAGAACATGAATGTTCATCATTAACCTTTGGGGGTACGGATATGTCTGCTTTGGAAATTGTTTTTGGTGCTGTGCTGATCGTGCTGTCGGTTGCGATCATTCTGATCGTTTTGATGCAGGAAAGCCGCGAGGCGGGTCTGGGTGTGATCTCCGGCGCTGCCGATTCGTTTATGGACAAGGGAAAGGCAAAGACTTTCAACGCGTTCCTTGTCAAATGGACCAAATGGATCTCTATCGTTTTCTTTGTGTTGGTGCTTGCTGCCATGGTGGTTACCAACCTGAAATAAGCACATTTTGAAAGCCGTCCGCTTTTGCGGGCGGCTTTTTTGTTTATTTCGGGCATATTTGGACAATACTGGTAATACACTGAAAACGGAGGGAAACCATCTATGGAAAATGTATTGAAACGTGTGATCCTGCGTCCGCAGACAACGGAGAAGCCGACCATGCAGGCGATACGGGAGGTCACCCGCCGCATGGAAGCCATGGAAACACAGTATGCCATGCTCAGCGACAACGATCTGATCGAGGCATGCATTTTTGAGATGGAAGCGCTGCGCGCACAATATCGCTTTTTGCTGCGCAGGGCAAAGGAGGAAAATGTGAGCGGCGGCTGTCAGCGGCTCGCATGGGAAGGATAGGTCGAAGGAGTGGATAGAGAATGACAACGGGGATGCGTATTCTCACCGCCGTTTTGGGCGGTGCGGCGGCGCTGGCGGTACTGTTCATGATGGTGCGCACGGGAAAACCCGTGCGCAGGGCGGCGGCATCGCTTGTCGAAGGGCTTTGTGCCATGGCGGCGGTGGATGTCGCCGGCATTTTCACGGGTGTGTCGCTGGGTTTTTCGTGGTTCACGGCGGCGGTCTGCGGTGTTTTCGGCATTCCCGGTGTTATTTCTCTGCTTCTCCTGCGCGCATTGGCGCTGTAAAATAAGAAACAAGCGGCATCTGCAGTTGCAGATGCCGCTCTTTTATGTTATACTAAAAAGGATAGGGGGCGTAAACATGAAAATTCTGATGATCCCGTCGTGGTACGGCACGAAAAGCGCGCCGCTGCTCGGCTCATTTTATAAAGAACAGGCAGAAGCGCTTGCGGCGCTCGGACACGATGTGGCGGTGCTGTATGCCGAGGTGGGCGGCAGCTTTTCCCGCAGCGTCAACGGACTGACACACGAAGTGGTGAACGGCGTCAACACCTATACCTATGTACGCCCCAACCTCACGCCGCGTTTCGAAAAGGGGCGCTGCTTCCAGCGCACGAAAATGCTGCTGCATCTGTATAAAAAGCTCGAAAAGGAATGGGGCAGACCGGACGTGGTCAATCTGCGCTCGTCGCTGCAGGGCTATGAGGCGCTTGCCCTTTGCCGCCGCTATCGGCTGCCGCTGTTTTTCATGGAGCATTCCTCATTTGTTGTGACCGAGGGAGAGGGGAGTGCGGCGGTTGTGAGACTGCGCGCCGTGATGAACGCAGCGGCGGTCAATGCCTGTGTCAGCTCGGTACTGATGCGGGTAATGCAGCCGATCGACGCAAACACGCGGCTCATTCCCGATTTTGTGGACGAACGCCGCTTTTGCATCACCGAAAAAACACAGCCGACCGATCGCTTTGTGTTTGCCGCGATGGGACAGCTGCGCCCCATCAAGGGACACGACACGCTCATCCGCGCCTTTGCCCGCCTGAAACAGCTGACCGACCGACCGGTGGAGCTGCGTATCGCCGGAACGGGCGGTCTGCATGACTATCTGCAGGGCATCATCGACGCCGAGGGTGTCGGTGATTGCTGCACCCTTTGCGGCGCTGTGCCGCGCGACGAGGTGTGCGCATTTATGAACAACTGCGATTGCTTCGTCTGCTCGTCCCGCACGGAGATGCTTTCCTGCGTGCTGCATGAATGTGCCGCCTGCGGCAAACCGGCGATCGCTACCGCCTGCGGCGGACCGCAGGACATTGTCACAGAGGACTCCGGCGTGCTGGTGCCGGTGGACGACGCGGAAGCGATGGCGGCGGCAATGCTCCGCATGCTGGATAAGGCGGCAACCTATGACCGACAAAAAATTCGCGACAGCATCATCGCGCGTTTCGGGCGCGAGGAAGTCTGTCGCCTGCTGATCGACGCTTGCAAAAGCGCCGCGGAGATGAAAAAATGATGAAGCTGCCGCAATCCAAGACCCTCACCGTCCATGAAAACGGCGCGGTCTATTATTCCTTTCCGCACGTGGACGCCTATCCGTTTATCAGAAACGGCTTTTCCACCCGTCTCGGCGGGGTGAGCGAGGGGATCTATGCATCCATGAACCTCAGCTATACCCGCGGAGACGAAAAAGCGGCGGTGGATGAGAACTTTGTCCGCATCTGTGCCGCCATGGGTGTGTCTGCCGCCGATGCGGTGTTGTCCGCACAGGAGCACCACACTACCCTCAAAAACGTCACCTCCGCCGATCGCGGCATCGGGCTTTTCCGCCCGCCGCTTGTCGATGTGGATGGACTTCTGACCGACGAACCGCAGGTGGTGCTGTGCACACAGTATGCCGACTGTGTGCCGCTTTTGTTTGCCGACCCGGTGCGGCATGTGGTCGCGACGTCCCACGCGGGCTGGCGCGGCACGGTTGCCGAGATCGGCAGACTGACGGTGGAGCGGATGCAAAGCGACTATGGCTGCGATCCGCACAATATATTGGCGGGCATTGCGCCGTCGATCGGTCCCTGCTGCTTTGAGGTGGACGCCCCGGTGGCGGAAGCATTTGAAGCGCTTTCCGTGACCGACGGCGATTGCTGTCGTGCGGTCGGAAACGGTAAGTTTTTTGTCGACCTTTGGGAGACCAACCGCCGCATTCTGCTGTCTGCGGGCGTAAAGGCAGAAAACATTACAGTCACAGACCTCTGCACTCGCTGCCATCCGCAGCTTTTCTGGTCGCACCGCTTCAGCGGCGCTGCCCGCGGCAGCCTTGCGGCATTTATCGCCTTGGTATGATGCGGCTTTGACTGTTTGATAGGATAGAAATAAACCCTCTTTTGGCAAAGTCAACGAACAGGTTGAGCGACTTTTGCAAAAGGGGGCTTTCTTTTTTGGAGATAGCGACACATGAGCAGCACCCTGCCGCCGAAAATCAGATCTTTCCAAAAACCTATTGCGGCGTGCTCTTTTGGCGTATCGGAGGTGTGCCGAAGGCTTTATGATAGGCACGGTAGAAAGCGGAATAGTCATGAAAGCCGCAGGCGGCAGCGGCATCCGTCGCGGCTGTACCGTGACGGATCTGCTCTTTTGCGGCGATGAGTCGCTTTGTCTGCACATATTCCCAAACGGTGCTGCCTGTCGCGCGCTTGAAGCTGCGGCAAAGCTGCGAGCGGCTGATGAAAAAGCGTTCGCAGACGGTGCCAAGCGTCAGGTCCTCAAACAGATGCTCGTTGATGTGGCGGATGATGCGATAGATGGCGGTGGTCGGTGCAGATGCGGCATCCTGCATCCGCTTGTCGGCGGCGCGCTCCACCTCAAAAAGCAGCGGCGGGAGATGCAGGAGGATCTGCATGCGCACATGCGTCGTCGGGCGCACCATGTTGTGCAGCAGACGGCGGTAGGTGTCGTCGGCAAAATCCTGCGGCAGAAAGGCATTATACTGCCCGTCTTCCCGCAAAAGAAACGGACGCAGCAGAACGTCGCTGGCGTCAAACGGCAAAAGCTCCTGCCGAAAATGCAGTGCCATGCGGTGATAGGGGTGGGCAGGGTCGATCTCCGTATAGTGTGACTCGGTCGGACGCATCAGCATCAGCATGCCGTCCTGCAGGGGATAGGCGTTGCCCTCGACGTGGAACACGCCCTTGCCGGAGATGCAGTAATATAGCTCGAACATATCGTGCGTGTGGGCAACAAAGTCGGACGGACACGGCGTTTTGTCCAGCGAATGATGAAAATACAGTTCCTCGTCCCTGTAGCTAAAGAAGTTTTCCATACCGTCACCTCGGTGCCAGTATAGCAGATGATGGCACGATTTGCAATATATTTGCCACTATTCACAATGGATATTTGCAATTTTTCCTATATAATGATGAGTATGGAGGTGGGAACATGGATCCGCAGTATTTGTTGAACGGCAAGACGGCAAGCATACTGTATGACAGCGTGCAAAACTTGCCGATCATCGATTATCACTGTCATTTGTCCCCGCAGGAGATCTATGAGGATCGCCCCTTTGAGAACATCGGACAGATGTGGCTTGCGGGCGATCACTATAAGTGGCGGCTGATGCGCACGGCGGGCGTCGATGAACGGTATATCACCGGCGATGCCGACTGGTATGAAAAATTCCTGCACTTCGCGGCGGCACTGGAGTTTGCTGCCGGCAATCCGCTGTACCATTGGTCGCACATGGAGCTGTCGCAGTTTTTCGGCATCGACGAGCCGCTGACAGCGGCATCGGCACCGGATATCTATGCGCGCGCAAACGCCTATATCCGCACGCACGCTCTTTCGCCGCGCAAGCTGATGCGGGATGCGCGCGTGCAGACGGTGTGCACCACCGACGATGTGGCGGACGACCTTGTGTGGCATCGGCGCATCCGTGAGGACGCGACATTTGATGTGCGCGTGCTGCCGTCGTTTCGCACCGATCATCTGCTTTTGATGCGCCGCGCCGATTATCCCGCCTATGTCGCGCGCCTTTCCGCCGCGGCTGGGGTGCAGGTGAGGGACCTTGCCACCCTGAAAACGGCGGTGGAAAACCGTCTTGCGTTTTTCGTAAAAAACGGCTGCCGCTTCACCGATGTCGGCATCCCGTTTTTCCCGACGGCGGTCGCCGACGAGAAAAAGGCGGACGCGACATTCCGAGCGCTTTTGCGCGGCGAGACGGCGACGGACGCTGACTTTTCGGCGCTTGTCGGAAACCTCTATGTGTTTTTGGGCAGGCTGTACCGCAAAAACGGACTGGTGATGCAATGGCATCTGGCGGTCACCCGCAATGTCAACACGGCGCTTTTTGAGCGGTGCGGCGCGGACTGCGGCGTGGACTGCGTGGGGGATATGCTGCGCGGCAGTGACCTCATCGCCATGCTGGATACGCTGCAAAAAAATGACGCTTTGCCTGAAACGATCCTTTATTCTCTCAATGAAGCCAATGCGGCGCAGATCGCTTCGATCGCGGGAGCGTTCCCGCACGTGCGGTGCGGCGCGGCGTGGTGGTTCTGTGACCACAAGCGCGGCATCCGCAAGGAAATGGAGATCATCGCCGAAAACGGCACGCTCGGTGCGTTTCTCGGCATGCTGACCGATTCACGCAGCTTTCTTTCCTATGCGCGCCATGACTATTTCCGCCGTATTCTCTGTACCATGCTCGGCGAATGGGCGGACGCAGGGGAATATCCCCTGGAAAGCGCAAAGCTACTGGCGCGAAAGATCGCCTATGACAACATACGGAAATTGACGGAGGAATGCAAATGAAGCTGACGTTTCGCTGGTACGGCGAGGACGATCCCGTGACCTTGGAGAAGATCGCGCAGATCCCCTGCATGACCGGTATCGTTTCGGCGGTATACGATGTGCCGCCGGGAGAGGTATGGAGCGAGGAGAGCATCGCAAAGGTGAAAAGCGCCGCTGCGGCGCACGGACTCGCCTTTGAAGTGGTGGAGAGCGTGCCTGTGCCGGAGGACATCAAGCTCGGCACGGGGAAAGCCCCCCGCATGATCGAAAACTACTGTGAGAATGTGCGGCGGCTGGCAAAGGCGGGCGTCAAATGCATCTGCTATAACTTCATGCCGGTGTTTGACTGGTTGCGCAGCGAGCTGGAGCACGCGCAGCCGGACGGCGCAAATGCACTGGCGTATGACGATGCGACCGTGCGGGCGATGGATCCGCTGAAGGGTGATCTGTCGCTGCCCGGCTGGGACGCGAGCTATACAAAGGCGGAGCTTAAAGACTTGCTCACCGCCTATGCCGCGCTCGGCGAAGAGGGGCTTTGGAAAAATCTCGAAACTTTTCTAAAAGCGGTCATTCCGGTGGCAAAAGAGGTCGGCGTCAACATGGCGATCCATCCGGACGATCCGCCGTGGAGCATGTTCGGATTGCCGCGCATCATCACGAACAAGCAGAATTTGCAGCGGTTTTTGGACATCGTGCCGGAGAAAAACAACGGCATCACCTTCTGCACCGGCTCGCTGGGCGCCGACGTGCAGAACGATCTTGTCGACATGGCGGCGACCTTTGCCGATCGCATCCATTTTTTGCATCTGCGCAATATTCGACACACGGGACAGCGGCAATTCGAGGAAGTCGGTCATCCGACCGCCTGCGGCTCGGTCGATATGTTCGGGGTCGCCAAAGCACTCACGGAACACGGCTTTGACGGCTATGTGCGGCCGGACCACGGACGCATGATCTGGGGCGAACGCGGACGCTATGGGTATGGGCTGTATGACCGCGCGCTGGGCGCGACATATATCGTCGGGTTGTTTGAGGCGATCGAAAAGATGGGAGGAAAATTGCATGGGTGAGTGTTTGAACAAAACGGTTGTAATAACCGGCGCGGGCGGCGTTTTGTGCTCCGGCTTTGCGGAATATTTGGCGTCAAAGGGCGCAAGCGTGGCGCTTCTCGATCTGAACGCCGCAGCCGCCGAAACGGTCGCCGCACGCATCACCGCCGCAGGCGGCAAGGCAAAGGCATACCATTGCAATGTGCTGGATCGCGCGGTGCTTGAAGCAGTGCACGAAAAGGTGCTGGCGGATCTCGGCAAGTGCGACATCCTCATAAACGGTGCGGGCGGCAACCACCCGCGCTGCACGACACTGCATGAGGAATATGCAGAGGGGGATGAGACGGCATCGGATTTTCTGACTTTTTTCAACATCGAGGACAAGGGCTTTGACTTTGTTTTCGATCTCAATCTCAAGGGTGTTTTGCTGCCCTGCCAGGTGTTCATGGCGGATATGCTCGGACGCACGGGCTGCTGTGTTTTGAACATTTCTTCCATGAATGCCTATCGTCCGCTGACAAAGATCCCCGCCTATTCGGCGGCAAAGGCGGCGGTGAGCAATTTCACCGCGTGGCTTGCCGTGCATTTTGCCAAAGCGGGCATCCGCGTCAATGCGATCGCCCCCGGCTTTTTTGTCACCAATCAGAACCGCACCCTGCTTTTTCATGAAGACGGCACGCCCACGCCGCGCACGGGCAAAATTCTTGCCGCAACGCCCATGGGCAGGTTCGGCGAGGCAAGCGAGCTGCTCGGTGCGCTGGACTTTCTGACCGACGGCGAAAAAGCAGGATTTGTGACCGGCATAACGCTGCCGGTGGACGGCGGTTTTTCCGCCTATTCCGGTGTGTGATAAGGGGGATTTGTCATGTTGAAGATCTATGCTTTTGCCGATGAGGCGGGCGAAGCGCTTGAAACACAGATCGCCGCCATGCGGCGCAACGGGCTTTTGGGCTTGGAAGCGCGCAACATCGACGGCAAAAATGCCTGTGATCTGCCGACGGAAAAGCTGCGCGAGGTGCGCAAACGGCTGGACGACGCGGGACTTGCGGTTTTTTCGATGGGCTCGCCGATCGGCAAGATCGACATTGAAAAGGATGATTTTGCCGCGCATTTGGAACGGTATAAGCGCACGATCGAAGCTGCGCACATTCTCGGCACGGACAAGATCCGCCTTTTCTCCTTTTTTATGCCGAAAGGAAAAGATCCCGCCATGTATAAAGACGAGGTGATCGACCGCATGGGGCAGTTTGTTGAAATTGCCCAGAGCGAGGGTGTGCTTGCCTGCCATGAAAATGAAAAGGGCATCTTCGGCGACGTCGCCGACAGATGTGCGCAGCTGCTTTGTGCTCTGCCGGCGCTTTGCGCCGTGTTTGACCCTGCAAACTTTGTGCAGTGCGGACAGGATACATGGGCAGCATGGGAGCTGCTGCATGACCGCGTGCGGTATATGCACATAAAAGATGCCCTGTGGGACGGCAGCGTTGTGCCTGTGGGCAAGGGCGACGGCAACGTGAAAAAGATCGTTTCCGCCTATGTCGCGGCGGGCGGCACGGAGTTGGGCGGGGGTCATGGTGTCCAGCCGCTGGCCGTCCACAATGA
>URNF01000020.1 GCA_900549155.1 uncultured Oscillospiraceae bacterium | reverse complement strand
CCGACCTTTTGCGGTCAATCTCACACGATCTGCGCACGCCGCTTTGCTCCGTTTCTGGTAATGCGGACACGCTTTTGCATAACGGAAGCTGCCTGGACGAAGCAACCAAACAGCAGATCTATAAAGATATTTATGACGATTCCGAATGGTTGATCGGCGTAGTGGAAAATCTTTTGTATGTCACAAGACTGAATGACGGACGTCTAAAACTGGAGATTACCGACCAGCTTGTGGACGAAGTGATCAACGAAGCCGTTTCGCATTTGAAGAAAAAATCCGTCGGACACAAGGTGACGGTAAAGTGCGATGATCTGATCCTTGCCCGTATGGACGCACAGCTTATCGTGCAGGTCATCGTCAATCTTATTGACAACGCCTTGAAATATACCGAACAAGGCTCCGAGATCTGCGTAAGTGTCGAAAAACAGGGTGGGAATGCCGTGATCCGTGTCGCCGATGACGGAAACGGAATTGCAGACGATGTGAAACCGCACATTTTTGAAATGTTTTACACCGGAAAAAACACAGTCGCAGACAGCCGCAGAAGCTTTGGAATCGGGCTTACCTTGTGCAAAGCGATCGTCGAGCTGCACGGCGGGACGCTGACGCTTGCCGACAATGTACCGCATGGCTGTGTATTTACCTTTACTTTACCGCTTAGCGAGGTGACTCTGAATGAATAAACCCCTTGTTCTCGTTGTGGAGGACGACCGTCCTGTCCGCAATCTGATCGTAACAACATTAAAGGCGCACGATTACCGCTATCTGACTGCAGAGAACGGACGCGGTGCCATTATGGAGGTGACCTCCCATAACCCGGATATCGTTCTGCTGGATCTGGGACTGCCGGATATCGACGGCACACAGGTGATCGAAAGCATCCGCTCATGGTCAAATATGCCCATTATTGTGATCAGTGCGCGCAGCGAGGATAAAGACAAAATCACGGCGCTGGATGCCGGGGCGGACGACTATCTGACAAAGCCATTTTCCGTAGAGGAGCTTTTGGCACGGCTTCGTGTCACGCAAAGAAGACTGTTGCTTTTGCAGGCAAACAGCGACACCGACTCACCCGTTTTCCAAAACGGCGAGCTTAAAATTGATTATGCCGCCGGCTGCGCTTATTTAAACGGAGAGGGATTGCACCTGACCCCGATTGAATACAAGCTTTTGTGTCTGCTCTCTCATAATGTCGGAAAGGTGCTGACGCACACCTATATCACGCAGCAGATTTGGGGCAGCAGCTGGGAAAACGATATTGCTTCTCTGCGGGTGTTTATGGCGACCCTACGCAAAAAGCTGGAGCCGCAAAAGGACTGTCCACAATACATTCAGACGCATATCGGCGTCGGTTACCGTATGCTGCGGGTAGACTGAGAAAAGCGAGGAAACAAGGATTTGAACCGATATGCAATAGAAAATCTTTTCGGAATTGAAGGGCTGAATATCGCTTGGTACGGACTCATTATCGCCTGCGGCACTCTCGGTATCGTTATACTTTTTATTATTCGTAAAAGACAGGCGGTGAGGCAATGAGAAAAGAGTGGACTTTGTTTCTCACCTTTCTTAAAATCGGTGCCTTTACCTTCGGCGGCGGATACGCAATGATTGCGCTGCTTGAAAATGAATTTGTAGAACGCAAAAAGTGGATCGAAAAGGACGACTTTCTGAATATGGTAGCCATTGCCGAGTCTACACCCGGACCGGTTGCAATCAACAGCGCCACATATATCGGCTACAAAATTGCAGGCTTGTTCGGTGCTGCGGCGGCTACCGTGGCGGTTTGTATTCCTTCGTTTACCGTGATTTTTTGCATCTCACTGTTTTTTGATCAATTCTTAAGCCTTACATGGGTTTCCCGTGCTTTCCGCGGAATACAGGTATGTGTGATCTATCTGATCTCCTTTGCCGGCTTGAAAATGCTGAAAAGCATTAAAAGAAATGCCTTCAACACGGTCATTTTGCTGTCGATCATTGCCGCAATGCTGGCGTGCACTGTTTTCGCTGTTTCTTTTTCTTCCGTTTACTATATTCTGATTTGCGGCACAGCAGGACTTGCAATTTTCTTCCTGAAAAAACTGCGGAAAGGAAACGGCAATAAACAATGATCTACCTGAAATTATTCCTGAATTTTTTAATGATCGGCGCCCTTTCCTTCGGCGGCGGATACGGAATGGTTTCCCTTGTAAGAGAAACAGTCATTTCAAACGGCTGGCTAACGGAAAGCGAATTCCTAAATTTCATTGCCGTTTCGGAATCGACGCCCGGTCCGCTTGCCGTTAATATGGCGACATTTATAGGTTCCACGCAAGGCGGCTTTCTCGGCTCGTTTCTTGCTACGCTCGGCGTTGTTCTTCCGTCTTTCATTATTATACTTTTAATTGCGGCGGTACTCAAAAACCTGATGAAATATGCCGGTGTCAACGCTTTTCTCTCCGGCGTCCGCCCCTGCGTTATCGCAATGATTCTCGCTACGGCAATCGGTATGGCCATATCAACATTGCTTGGTTTTACGGATATTTATTCGGCGCTTGCTCCGGATCCTAAATCCATTTTGGTTTTTGCCATTCTGTGGCTGACACATTTCGGATATAAAAGAATCAAAAAAACTGCACCGTCGCCGATTATAATGATACTCTTTTCTGCCGCACTCGGCATGTTGCTTTGGGGAGTATAAAACACAGCCTATGCCAATTTGCCGTCCGAAACCGGGCGGCTTTGCTGTTTTTTACGGAAATATACTGCTCACTATTCCAGGCTGACGGACGCCGCCATTGTAGAATAAATCACTTTGCAGTAACTGTTACGCCCACAACCTTAATCAAAGATCAAAATATTTTCTAATCATTTTCCTGTTAGCTATAAAAAAGCACAGTGCCACAGAGATTTAAAACTCTGTGGCGTTGTGCTGCTCTCAATCGGTCACTTTTTGAAAGTGTCTTTATGTGAGCCCGATTTTGCGTGGGGGTTCTGCGCCCTCCGAGCCCCCGCCGCGGAGGGACTTGAACGGCACTTTCCCGTTGCTGCCGTCTGCCTCTGTTTCTCATGCCTTCTCGGAAAAGTGCTGGCATTTTGCGCCGCAAAATTGCGTGGGGGTTCTGCGCCCTCCGGGCTAAAAAAGAGGATGCCGCAAATGCGACATCCTCTTTTTTGGCCCGCCCGGAGGGACTTGAACCCCCAGCCTTTGGAATCGGAATCCACTGCGATATCCAATTTCGCCACGGGCGGATACGGAACATCCCGTATTGTACACCATCCGCCGCATTTTTGCAACCCCTTTTTGGCTTTTTTGTTTTATTCTTGACAAATCGCGCGTAGTATGCTACCATGCGGTAAAGTATCCTTGAGGGAGTAGCAAGCGTGGTTTTCACGCGGCGGAGATCAACATACTGGCGTTTTCGCCTGGCTCTGTCTTAAATTGCGAGACTCATGTGCAGCGTCCGCTCCACATGGGCTCTTTTCTTTTTGCCGATGTGGCCAGCGCCGCATCTTTTTTTATTTTTGGGGGTTTCGGGGTATGGATTGGAATGTCATGTTTTTTGTCAACGCAATACTGCTCGGTGTCGGTCTTGCGATGGACGCTTTCTCGGTCTCCCTCGCCAACGGTCTGCGTGCGCCGCACATGGGCGCGGGAAAAATGTGCACGATCGCGGGCACCTTCGGCGCTTTTCAAGCGGCGATGCCGCTGCTCGGCTGGGTGTGCGTGCACACCATCGTGCAGTATTTCCGCGCCTTTGAAAAGTGCATTCCCTTTATCGCGCTGGCGCTGCTTCTCTTCATCGGCGGCAAAATGCTGATCGAGGGCATTCGCGACGGCGAGACGGAAGAAGCGGAAGCGGTGAGCTTCGGCGGACTGCTGGTGCAGGGTATCGCCACCTCTATTGATGCGCTCTCGGTCGGCTTCACCATCGCAGAATATGATTTTTGGCACGCGCTCACGGCGGCGCTGCTCATTTCCGTCGTCACGTTCGGCATCTGCATCGGCGGACTGTTCCTCGGCAAGCGCTTCGGTATGCGCTTTTCCGGCAAAGCCACCATGCTCGGCGGCGTCATTCTCATTCTGATCGGACTGGAAATTTTCCTCACGGGCATCCTATAATTTCCTTTACAGCGCACCGTCTTTTGACTATAATAGTCTTAAAAGGGGGCTTTCACTATGCAACTGAACTTCATCGGCGCCGCCCACGAGGTGACCGGCAGCTGTACGCTTTTGGAGCTCGGCGGCTGCCATTATCTCATCGACTGCGGCATGGAGCAGGGACGCGATCTCTATGAAAATGTCCCGCTGCCGATCGCGGCGTCTATGATCGACGCCGTGTTTCTCACCCACGCCCACGTCGATCACTCCGGCATGCTGCCGCGGCTGTATCGCGACGGCTTCAAGGGCAGGATCTATGCCACGGCGGTCACCGCCGATCTTTGCGCCATCATGCTGCGCGACTCCGCGCACATCCAGGAAATGGAAGCGGAATGGAAAAACCGCAAGGCAAAGCGCAGCGGCGATGTGCCGGTCGAGCCGCTTTACGACATCAACGACGCTGAAGGCGCGGTGAAGCTCTTCAGGCGCTGCGATTATGACACGGAATACACCGTTTCGGAGAATCTGCGCATCCGTTTCACCGACATCGGGCATCTGCTCGGCTCGGCGGCGATCGAGCTGTGGCTGACCGAAAACGGGGTCACGAAAAAGCTGGTGTGCAGCGGCGACGTCGGCAACACCCATCAGCCCATCATCAAGGATCCGCAGACCGTGAAGGATGCGGACTATCTGCTCATTGAGTCCACCTACGGTAACCGTCTGCACGAAAAACACAGTGGCAACACCGTCGAGGAATTTGCTGCCTGCATCGACCGCACCTTTGCGCGCGGCGGCAGCGTCATTATTCCGTCCTTTGCCGTCGGCAGATCGCAGGAGCTTTTGTATGCCCTGCGGGAGATCAAGGAAAGCGGCAAGCTGCAAAAATACGGCAATTTCCCCGTCTATATCGACAGCCCGCTCGCCGTAGAGTCCACGCAGATCTTCCTGCAATGCGACCCCGTCTGCTTTGACGAGGAGACGACGGCACTGATAAAGCGCGGCGTCAACCCCATCTGGTTCCCCGGCATCATCCTGTCGGTGACGGGCGACGAGTCCAAAGCGATCAACTTCGACGACCGTCCGAAGATCATCATTTCCGCCAGCGGTATGTGCGAGGCGGGGCGCATCCGCCATCACCTGAAGCACAACCTGTGGAAGCCGGAAAACCTCATTCTGTTCGTCGGCTACCAGGCGGAAAACTCCCTCGGCAGAAAGCTGCTCGACGGCGCGACGGTCGTGCGCCTGTTCGGCGAGGATGTCACCGTCAAGGCGGAGATCGCCGCCCTGCACGGCACGAGCGGCCACGCCGACCGCGACGGGCTGCTCAAATGGTTTGAGGCGTTCGAAAAACGCCCGCAGACCGTGTTTGTCAACCACGGCGATCCCGCCGCCTGCGAGGCGCTGCGGGACACCCTGCACACCGACTACGGCTGCAAGGCGATCGCCCCCTACAGCGGCAACAGCTATGACCTGCTCACCGACACGGTGCTCAATGACGATGCGGGCGTTCCCGTGAAGGCGTCGCCCCGCACCGGCGATTCCCGTGCGGCAAGGCTGTATGAAACGCTGGTGGCGGCGGCAAACGAGCTTTTGGCGGTCGCCAAGGGCAGCCGCGGCATTTCCAACAAGGACACCGCTGCGTTCACCGAACAGATAAGGGCGCTCATCCGCCGCTTTAAGTAAGGAGGGCTTTTCATGACCGTTACCGTTTTGACCGGCGCATCCTCGGGACTCGGAAAGGCTTTTTTCGAAGCACTCTGCGCCGATGTCCCGACCGATGAAATTTGGGTGATCGCCCGCCGCCGCGAGCGGCTCGAGGCGCTTGCCGCCGCGCATCCGCAAAGAGCGGTGCGCATCCTGCCGCTGGATCTGACAAAGGATGAGAGCTTTGCGGCGCTTCAAGCGCTGCTCGAAGCCGAAAAGCCGCAGGTGAAGGCGCTCATCAACAATGCGGGCTTCGGCAAGCTCGGCAACGTCGCCGACGTGCCCTACACCTCTGCTGCGGGCATGGTGGATCTCAACTGCCGTGCGCTGACGGTGCTCTCAACACTCATTTTGCCGTATATGCAAAAGGGCAGCTTTCTTCTCAACGTCTGCTCCATTGCCGCCTTTGTGCCCAACACGCGGCTCACGGTCTATTCGTCCACAAAGGCTTATGTTTTCAGCTTTTCCACCGCGCTGCGCAAAGAACTGAAGCCGCGCGGCATCAACGTTTTGGCGGTCTGCCCCGGTCCGATGGCGACGGAATTTCTGCCGGTCGCGGGCATCGAAAACGGCGCGTCGAAAACCTTTGAGCGCCTGCCCTATTGCGATCCGGAAAGGGTGGCAAAAACCGCACTCAAAAAGGCGCAAAAGGGGCGTGCCGTCTATACGCCGCGCGGATTTTACAAGTTCTATCGCGTTTTGGCAAAGCTGCTCCCGCACAACTGGCTCATGCCGCTTTCCGGCGCATAATAAACGATACACCGACAAAAAATCCGCCGTGCAAAATGCACGGCGGATTTTTCATACGCAATATTCTCAGTTGCAGATGGTCTTTTCCGTGTCCTTGTCGAACAGGTGGATCTTGGTGTTCTCGATGACCGCTTCGATGCAATCGCCGGGACGCGCGGTCGAGGTCGGCTCAACGCGGGCGGTGATGCTGTAGCCCTCGGTGTCGAGGTACAGATAGGTTTCAGCGCCCATCAGCTCGGCAACTTCCACGTTGGCGTTGAACTTGCAGTCCGCAAACTCTTCCATATAGCGCGGCTCGTCATGGACGTCCTCAGGACGGATGCCCATGATGACTTCCTTGCCGACATATTCGTCCAGCGCGTTGTCCGCGTTCTTGGACGCAGGCAGCGGAATGCGATACTTCGTGCCGCGGGTGGACTTGGTGTCCTCAGAACCGAACTCAACATAGAACGTGTCGCCCTCTTTGAGCAGCACGGACTCGATGAAGTTCATCTGCGGGCTGCCGATGAAGCCGGCAACGAACATGTTGCAGGGCAGATCATACAGATGCTGCGGCGTATCCACCTGCTGAATGAGACCGTCCTTCATAACCACGATGCGGTCGCCCATGGTCATAGCTTCGGTCTGGTCGTGGGTAACGTAGATGAACGTCGTGCCCAGCTTCTTGTGCAGCTTGGAAAGCTCGGTACGCATCTGTGCACGCAGCTTCGCGTCCAGGTTGGACAGCGGCTCGTCGAGCAGGAAGACCTTCGGCTCACGCACGATGGCACGGCCCAGGGCAACACGCTGACGCTGACCGCCGGACAGCGCCTTCGGCTTTCTGTCGAGCAGGTGGGAAATGTCGAGGATGCGCGCGGCTTCCTCCACACGGCGCTTGATCTCGTCCTTCGGGGTCTTGCGGAGCTTCAGACCGAACGCCATGTTCTCAAACACGGTCATGTGCGGATACAGCGCGTAGTTCTGGAACACCATCGCGATGTCGCGATCCTTCGGCGCCACGTTGTTCACCAGACGGTCGCCGATATACAGCTCACCGTCGGAGATCTCCTCAAGACCTGCGATCATGCGCAGGGTGGTGGACTTACCGCAGCCGGAAGGACCGACCATGATGATGAATTCCTTGTCCTTGATCTCCAGGTTGAAGTCCGAAACGGCTGTCACGCCGCCGGGATAGCGCTTGTAGATGTTTTTCAGGGAAAGACTAGCCATGCTTTTGACCTCCAATTATACTGCCGGATACTCCGGTAAAATTTTGACAGTATATAGTATATCAACTTTTTTTCAAAAAGGCTAGTCGCTAACCACACAAACTTTCTCCTGTTTTTTTATGTATTTTTCATAATGGCAAATTGCACAAATAGTTTTCAACAATCCTTGAACAGCAAGGAAATATCCTGCTTTTCAAGTGATTTGTATTCACCTTCTTTGAGCGACGCATCCAATGTCAGCGCGCCCATCGACACGCGCTTTAACCAGTCAACACCGCGGTCGAGCGTGCCGAACATCCGCTTTATCTGATGGTATTTTCCCTCGCACAGCGTGATCTCCACCAGCGGATGCTCCCCCTCCTGCAAAATGCACAGACCCGCCGGACGGCAGCGTGTTCCGTCCGCCAGCACCACACCGGCGGCAAACGCATCCACGGCAGCTCCGTCCACCGGACCGTCCAAAATCGCCTGATAGCGTTTCTTTATGTGCTTCTTCGGCGAAAGGATGCGGTGCGCCAGGTCGCCGTCGTCGGTGAGCAGCACCAGCCCGTGGGTGTCGCGATCCAGCCGCCCCGCAGGAAAAATGCCGCGCCGCCGATCCGCAGGGCGCAGCAGATCCACCACCGTTTCCGCCTTCGGGTCGCGGGAAACGCAGAGAAGCCCTGCGGGCTTGTTGAGCATATAATAGACAAACGCAGAAACCCGCAGCACTTCCCCTTCGACCGACACGGTGTCGGCAGCGGGGTCTACCTTGCGGGCGGGATCGCGGCAGACAGCGCCGTTCACGGTCACACCTCCGCGGCGAATGACGCCGCCGATCTCTCGACGGCTGCGCATGCCCTGCGAACAGATCAGCTTATCCAGTCGTTCCATGTGTCACGCCCGCCGCTCGCGGCAGAAGCGCCTCACAAAAGCCGTCCGCCGTCGGCGAGGATATGTCCCCTCCCACAACATGATTTTTATACAGATACAGATGCGCCACCGCTTCGCCCGCAGGGTGATCGGTGACGGTATAGGTATGCAGCTCCAACGTCTTGCCGCAATAGGGCAACAGATCCATTCCCGCCGTCTTTTGCAGCGCGTTATATGTCAGCAGCGTTTCGTCCGGCGTATCGGGCAGGCGCACCGTGCGCACCTCGCCGACTTTTGCCGTATAGCCGAGCGCCGTGAGATATGCCCTGCCGCTGTCGGTGTCGGCTTGCGCCGTCGTCGGCGTTGCATCGGGCCACAGCGCCAGCGTCAGCAAAATCGCGATGAGCAGCAAAACGCAGACCACCGCCCACGCCATCTGTCTCTTGGATGTTTTCAGCGAAAAAACGAACATAGTGCGCACCTCCG
Organism: uncultured Oscillospiraceae bacterium; assembly: GCA_900549155.1. GTDB lineage: Bacteria > Bacillota > Clostridia > Oscillospirales > Acutalibacteraceae > URNF01. The sequence continues at coordinate 17,278 of URNF01000020.1, read as the reverse complement.
CCACAGTCTATGCGGCGCGGGCGCCATTTATGCAGCGGTGAAATACACCTCATACCACACGAGGAACATATACACCGTCCAGATCTTGCGGCTGTTGTCCTTTTTGCCGACAAAGTGCGCGTCGAGCATGGAAAGCAGCTCATCGGTGTTGAAAAACTGCTTTGCGGCGGGTGAGGTGAACGCAGCCTTCACCGTGTCATAATATTTCTGCTCCCGCAGCCACACGCGAATGGGCACGGGGAAGCCCAGCTTCGGCTTTTCGGCAGCCGCCGCGGGAATGTGCCGCTCGGCGGCAAGGCGCATGGCATATTTCGTCGTGCCTGCCGCGATGCGGTGCTTGACGGGAATGCGCGACGCCACCTTGAACACTTCCTTGTCCAAAAACGGCACGCGCAGCTCCAGCGAATGTGCCATGCTCATGCGATCTGCTTTGAGCAGGATGTCGCCGACCATCCAGCGGTTGATGTCGAGATACTGCATGCGGGTGACATCGTCCTGTCCCTCTGTGCGCGCATAATAGTCTTTTGTGCGCAGCGTCGGATCGGTGGCGGGAATGTCGCGCAAAAGGCGCGCTTTTTCCTTTTCGGAGAACATCTTGGCGTTGCCGATGAAGCGCTCCTCAAGCGTCTGCGCCCCGCGCAGCAAAAACGATTTCCCCTTGAAATCCGGCAAATTGGCAACGCAAGCCGCAAGGAATTTGCGCAAAAAGCGCGGCAGGCGCTGATACCCGCGCAGAGAATACGGCTCGTGATAGATGCGATAGCCGCCGAAAAGCTCGTCCGCGCCCTCGCCCGACAGCACCACCTTGACGTGCTCCGCCGCAAGCTTGGACACAAAATACAGCGCCACACAGGACGGATCGGCAAGCGGCTGGTCGAGATAATACTGCACCTTTGGCAGCGATGCCCAATATTCCTCTTCCGAGATGATGTGCACATAGTGCTCAATGCCGACCTCTTTTGCCAGCTCTGCGGCATAATTGCTTTCATTATAATGCTGCCCGTTGTCGAAGCCGACCGTGAACGCCTTTTGCCCGCCGAAATAGGACGCGACGTAGCTTGAGTCCACGCCGCTTGAAAGGAAACAGCCGACCTCGACATCGCTGATGCGGTGTGCTTCCACCGAATCGGTGAATGCGCGGTCGATCTCCTCGACCGCCTCATCGAGCGTCATGTCCTCGTCCGGTGTGAACATCGGATCGAAATAGCGGTGCAGCGTCACCTCGCCGTCGCGGTACCACAGACAGTGCGCGGGCGGCAGGCAGCAGATATCCTTGAAAAACGTCTCGTTCGGCACGGAATACTGAAACGACAGATAGCTGTCCAGCGCCGACGGGTTAAACACCTTTTTGACATCGGGATGCGTGAGGATCGACTTGATCTCCGAGCCGTAAACCAATCGTCCGTCGGCAAGGCGGGTATAGTGCATCGGCTTGATGCCGAACGGGTCGCGCGCGAGGAACAGCTCCTTTTTCACCGTGTTCCAGATGGCAAAGCCGAACATGCCGCGCAGGCGGGGCAGCAGCTCCTCGCCCCACTCCTCAAAGCCGTGCAGCAGCACCTCGCTGTCGCTTTCGGTGACAAAGGTGTGCCCCTTTTCCAGCAGCTCCGCGCGCAGCGTTTTATAGTTATAAATTTCACCGTTGAAGGTGAGGACAAGCGTTTTGTCCTCATTATACAGCGGCTGATCGCCCGCGCCGAGGTCGATGATGCTCAGCCGCCGAAAGCCCATGGCAATGTCCGCATCGGTATAAAAGCCGTCGGAATCGGGACCGCGATGGATGATCTTTTCGGTCATCTGCCGCAGATAGGTCTCCTTGTCGACGAGTTCACCCGTAAATCCGCACAATCCACACATAGAAAACGCTCCTCACAGTAATGCGCCGGCGATACGCAGATCCTCCGGCGTGGTGATTTTTATGTTGCTGTAGCTGCCCTCGGTCAGCCGCACCGGCATGCCGCACGCTTCGAGCAGCTGGCAGTCGTCGGTGTATTCCTCTTTTGCGGCGGCAAGCGCCTTTCTGTAGAGATCGGTGCGAAACGCCTGCGGCGTCTGCACCAGCTGCAGCGTGCTGCGCGGCGGCGTGCTGCCCACAAAGCCGTCGGCGGTCGCGGTCTTCACCGTGTCCTTCACGGGGACGGCGGCGGTCGCAGCACCGTATTTTTCGGCATCCCGCAGAACGCGCAAAAGCACATCCTCGCGCAAAAGCGGGCGCGCGCCGTCGTGAATGGCAAGCAGCGTGCAGTCCTGCGGCACGGCGGCAAGCCCGTTTCGCGCCGATTGCTGCCGCGTTGTGCCGCCGCTGCAAACGGCAGTGAGCTTGCCGATGCCGTACTGTCCGCACAGCGCCTCATACCGTTCTTTATCCTGCGGGCGGGCGACAAGGACGATCGCGTCGATCGCGTCGCACGCCTCAAACACGCCGAGCGTGTGCGCCAGCACCGGGCGGTCACCGAGCACGGCAGAGAGCTTGTCCTGCCCCATGCGCACGGAGTTCCCGGCAGCAAGCAAAATGGCAACGGTCATGTTGTTTCTCCTTTTCTCACCATCGACCGATGGCGGGTTCATCGAAAAGAGTATACGCGATTTTTTCGAAAAAAGCAAATAAAATGTTGCTTTTCAAAAATGAGGGTGGTATACTGGCGCTGAAAACACCACCGAAAGGGAGAGAAAACGATGATCAAAGAACTCGGTTTACAGCTGTACAGCATCCGCGGCCACCTGGACACGCCGGAGGACACAAGGGCTTCCTTCAAAAAGCTGCATGACATGGGCTACACGCTGGCGCAGACCGCCGGCTGCCCGATCGGCTGTGAAGCGTTCGGCAAAATCGCACACGAGGAAGGCATCGAGATCTGCGGCACGCACTGCAGCATCGACACCATGCTCGCCGACCCGCAGAAAGCGATGGATGAGCACCGCCTGCTCGGCACGACCAACATGGGCATCGGCGGCTTCTTCTCCGACACCATGTGCGTTGCGGAAATCGAGGCATTTCTCGACAAGGTGCGCCGCCTGACCGCCGCTGTCTGCCCTGAGGGCTTCAAGTTTACCTATCACAACCACAGTCATGAATTCTGCAAATACGACGGCGACAAAACCATGATGGACATTCTCGTTGAAAACCTCGACCCCGACAAGACGTCCTTTGTGCTCGACACCTATTGGGTGCAGCATGCGGGCGGCGACGTCTGCTCCTGGATCGAAAAGCTCGCCGGGCGCATCGACATCCTGCATCTGAAGGACATGGGCGTGAACAAAGAACGTCAGCCGTTCATCACCGAGGTTGGCAATGGCAACATGGATTTTGACAAAATTATCAAGACCGCCGAAAAAACCGGCGTGAAATACTATGTCGTGGAGCAGGACACCTGCCCCGGCGATCCGTTCGACAGCGTGAAAATGAGCAGCGACTACATCCATGCGCATTTCATGAAATAAAAAAGACTTTACAAACGCGAAAAAGCGTGGTATAGTATATTGGCTGTGCAAAACAGCGCTCCGATCTCGCGGTCAGCGGCGTCTGCCTCTGTGTTCCGATTGACCCTGTACTGCGTGATACGGCAATTTTTGAAGAGGTGAAAGACTATGATGTTACCCGAAGAGAAAACCGCTATCATGAAGGAATTTGCGATCCACGAAGGCGACACCGGTTCGCCCGAGGTGCAGATCGCTGTTCTGACCAAGCGCATCAAGGATCTGACCGAGCACCTGAAAGTGCACAAGAAGGATCACCATTCCAACCGCGGCCTGCTGAAAATGGTCGGTCATCGCCACAATCTGCTGGTGTACCTCAAGAAGAAGGACATCAACCGTTACCGTGCGCTGATCGAAAAACTGGGTCTGCGTAAGTAAAGCACTTTTGAGGCAGGCGGAGCTTCCGCCTGCCTCTGCGTGTTTTTTGTCTGTGACGGAGCGATCGGATTTAGCGATGAAACGGGCGCTTTTCCCGCCTTTCAAAAGCGTCGGTTTTATTGCTAAATGCCCAATCCTCCGTTAATATAAAAACAGAGGAGGTAATTTCGTGTTCGAAAATTACAGAAAGTTTGAAACAACGCTCGCCGGGCGTCCGCTCGTGGTGGAAACCGGCAAAATGGCACAGCTGTCGAACGGCTCCTGCCTTGTGCGCTACGGTGAGACTGCCATCCTGTGCAACGTCACCGCTTCCGCCAAGCCGCGTGAGGGTGTGGACTTCTTCCCGCTTTCCGTGGACTATGAGGAAAAGATGTACTCCGTGGGCAAGATCCCCGGCTCGTTCCAGCGCCGTGAAGCGCGCCCGAGCGAGAAGGCGATCCTCACCTCGCGCGTCATCGACCGCCCGATCCGTCCGCTGTTCCCGAAGGACATGCGCAACGACGTTTCCATCGTCTGCACCGTCATGTCGGTCGACCCGGACTGCCAGCCGGAAACGACGGCAATGATCGGCGCGTCCATCGCCATCGCCATTTCGGACATCCCGTGGGACGGCCCGATCTCCGGCGTGGTCGTGGGCATGGTGGACGGCAAGTTCGTCATCAACCCGACCGCCGAGGAAGAGAAGCGCTCCGAAATGCACGTGACGGTGGCATCCACCGCCGATCTGGTCGCGATGATCGAAGCAGGCGCCAACGAGATCGACAACGACACCATGTTTGATGCCATCATGGCGGGTCATGAAGCCAACCAGCAGATCGTGACCTTCATCAACGACATCGTCAAGGAGATCGGCAAGGAGAAGTTCCCCTTCACCTCCAACGATCCCGATCCGGCAATGTTCGAGGCGATCAAGGAATTTGCCATCGAAAAGGTGCGCTATGCGCTGGACACCGACAACAAGCTGGTGCGCGACGAGCGCCTGCTGCCGGTCTATGACGAAGTGCACGCGCAGTTTGACGAGCAGTATCCCGACGACATCGCCAAGATCGACGATTGCCTGTATAAGCTGCAGAAATACGTTGTGCGCCGCTGGCTGCTGGACGACGGCAAGCGCGTCGACGGCCGCGGCATCAACGACATCCGTCCGCTTGCGGCTGAGGTCGGCATTCTGCCCCGCACGCACGGCAGCGGCATGTTCACCCGCGGTCAGACGCAGGTGCTGACGGTGGCGACGCTCGGCTCCACCGGCGACGCCCAGCAGCTGGACGGTCTCGACGATCAGACCGAAAAGCGCTATATCCATCACTACAACTTCCCGTCCTATTCCGTGGGCGAGACCAAGCCCTCCCGCGGTCCCGGCCGTCGTGAGATCGGTCACGGTGCTCTGGCGGAGCGCGCACTCATTCCGGTGCTGCCCTCCGTGGAAGAATTCCCCTACACCATCCGTCTCGTGAGCGAGGTGCTCTCCTCCAACGGTTCCACCTCGCAGGCGTCCATCTGCGGCTCTACGCTGGCGCTGATGGATGCGGGTGTGCCGATCAAGGCGCCTGTCGCCGGTATCTCCTGCGGTCTTATCACCGAGGGTGACCGCTTCATGACCATGGTCGACATTCAGGGACTCGAGGACTTCTTCGGCGACATGGACTTCAAGGTCGGCGGCACGAAGAAAGGCATCACCGCCATCCAGATGGATCTGAAGGTGCACGGCCTCACGCCCGCCATCATCAAGGAAGCGCTCGAAAAGACCTATAAGGCGCGCATCCACATTCTGGACGACGTGATGGCGCCGGTCATCAGCGAGCCGCGCGCAGAGCTGTCGAAGTATGCACCGAAGATGCTCAGCACCAAGATCGACGTGGACAAGATCCGCGAGGTCATCGGCAAGGGCGGCTGCGTCATTCAGAAGATCCAGGCGGAATGCAACTGCAAGATCGACATTTCCGAGGACGGCGGCGTGTTCATCTCCGCGCTCAACACCGACGATGCCAAGCGTGCGCTCATGGTGGTGGAGACCATCGCGAAGGATCCCGAGATCGGTGCGATCTATAAGGGTCGCGTCACCCGTCTGATGACCTTCGGTGCGTTCGTGGAGATCGCGCCCGGCAAGGAAGGGCTTGTGCACATCAGCCGTCTTGACGTCAAGCGTGTGGACAAGGTCGAGGATGTCGTGTCGGTCGGCGATGAGGTCATGGTCAAGGTCGTTGAGATCGACGAGCAGGGCAGACTGAACCTGTCCCGCCGCGACGCGCTCATCGAGGTCGAGGGACTGACGCCGGAGAACAACGTTTCCGACGCACCCCGTCCGTCCCGTCCGCGCCGTGAGGGCGGTTTCCGCCGCAACGACCGTCGCCGTGAGGACGACTAAAGCATAAACTGTACCCTTTCGCCCCTCTCATGCAAATGGGAGGGGCGCTTTTTCGCCAAATTTGTGTTGATTATTTTGTGAGAAAGTGCTATACTAAAATGACAAGTGTAGGAGGTGTGCCGTGAAACGCGTTTTGTGCCTGGTTTCCAGCCTGTTGCTGACGCTTTTTTTCGTCGGCTGTCACACGGTGACGCCCCCCGCTTCCGACACGACGCCGACCGATCCCGACGGGACGACGGTGACGCCGCCGGAAACGCTTTGCCTTGCCTATAACCGTGAGGACACACTCGATCCCTTCTCCGCTTCGACGCAGCTCAATCTTTGTCTTTCCTCGCTTTTGTATGAGCCGCTTTTGCGCCCCGGTGCGGACTTTGCGCCCGTTCTCGTTTTGGCGCAAAGCGCCGAGCAGACGGACAGCACGCACATCGCCGTCACGCTGCGCAAGGGTGCTGCCTTTTCGGACGGCACCGCCGTCACCGACGACGATGTGATCTTCAGCTTCAACAAAGCGAAAGCGTCGGCGAATTACAAGGTGGCGCTTGCCAATGTGCAATCGGCGTCCGCAAAGCGCGGCGTCATCACTTTCACGCTGTCCTCTGCCGATCCGAACGGCAGCTATAATCTGTATTTCCCGATCATCAAGCGCTCGACCGACACGAGTGCTGCGGCGACCGCCGCCCTCGGCAGCGGACCGTATGTTTTCAACGCGGACGGTCAGAAGCTGACGGCAAACGCGAAAAACGCTGCCGGTGCAGCTGCACAGAATAAGGAAATTCAGCTGCTTTCCCTCATGGACAATGATGCCGTGCTGCAAAATCTGGAGAAAGGCAGCATTCACTATATGTTCAATGACCTCAGCAGCGGCGACATTCCCCGCACATCCGCCAAGGATACGGCGGTGGACCTGCCGCAGCTTGTGTATCTCGGCGTCAACAGCAGCCGCGCGGCACTTGCCGCGCCCGCTGTGCGACAGGCGCTTTCCGCGGCGATCGACCGCACGGCGCTTGCCGCCTCATCCTATGCCGGACGGGCGCTGCCCGCGATCACGCCGTTTCACCCGAAATGGAAACCGGCTGTCGGGCTTTCCGCTTTTTCGGCGGGAAGTGAGGCGGGCAAGGTGAACGCCCTGCTGCAGGCGGCACAGACTGTCCCCACGACAACTGCTGCGACCGGCGTTGCCGGCGCGACCGGTGCTGCCGGTGCTGCCGGTGCGACGACGGCGGCAACCACTGTTGCGACTACTGCCAAAACAACGGCAGCGACGAGCGCCGCCGAAACGGCTATGACAACGTCGGTGAAGGATACGCCGCTCACCCTGCTGTATGCCGGCGGCAACCGCTGCCGCGAGGCGCTGGTCAAGGCGCTGGTGCAGCAGCTGCATCAGGCGGGCTTTCAGGTCACCGCAAAGCCGACAGGCTTTGATGACTATAAGGCGCAGCTTAGCGCCGGCAATTATGATCTCTATATCGGCGAGATACGGCTGACGCCGTCCATGAACCTTTTCGTGTTCCTGCGATCGGGCGGGGCTGCCGCCTTCGGCGTCAACACGGCGGGCGAAGCGGCACAGACCTATGCCGCCTATCGCGCGGGCGAGAAAACGGCGGCGGAATTTGTCGAAGCCTTTTCGCGCGATATGCCGTATATCCCCCTTTGCTACCGACAGGGCATGGCGGCAGGACACGCCGCCCTCACATATATCACACCGTCAGCCTATTCGGTCTATGACGGTATAACCCACTAGAAAGGTGTGTGTCTTATGATCCGCATTGAAAACCGCTACGGAACGATCGAAGTGTCACAGGAGTATTTCCGCTATTTGGTCGGAAATGCCGTTTCGGCATGCTACGGCGTGACCGCCATGGTCAAGAGCGGACCGCGTCAGGGCTTGCGTTCGGTGTTTTTCAAGCGTTCCTTTGCCGACGACGGCATCCGTGTGCGCAGCGACGGCGACCGCCTGATCGTAGATCTGCATATTTCCGTCATGTACGGTATGAATATTTCCGCAATAGCCAAAAGTATTGTCAACAAGGTGCGCTATACCGTTGAGGAAGCGACCGGACTTGCCGTGAAAAAGGTCAATGTCTTTGTTGACAACATGCAGGCTGAATGAGTCGGGAGGTAGTGTTCCAGTGATACAGGGAAAAACTCTGCGCGACGCCGTCATATCGGCGTCCAATCGATTGAATTCCGTCAAGCAGGAGGTTGACGCCCTCAACGTGTTCCCGGTGCCGGACGGCGATACGGGAACAAACATGTCCATGACCATTGCCGCAGGCGCCAGAGAGCTTGCACGGCTCTCCGATCCGACGGTCGGTCAGGTGGCAACCACCGCCTCCGCCGCGCTGCTGCGCGGTGCGCGCGGCAACTCCGGCGTGATCCTGTCGCTTTTGTTCCGCGGCTTCGCCAAGGGGCTGAAGGACATGGAAACTGCCGACGGTGTCGCACTGGCTGCGGCGCTGACGCTCGGTGTCGAAGCCGCCTATAAAGCGGTCATGAAGCCCACCGAGGGCACGATTCTGACCGTCGCCCGCGAGGCGGCGGGAAAGGGCACGGCGGCTGCGGCGGAAAACCCCGATCCGCTTTTTGTGTGGGACGCCATCTGCACCGAGGCGGACGCCTCGCTCACCCGCACCCCCGATCTGCTCCCCGCGCTGAAAAAGGCGGGCGTTGTGGACGCAGGCGGCAAGGGCTTCTGTGTCGTTATTCATGAAATGCAGGCGGTCTTCGGCGGCGCACCGATCTTCACGGACGGCGCGGACACCGCTGCATCCGTACAAACGCAGGTAAAGAAGGAGAGCGTCGTCGGCAGCTTCGACGCGGAGATCACCTTTACATACTGCACCGAGTTCATCGTTGCACGTGATAAAGGGAACGACCGCGATCCGCTTTTGCTGCGCGCCTATCTCGAATCCATCGGCGACTGTGTCGTTGTGGTGGACGACGACGATATCATCAAGGTGCATGTGCACACCAACGCCCCCGGCAACGCTTTGCAGGAGGGTCTCAAATACGGACAGTTTGAAACCGTCAAGGTGGAGAACATGCGTCTGCAGCATGAAAATGCCGGCTGGGTCGGCGAGACGCAGGGTGAGCAGGTGCCGGAGCACAAGCGCGCCGAGCCGGAAAAGCCCTATGGCTTTGTGGCAGTCGCTGCGGGCGACGGGCTTGCCGAGCTGTTCCATGACCTCGGCTGCGACGAGGTGGTGTCCGGTGGACAGACCATGAACCCGTCCACCGACGACATTCTGAACGCCATCCAGGCGACACCGGCAAAACTCGTGTATGTGCTGCCGAACAACAAAAACATCATTCTTGCCGCCGAGCAGGCAGCGCCGCTTGCCGACCGTGCCGTGCGCGTGCTGCCCACCCGCACCGTGCCGCAGGGCATTTCGTCCATGCTGGCGTTTGATCCCGAAGCGGGCGTCGAGGAGAACCTCGTTTCCATGCGGCAGGCATATGAAGCGGTGTCCACCGGCTCTCTCACCTTCGCCGCAAGAGACAGCGATTTTGAGGGGCACGACATCCATGAGGGCGACATTCTCGCCATGGAAGAGGGCAAGCTGTCCTTTGTCGACACAACGGTGGAGCATGCGGTCGTGAAACTGGCAAAGACCATTCTGAACGGTCGCCGCCTTGCGGGCAAGGAAACCAGCTTCATCACCCTCATCGCCGGTGCAGATGTCACCGAGGAAGCGGCAAACGCCGCAGCGGCTGCCATCGCGGAAAAGGCGGGCAACCGCATCGAGGTCACAGTGGTGCCGGGCGGACAGCCGGTCTACTATTATTTCCTGTCACTGGAATAAAAAAAGAAACAAACGGGCGGAGCGTCGCATTTGCGAAGCCCCGCCCTGTTTTTCGGAAAGGTGCTTTTTTGTGAAGGTATTATGCATCGGTGACGTGGTCGGCACGGCAGGCGTCACCCATTTGGAGCGGGTGCTGCCCGCCGTCAAACGCAAATACGGCGTGGATGTCTGCATCGTCAACGGCGAAAACGCCGCCGACGGCAACGGCACCACCCCCACCGCCGCCGACCGCATCCTTGCGGCGGGCGCGGACGTTATCACCGGCGGCAACCACACCTTTCGGCGTCCCGAATACGCCGACTGGCTCGATACCCACGACACGGCGCTGCGCCCCGCAAATTTCCCCGGCGAAGCGCCCGGCGTCGGCGTTGCCGTCGTGGATCGCGGGCGATATGCCGTGACGGTCATCAATCTCTTGGGGCAGGTGTATATGGACGCGGTGGACAACCCGTTTTATGTGCTGGACAGCCTGCTTGAAAACCGCCCGCGCTTTTGCATCGTGGATTTCCACGCGGAAGCGACAGCGGAGAAAAAGGCGCTCGGCTTTTATGCCGACGGGCGCATTTCCGCCCTGTTCGGGACGCACACGCACGTGCAGACCGCCGATGAGCAGATCCTGCCGCACGGCACCGGCTTTATCACCGACGTCGGCATGACGGGACCCGCCGTCTCAGTGCTCGGCGTATGCCCGGAGCAATCCATCCGCCGCATCCGTCAAAAGCTCCCCACCCGTTTCACCACCGCCGACGGCGTTTGCCGCATGGACGGCGTGCTGTTCACCCTGGACGACGCGACCGGAAAGACCGTTTCCGTCGACCGCATTGCCGAATAGGAGAATGCAATATGCGAGAAGATATTACCAGCATCCCGATCAGCGAAGTGTTTGAGCCGCAGGACGGCTGTCCGTTGTGCCGTCTGCGGGAAATGCTTGAGGAACGCATCGCCGTGTATATCACCGGCGCCGCCATGATGGAGCCGGACGTGCGGCAGGAGACCAATCGTCTCGGCTTCTGCAACCCGCACTATCGCCGCCTTTTGGCGCAACGCAAGCGTCTGAGCGTCGCGCTGATGCTCGAAAGCCATTTGGCAGAGGTGGAGAAAGCCGCGTTTGCCACCGGCATCGGCGGCAAGACCAAAAAGGTCAAAGAGCAAAAAGCGGCGACCTGCTTTGTCTGCGATCAGATCGACAAAAACATGGCGCACTTTCTTCCGAACATCGCCCACCTTTGGGAACGGGAAGCGGATTTTCGGAAGCTCTATGCCGCCCAGCCGTATTTCTGCCTGCCGCATTGCCGCGCGCTCGCCGACACCGCCGCCGTGTTGCCGAAAAAGCTGCAGGGCGAATTTGTCAAGGTGACCGCCGACCGCGCCCGTGCCTATCTGCACACGCTGCAAAACGATGTTTCGCATTTCTGCAAAATGTTTGACTATCGCAATAACACCGCCGACGCCGATTGGGGCAATTCACGCGACGCCATCGAACGCACGATCTTGTGGCTGACCGGCGAAAAGGCAGAAGACTGAAACACCGGCACAAACAACATCCGCACAAGCAAAAAGCACATCGCCCGCAAGCGATGTGCTTTACTTTTTGTATAATTGATATTATGTATTACAGTCCGTATCCGTCAAAACGCACTTTCACGCCGTTGAGACGGGCATCCTCCAGCGCGCCGAGCATGATGAACTGCGAAAATTCCTGATTTTGCCGCATCGCGGACATTTCCCGCAGCACCGCCTGCTGGGCGGCGGACAGGCGGGCATTGTGCTCCAGCGCCTGCATCGCTGCCGCCTTGCGTGCCTTTTCCATTTCCGCGCGCGCATTGTCGTCAATGCGGTTGTTGTCGAGCTGCAATTTGACGTTGAGTGCTTCGGTGCTGCCCGCGTCGATAAGCGGCTGCACGATCGCATAGGCGGTGGCATAATCGCCGCTCCCCGCCGCAGCGGAGATCTGCGACAGCGCCTTGCCGAGCACGCCGCGCGCCGCGTCACAGCCCTTGTTCACCGCCAGCTGCAGCAGCCGCAAGAACGTGTAGGTATCGCCCTTTTCGGCGCAGAATGCCAGCGCAAACTGATACAGCGTCTCGCCGTCCTCCTGCTCCATTTTGGCGCGCAGATCAAAAAACGCCTGTCCCATTTCGCCGGTCATGCGGTAAGCATCGAGAAACATCCCGTATGCCTTGACCGCCGTGTCCGGATATCCGTCGGCTGTTTCACACGCTTTGGCATACAGGGCGACGCCCTGTTTTTCGGTCTCCAGCGCCGCCAGCTCCCGATCCGCAGCGGCAACCTTTGCCGCTGCCTGCTCTTTTTCCGCGATCGCCCTTTGCAGCGCATCGCTGCAGGCGGCGATCGCCGTGCCCGCGTCGGACAGCTGCTTTTTGTTCACGAACAGTGCATGCGACAGGTTGCGGTTTTTGCGCAGTGCCTTCAAAATTAAGTAGACAAGGGCAAACACCGCCGTCAACAGCAGCGCCCACAGCGGATGCAGCGCGAGACACAGCGCCGCCGCGATCCCCCAAAGGATCGCGAAAACGCGCCACACCTTGCGCAGTCCCGCCGCAAGGAAGAACACGCTCACGCCGAGCAGCGCCGCAAACGCGACCGTTGCCGCAAGGTCTATTTGCTTATTCACCCACAAGCGGGACAGCGTTTCCCGCTCCGCCGCCAAAAACGGCGCAAAGCGCACCAACGCAAAGCACACTGCCGCCGCGATCAGCACCGTCAGTATGCCGAAAAGCCAATCGGTGTTTTTCGTGGAAAGCCGCCGGTTTTTGCTCAAAATCGCCGCATTGCCGTCCTGCACCGCCGCAAGGTGCTGACGCGCGACGGTTTCCTTTTCCGCCGCTGCTTTTTCCTGTTCCGAAAGTGCCGCCCGCTTTTTTTGTGCTTCCCCGATCGCTGCCGCTATCTGCTCTGCAGTCCTCATACATAACCCCCGAAAATTCAGTTTTGCGCCGTCGTTGCGGCAGTGGTCGCCGCTGCCGTGGCAGATGCCGTGGAATTTAACTGGTTGGTGCTCGCCTTGAAGGTGTTGAGCGCCGCCAACACCTGTGCGTCCTCTTCGACCTTGAGCGCCGTGCCCTGCGCCTTTTGCGCCGTCGGCAGCGATACCGTGACCGTCGGCGTGATGCCGACGCCCTCAATGGAGCCGCCGCGCATCAGAACGATCTCGCCGATCGTGAGATAGATGGCGGAATTGTCCGCCTTGAGCGCCACAAAGTCCTGGATCTTGCCCTTGCCCGCCGTCTTTTCGCCGACAACGGTCGCCGCACCGAACTCCTGCAGAACGCCTGCAAACAGCTCTGCTTCGCCCTTTGTCGTGCCGTCGGTCACCACCGCAAAGCTGCCCGACAGGGTGTGTGCGTCGTCGGCGACCAGGTTTTCCGTTTTGCCGTCGCTGCCCACCCAGGCGGCATACGCGCCGTGGGGCAGAAGATATGACAGCATGGCCTTGAGCGTGTCGGTCGAGCCGCCGCCGCTGCAGCCGCGCACATCGAAGATATAGGACGCGGCGCCCTGATTTTCCAGCGACGAGCACGCCGCCTTGAACTGGTTGAGCGTGTTGTCATAAAAAGCCGTGATGCGGATATAGCCGACCGTGTCGCCGAGCATCTTTTCCTGCACGCTCTTCAGCGTATAGGTGTATGCCGTCAGCTCGAAGGCGATCGCCTTGTCGCCGCGCAGCACCGAGATCGCCAGCTTTTCGGTCGAGGTGTCAAACGTGTTCTGCAGGGACTCCATCTGCGGGCCGGCAACAGCATTGCCGTTCACCTGCGTCACGATGTCGCCCACCTGCACGCCCGCTTTCTGAGCCGCTGCATCCGCGTCCAGCGTGTCCACCACCAGCCGCGACTGGGCATCGGTCTTGAGGTGTATGCCGACACCGGCAGCGCGTCCCTCGCGCAAAAGCAGCGCCTGCTTATAGGCATCGGTGGAATAGTACCGTGCATACGGATCCTGCAGGCCCGCAACATATCCCGCCGCCAGCGCACTGCGCAGCTGCTCCTCGTCGAGGGTGGGATAATAGGTGCGCACCTTGTTGTCGATGTCGGTAATGTGCGCATACAGTGCCTGCTTCTGCGTCACGGCGTTGACCTGCTGATTGAAATAGCGCATGGCGATCATCATGGTGATCGAAATGGCAAGCGCCACCACCAATATCAGCAGCGTGATGACCGCGCTGAGGCTGAATTTCTTGTTTCTCATACCGTAAAACCCGTTGCCTTTCCTTTACTTGCCCTTGACCGAGATATACCCCTTGAGCGGATCGACTGCCGTGCCGTTGAGCCGCACCTCAAAGTGCAGATGCGGTCCCGTGACATTGCCGGTGTTGCCGGCTTTCGCCAAAACAGTCTTGCCGCCGACGACCTTTTGTCCCACGCGGGCATACATCGCCGAGCAGTGCGCATACAGCGTCACGACCTGTCGCCCCTTGCTGTCTCTGCCGTGGTCGACCATGCAATAATAGCCGTAGCCGCCGCCCCAGGTGCTGGTGTAGTTGGAATAGATCACCGTGCCGTCCGCCGCCGCGACAACATTCTGTCCATAGATCGGGATAGAACCGTTGGCGATGTCCACACCGCGGTGCAATCTGCCCCAACGGGTGCCGAAATAGCTGGACAGCGCCCGCACCGTCGGCACAGGCCAATACATCGAGGTGGCAACATAGCTGCCGCTGCTGTTCAGAGATGCCAGCAGCTTTTTGATGTCTCTGTCGGTCTTTTCGAGCTCCTTGTTGAGCGCCGCGACCTCCGCCGCGTCCTGCTTATAGGCGGCGTTGGCAGCGGTATACAGCGCGTTCAGTTCCTTTTTCTTGCCGGTGGAAGAAGCGCGCAGCGCTTCGACCTCTTTTTTCTTTTCCTCGACCGCCGCCTTTTCACTTTGCACCTTTTTTTCGGTGTCGGTGATCTCCGCAAGGCGTTTTTCGAGATCCTCAATGCTCTGCTGATCCCGTTCGGACACCTTTTCCATCAGCTTTGCCCGCACCAGATAGTCCGCATAGTTATCGGTGTCCATGAGCAGCTGCAGCGTGGAGAAATTGCCGCGCTTCATGATAGCATTGAGCCGTTCACCGAGCATTTTGCGCACCGTTGCCGCTTCCTTTTCGTTGGCGGCAACCTGCTTTTCAAGGTCGGCGATGGCGGTATTCTTGCTGTTTATCTGTGCATTGAGATCGTCCGCCTGCTTGTCGAGCAGGTCGATCTGCTTTTGCACGTTGCTGATCTGACTGTTATAGAGGTCGCGCGTTTTCTTGCTGTCCGCAAGGTCGCTTTTGGCGGAGGCGATCTGCTTTTTGAGCTTTGCCTGCTCCGCTTCGAGCTGCTTTATCTGCTCATTGACCGTCGCGGCGGCAGCCGGCACCGCCATGCTCAGTCCGCTGCCGACAAAGATCAGCAGCGCCGACAGACAGGACAGCACACGCACGCGCATGCTCCGCTTTTTCATGCCTTTTCGCTTCCTTCCTTATGCAGATACTTGCCGGTTGCAATGGCACTGCCCAGCATGCCGGTCAGCATACCGATCACGACAAACCCGAGCAGCAAAACACCCCACACCTCTTTGAACGGCACAAGCGAGAACAGCGCCGTTGTCTGCGGCAGCAGTCCCAAAAGCTTCACATACAAAAGCCAAACAAGGAAAAATGCCACGCCGCCGGACAAAATGCCCAGCGTCATGCCCTCTACCATGAAGGGAATACGGATGAAGGCGCCCGTCGCGCCGACCGACCGCATGATGTAGATTTCCAAACGGCGGTTATACACCGTCAGCTTGATGGTGTTGGCGATGATGAACAGCGACACGATGAGCAAAAGCGCCACCACGCCGAGTCCCACCTCCAGCGCGATGCGGCGCACCGTGCGCAGTGTGGCGGCGATGTTGCCGTCATAGGACGCATCGTCCACACCGTCGATGGCTTTGATCTGCGCCACCGTCTCGTCGAAATTCTCCAGATCGCGGAAGGTCACGATATAGGCGTCCGGCATGGGGTTGTCGTCCCCCTGCAGCCCCTCATAGGTTTCCTGCGGCAGAGAATCCTTATATTTTTCAAGCGTTTCCTCTTTTGAAAGAAACTCCGTTTTTTCCACATTGTCGATCGCTTTGAGGGCGTCGCCCATCGCCGTGATCTGTTCATCGGTGCAGTCGGTTTTGGCAAATACCACCACCATGTTCTGCCCGTATACCCATTTGAACGCCCGCTCCACGTTGGCAAGCGCCAGATAGGAAAGCCCCGTCAAAAGCAAACAGGCGGCAAGCACCGCCACGGACGCGACGGACATGAAGCGATTCGCCCAAACGTTGCGCAGTCCCTCGCGCGTCAGATACCGCATTGCGGACAGCTTCACAGCAGATCACCTCCCAAAAGCACCGGCGCTTTTTCGCCGATCGGCGTGACCGCCGTTTTTTTCTCGCCCGTGTCGGAAACCACCTTGCCGTCGGCAATGGTGATGGTGCGCTGGGCGAATTTGCGCACCAGCGAATGCTCGTGCGTCACCATCAGCACGGTCGTGCCGCGGCGGTTGATCTCGGTGAGCAGCTCCACAATGTCGCGCGCCCGTTCGGGATCGACGTTGCCGGTCGGCTCGTCCGCAATGATGAGCGACGGATTGTTCACCAGCGCGCGGGCAAGCCCCACCCGCTGCTGTTCGCCACCGGAAAGCTCCTTCGGATAGTGCCGCGCGTGATCCTGCAAGCCGACCAGCTGCAGAATATAGGGCACGCGGCGGCGGATCTCCCGCCGCGTCGCGCCGGTCACCCGCATGGCAAACGCCACGTTGTCGAAAACGGTCATGGTGTTGATGAGGCGGAAGTCCTGAAACACCACCCCCATCGTGCGGCGCAGATAGGGAATGTCCCGCCGCTTCAGGCGGGAAAATTTATAGTTATTGACGATCACCTCACCGGCGGTCGCCGTTTCTTCATGCATAATCAGTTTGAGAAAGGTGCTCTTGCCCGCGCCGGATGCGCCGACAATAAAGACAAACTCACCGTCGTCGATGCGGATGTTGACATCCTGCAGCGCTTCGGTGCCGTTGCCGTATTTTTTGTATACACCTCGGAATTCAATCATGTCTGCTCCTCCTTTCCATCCAGTATACAGACAAAAACGGTCACATGCAACCGCCAAAAGTTTCCTCACAAATAGACACGGCGAGGATGGCAGAAGCGCTCTGTCATCCTCGGCACGTTTAATATTTCACCGGATTGGCGGTCAGATACTTCTTGACCATCAGCGCCACCTTGAACACGATCG
>URNF01000019.1 GCA_900549155.1 uncultured Oscillospiraceae bacterium | reverse complement strand
AGCAGGCAGTCCACGCCGCCGCTTTGGAGGTTCACCTTGTCCATCGCCTCCCTTACAGTGTGCTCGAACATTTTGCGTTCCGCCTTCTCCCAGCTGTCCTCGCCCCAGGTATCGTCCTTGAGCACCATATCAAAGTATGGCCCCAGCGGCCCCTTGCCCTCCATTGGGCCTACAACGGTAGCCGAGCTTATTATCGCCGGAGGGTTGGAAAACAGCACCGTCTGCCTTCCGGCGCGCTTTACGGGTATCATATTGTTCAGTATATCCGCCATGCGTCCTCCTATTTGAACAGCAGGCTCAAAAGGCCCACTATCACCGAGCTGCCCACGCCGTAAACCAGCACAGGGCCCGCGATGGAGAACATTTTTGCCGCCATACCGAGCACCAGTCCCTCACTTTTGAATTCGATGGCGGGAGACGCGATGGCGTTGGCAAAGCCGGTGATCGGCACAAGCGTGCCCGCGCCCGCATGCTTGGCAATGTTGTCATATACCTGCAATCCCGTCAACAGTACACTGAGAAAAATGAGCGATACCGAGCAAAGCATGCGCGCTGTATTTTCGCTCAGTCCCCCATTCTCTCCAAGCTGCACGATGACCTCGCCCAGCGTGCAGATCGCGCCGCCCACGCAAAACGCCCACAGGCAGTTTTTGAGCACGGGTGATTTCGGCGCGCCGGTCTTCTGCATCTGTTTGTATTCCTTTGCATCCATGTCGTTCGTTCCTTTCCCACAAACTGTATCTTAGTATAACACTTGGAAATTTTTTTATACAAACAGACAAAAGCAAAAGCGGCGGACAAAAAATGTCCGCCGCCTTTGCGCCCGCATATCTCCGCGGTCGGAGATACGGAGCGATATGGAAACCGCCATGATGATCAGTGACACTGCAACGGCCCCAGCACTTGCCGCGCTGTATATCCACTTTTCAAGAATAGAGAGAGAGAGAGAGGCGGTAACCAGCAAAAATTTTTCGGTACCTTACGGAGCAATGTCGCTGTAGGCACAGGTGAGGATGTCGCCGTAGGCGACCGTTTCGGTGTCACCGACTTTGATGACCACATACGGCCGCGCGCTGCACTTCACGGCATACGCCTCTTCCAATGTATAGCCGTAGTTTACCATCTTATCGATGTTGACAACGCTCACCGACATATCGACATGATCGGCGCAATAATCAAAATAGACATTTCTGCTCAGCACGCTGATCTGTCGGACATACGGATCTTTGTTGTTCAAAACCAGCTCTGCCGCTTCGTTTCCGACTGTCAGATTGCTCGTCGCCGTCAACAGCATACCAAAGTCCGCGACCGCATATTCCGTGCCGTCCGCCGTGACGATATACGGCGTGTCTCTGTCCGTTTTACAGGTGAAACGGCTGATGAAGCGGATACCGGACGAGGTCTCGTTGTATGCCACACCGATGTTGCCGATGTTCCAATTTTCGGGAGATGTCTTGATGAACGCATAGTCTACCGTCATCCCTGTTGGGTGGAAATCGGCGCTGATCACACGGTATTTGCGCGCTTCGCCACCCTCGCGGAAGCCGACGCGCTGCGGCACATAGGTCTCACCGGACGCATCGGTAATCAGAAGCGATCCCGCTTTCAGCTCATTCTGCGATCCTGCCTTGACAACAAATTCACCGGTGCTCTCGCTGTAGAGAACGGTGTTGTCCGCCTGCAGAGCGAACTCATCCGGGATGATCGTGATGTCCGCCAAAGCGGTGTCGCTGTTGAGAACGGTGAAGTAGGCATAGCCCACCTGGTTCTTGGAGACCGGCTTGTCGGTTGCCGCATAATAGACGGTCGTGCCGTCAAGAGAGGTGACCTTGATGCTCATTTTGAGGCCTTCCGCCTTGATCGACACGTGTGCCCGATCCGCCGTGCCGTTTTCCCAGGCAATGCGGTTGGTGCTTGCCGTCAGATCCTGCCAATCATAGTCGGCAGCCACACCGTCATAGATCACCAGCTCCTGTCTGGTGAACACCAGCGTCACGGCATCCCCAAAGTCTCTGTCCGCCGCATTCACCAATCCCGCGACCTTGTTCGAGCGGAACGTGAAGGCAACGGCACCGGAAGCGGCATCTGCACCGCTGTGGTGCGCAATGTCAAACTCCGTTTCGAAGTCCGCTGCATAGATAGCGCTGCCGTTCAGCTTCGGCACCAGCGTCATCTGTTTTCTGAACAGCTCGCCCGCCGTGTTTGCCGCGCCGAAGAATGCGCGCAGGTATCTGCCGCCCTGCAATTCCCAATGGGCGTTGCCCGGCACGAAAATGTCCTTTTGCACTTCCTCCGATCCCGTATACGGCGTTTGGAGCTTGGTCGTCTTGCCGGTCAGATCGGTGTGATAAAAGTCGAATTTGTCGTTCAGGTAGGCAACGATGCCCGCATCCTGTTCGCCATAGGCAAACTGTCCCGCCGTTTTGTCGGTGAGCCAGCTTTGCTTCACCGTGCCGGTCGTCAGGGCATCCGCCTTGCTGCCGTTGTTGCGGTAGTAGTTGCCGCTGTTGTAATCCGTCAGTCCCGCGAATGATGCAGAAAACGCCTTTTGATCTTCTGCAGAGAAATCAATGGGTTCGCCGTCCTCGCCGAGCCGCGTCACCTTGACTGCACCGAAATACGGCATACCGTGGTAGATGCCCGCATAGGTCGTGCCGATGCTGACAAGACCGCTTGTGATCGCCATGTTGTCTTTGGTTTCGGTGAGCACCACATTGCCCGCCTCGTCGGTCACCGTCGCCTGCACCGTGTGGTTTTTCACGGTCAGCGCCAGGTGCATCACACCGCTGCCGATGCTCTGTCCCGCATACGACGGATAGTTCAGTGCATTGTCGGTCGCATTTTTGGTAAAGGTGTTTGCCGTAAAGGTCGCGTTTTCCGCATACTGACTGCCGTTCCAACCGTAGCCCGTGCCGTAGCTGCGGCTGAGGTTGTCGAGGAAATAGCCGCCGTTGTAGGACACGGCGAACATTGAACCGTCCGTGCAGCCGCTTGTCGGTGCGTCATAGCCGCCGAATTTCACAAATACCGGCGACTGGTTTTTCGGAAAGCTCGTTGCACTTGCCGTCGTCAGTTTGAAATCCAGATCGAGACGGAAGTTTTTGAGAACGGCATTGCTGCCGTCCCTATTCTGCACGGTGAAATAGCTCACCACATTAAAGGGTGTCGCGCCCCAACCGCTCACGTCCGGCATCAGGTGGAGAAAACGGTTGCTGTCCACCGTCATGGTCGGATACAGCGAGCCGTAGCCGCCCTGTCCGCTGCCGGGTGCGTAACCGGCGCTGTCACCTGTCGCAGGCGATCTGCCGTTGCCCTTGAAGCCCGCGGCAGCGTTGTTGCCGTCGCTGTCTATGATATAGCCCGCCGCGTTCCAGCGTTCGAAAACGCCACCGCCGCCGTTGGCATAGACATAGAAGTTGAATTTACTCTCTAAGTAATCCACCAAAGCCGTGTCTTTTTCGCTTATCGAATACGATTTCCCGGTGGTGAACGCGCCGACCGCCGTCACCGCCGACGCGCTGAGCCGATCGGTCAGTCCCACGCCATAGCCGGTGGACGCATCGTGATTTTTGTTATAGAGATATCTGCCGCTCACATAGTGCGCGTCGGGCAGATCGGTGAAGTCCGCTTCGAATGTCTCCACTGCTCCCGTGATTTCGGAAAGGCTGTTGTGATAGGTGCCGAAGTCGACGGCTTTTCCCGCATCGTCGTATTCGACGATATCCATATAGGACACGACATAGTCGCGGTTGGAAAGACCGAGCGACACAAAGCCGCCCTGTGCAACATAATCTTTCTCCAGCGTTTCCGACGTGCCGTCGGCGCGCTCCAGCGTGAATGCTGCCTTGCCGTTTTTGACTTCCACCGTCAGCGTCATCTGCCCGTTGGAGTTATCGGCAGTGAAACGCACACCGTCCGTCAATTTCACTTCCTGCCACGAGACAGAGCTGTTGACCTTTTCATCCACGGTCGTGCCGCTGATGATCTGCGTCTTTGTTTTGTCATAGAACACCCAGCCGTCCTTGCCGACTGCGGTGTCGTTGCCCGTGCCGTTGCCGAGCACCAGCGTGCTGCCGGTGATGGTGCGTTTATACGGATATTCGCTGACATTCTTGAAATAGGTCTCGCCCGCTGCCGTTTCATCGAAGCTGAACATAATGGCGCCGCGATAGTTCGGCAGCTTGGTGACATATTTCACCGTCGCCTTGAAGTTCTTGAGCTTCACGTTCGTGCCGCTAAACTGCGGAATGATCGTCTCCACGCGCTGCAGCATCTGGGCATTGGAGACGTTTGAAACCTTCAGCTGTAGGTTGCCGTTTGTGTCCAAAAAGAAGGTCGTGTCCGTGCCGTTGTTGCCCCAGCCGTTGGCTTCCTTGTCGCTGATCTCGTCGGTTTTCTGACCGAACCAGGAACGCGTGGAGGAATACATCTTGTTGGTCTTGAAAGAAAAGTGCTCCCGCATCCAGGTGTTGAGCTGCCCATTGAGGGTGGTCGTGTCCCCGATCGGCGTGTAGGCAGCATCCATATAGCGATTGTCGCTGTAGGTCGCATTTCCCGCATCAAGGATCGCCTTGACCTCGGAGAAATCCGCCGTGAACCGTGGAGGTTCGGTTTCCTCCGCTGCCATCGGCACGACACCGATCATGGGTATCATGCCGCAAAGCAAGGCGATGACTGCAGCAGCTGCCGCCATCATTTTGAAGGTCTTTTTTCTTTGCATATGTTTTCCCTCCGCGTCGATAGTAGGTCGGTAACGGTGTGCATGGCAAATGCCGAAAAGCACTCTCCATGTTTATAATACCTGCTCGGATTACGGAATGGGGATAAAAATTTGACCTTTTGGTTTAGAGAATTACCCTTTTTGGTGCAAACGGAAGGCTGAACGCGAAAAAAAGCACGGCGTTTTATAGATAATTCCCATAAAATACCGTGCTCGGTTTCCAACTTTTGCCTATATTGCAATGGTTTTCCCGTCTTGAAAGGGCAAAATTGTCCACCTTTCTCCCAAAAATTTGCATATTGTCTTTTGCAAAACAGTGCGCTATAATCAACTTAGAAATATGACTGTGTGAGGAGGAAAACCCATGGCACTGGATGCGTTCAAGGAGTTGACACCCGTCTTTTATAATCAGCATTCCGTCAAGGCCTTTTCGCGCACGGTCGGCTTTCCTCTGCACTGGCACGAGCGCATGGAGTTCATTTTTCTAAAAGATGGCTCGCTTGATCTGCAGATCGGCGAAGAAACCTATGTTGCCCACGCGGGGGATGTTATCATCCTCATGCCCATGATCCTGCACAGCGGCACTGTCGGACAGAACGGCGTCAAATATGACACCATCATGTTCGAACCGGCAAGCTTTATCAACGGCATCCCGAATGTGAAGCAATATATCACCGCGCTCAAGAAGAACCGCCTGCTGCTGCCGCCCGTCACCTCGGATGAGGCGATCGCCCGGGCGGTCGGGCGGATCTTCCGCATGCAGAATGACAAAAGCATTGCTGCCTCTTTGTCCATTTCCTCGGAGATCTATGCACTGTTTGCGCTTTTGTGCGAACATTTTCCCGTTGACGCTTCCCTGTCGGCGCAAAATGCACCGACAGGCTTTTCGAAGGTGATCACCTATATCGAGGAGCACTATGATCAGCCGCTCACCAGCCGTTCTCTGTGCAACACTTTCGGATATTCCCAAAGCTATTTTTCCCGTCGCTTTGTTGCGGAAACGGGGCTGACGCCGACGTTGTTCATCCGCAACACGCGGCCGGAGCACGCGACGGAGCTGCTTTCGGAAACGCAGCTGTCGATCTGCGAGGTCGCCATCTCCTGCGGCTTTTCCGACACAAAGTATTTCAGCCGCTGTTTTCATGAGCTATACGGCATGACGCCAAAAAACTTCCGTCACGCCAAAGCCCCCAACGCCGAGGTAGAATAAAAAAAGGGCTGTTTTGCACATGCAAAACAGCTCTTTTTTCAGCCGTTTGACTCCTCTTTGAAGCGCCGCATCACCGATTTCAGCCCCCATCCCATGAGGTTGCCGGCAAGCGCAATGCCGCCGTAGATCAATCCGGCATACCAGATCTGCGGTGTGAAATAGATGAGGAGCGTCGGGAAAAACAGCACCGCTGCCGCCACGGCATACACCGAGCAAAACCCGTGCCGTATCCCCAGCGCGATCGCGCTGATATACAGATACAGCGGAAACAGCAAATGAATAAGCCCCGTCGACAAAAACACCTCGCCCTTGCGCCCGTCCATTGCCATGCCGATCAGGGGCAGGAGATAATACAAACCGAGAAGCAGCGCGCAGCAAAGCAGAATATGCTTTATGCGCTTCTTTTTTTCTTTTCGTGACACTGCCGTTTCTTCCCTTCCGTCAGGTTTATTTTCTTATCAAAATGTATGCCCCCGGCTTCATTGCCTGTACATCCGTCAATGAAAACACATCCCATGAGGGCGTATACAAAAGCAGATCCTTTCCGTCGATCCTTTCATATTCCGTCTCGAGCTTTTGTTGCAGCTGCGGATATTTTTCAATGCCGAACCAATCGGAATAGACGATATACTTTCCCGTGTATTGCATCAGCAACGCATACTGCTCCTGCTGACATACCCACGTGTCACCGGCTTTGAAGCGCTGCATGGGGAGATTGAAAAAGTAGCGGCTGTATGACGGCGCGCCCATATAAAACGCACCGACACCGGCATCCAGATACAGCACCTTGTCGTCACCGATATCCTGCGGGACCGCCTCGCTGTTGACCGTTGTCGCCTGTCGCTCCGCCGCACAGATATTCCTGTAATACGGGGCAACAAACGAGGAATAGTTCATCCAAAAGAAAAGCGTGACCGTCAGCAGCAGCGCAAGCAGGCAGGTCTGCGCTCCCCGAAAGCGTCTGACAGCATAGACCGCCGCAAAGAACACAAATAGATGCCAGCCGACAAGCAAGACCGTGGAGTGATTGATAACGGAGAATTGCTGCAGCCCCTTTTTCAGCGCCCAGCACACCGCCGTGCCGCAAAACGCCGCACCGGCGCAGAAAAGCACATAGGCAGCGCGGCACTTCCTTTTGGCGAAAAACAACAGCGTGCACACCGCTCCCGGCAGCATCAGCAGAAAATAGTGATACGGGAAATAGGTGTTGGAAACCACGATAATATCCAGCGACAGCACCCACAGCCCCACAAGGCACAACGCCGCCGACAGATTTTTCTCACGCAGCATATCGGCCAGCACCGCGCATCCCGTCAAAATACCGACAAGCAAAAACGGCAGCATCACCGTGCTTGTCAAAAGTCCCGCAAAGAAGTTGTCCGCTATTGTGTGCAGCTGCACGGCAGAACCGGCGGACAGCAGCGTTGACTGATAGTCGGCGGCATAGCCCATATCCCGAAATTCCTGCGGATATGCCCAATATACCAACAAGAGAAACAGGATCTCAAAGATAAGCATGGAAACAAGCGCCGTCACATAAGGCCCGGCGCCGCGCCGGCGCTTTGCATAGCCGTCATACAGCACCGCACACAGAATGACCGACAAAAACAGCAGCACAAAAATGCTTTTGAAGAAAAACAGGCACGCGCCGATGAATCCGGACAATATCCGACAAAACCGCTTGCCGTGCAGCAGGCAAGCAGCGCTCAGAAAACAAAGCGCCACACAGGTCATCTCCGCCTGCAGCTGTATGAGACTGTTCACCGAGAAAAAGCAAAGAAAGAGGATATACAGCACTGTCGGCTTCTGTTTCTTTTCGATCGGCAGCAAATGCGTCGAAAGAAACAAAAAAAGCATGATAAGCACGCTGTAGAGCAGCTTCGCGGCATAGGTGAACGCGATCTTATTTTCAAAACCGACGACCGCATCCGCGACAAGATAGATGCCGTACATCAGCAGTCGATTGCCGATGCCCTTCAGCTCCCACGCCTCAAAAACCGCCATGATGCCGGATGAGGACTGATATTGCACCTGATCGGCTGCCGCAAAGAACACCTTGATGTCTGCGGTGAACGGCGTTGTGACAAACGAATACCACGCGACCGCCGCCATGCAGATCAACAGTGCCTTGCAAAGCCTATCGACATATTTATTCTGCGTGAACCGCTCCATCCGTTGCGGGAGATAGATTGCGTTTTCCGTAGCGACCGCGCCCCCTTTCAACATCCTTCTTCGTAGTGTAACACAAAACGGGCGGAAAGTCTACCTTTTCTTGCGTCGCAGCCACAAAATCGTGACAATGGGAACTGCCGTCAGCAGCACAAGCGCAAAAATGTCGGCATAGGTACCGAACATGGCGGCGATCTTTTCCCAGGAATTGCCCGCCAGCGCGCCGAGATAGCAAAGCGCCGTGTTCCACACAAAAGAACCGGCGGCAGTCAGCAGAAAGAACGGCAAAAAGTGCATTTTTGCCATACCGGCGGGGATGGAAATGAGACTGCGCACGATCGGCACACAGCGGCAGAAAAAAACGGCGGGAGCACCCTTTTCGTCAAACCATGTCATGGCGCTTTCCACATCCGCTCTTTTGAAATGCAGCACGCGTCCCAGTTTGCCGTCCAAAAGGCTCATGACGCGATCCGCGCCGAGCAGACGTCCCGCACCGTATAAGATCAATGCACCCAAAAGCGAGCCGACGGTCGCTGCAAGGATCACGCCCCAAATTGACATGGCGCTGCACGTCGTCATGAAACCACCGAAGGTCAAAATGACCTCGGACGGGATGGGCGGAAACACATTTTCAAGGGCAATGAGAAACACCACACCCCCATAGCCCCACACATTCATGATGCCGATGATCCATTCCCGCATACACTCACCTCGCAACAGTGTATGCCGCGAGAATGCGCAAGAGAACGAAAAAACGGGACGCTGTTGCGTCCCGTTCAAAACTTCCGATGGTAATCAGCGCTGCACGCGACCCGAGCCGTCGCCGCCCGCAAGGCGCAGCACCTCATCGGCTGTCACCTGGTTGAAGTCGCCCTCAATGGTGTGCTTTAAGCAGCTTGCCGCCACGGCAAACTCGATCGTTTTCTGTGCATCAAAGCCGGAAAGCAGCGCATAGATCAGGCCGCCGCCGAAGCTGTCGCCGCCGCCGACGCGATCGACGATGTGCATATGGTACTGCTTGCTGAAATAATAGTCCTTGCCGTCAAACAGCATCGCCGCCCAGTCATTGTCGTTGGCGGAGATAGACGAGCGCAGCGTGATGGCGACATACTGAAAGCCGAAGCGCTCCATAAGCTGCCGTGCCACGTCCTTGTAGCCCTCGTGGTTGACCTCGCCCTTGGACACATCGGTGTCGGCGGCAGAGATGCCGAACACATCGGCGGCGTCTTCCTCGTTGGCAATGCAAACGTCGACATAGCGGCAAAGCTCGCCCATGACCTCGCCCGCCTTTTGCTTGGTCCACAGCTTTTTGCGGTAGTTCAGATCGCAGGAAACGGTGATGCCGCGTGCCTTCGCCGCCTTGACCGCCTCAAGGCAAATCGCCGCGACATTGTCGCCGAGCGCGGGCGTGATGCCGGTGAAATGGAACCAGTCGGCACCGTCGAAGATCTTATCCCAATCGAAGTCCGCCGTCGTCGCCGTTGCGATCGCCGAACCGGCACGGTCATAGATCACCTTTGAGGGACGCTGCGAAGCACCCTTTTCCAAAAAGTAGACGCCCACGCGATCGCCGCCGCGGGTGATGAGCGAGGTATCCACGCCGTACCGCCGCAGGGCGTTGATGCCTGCTTGTCCGATGTCATGTGCGGGCAGCTTGGTGACAAACGCCGCATCAAACCCGTAGTTTGCCAGCGACACCGCCACATTTGCCTCGCCGCCGCCGTAGGTTGCGCCGTAGCTGTCCGTTTGCACAAACCGATAGTATCCCTCGGGCGCCAAACGCAGCATGATCTCTCCGAAAGTGATGACACGTTTCATATCTCTCTTCTCCTTACACTCCTTACAAAACTTATGCATATTCTAGCAGATATTGCCGCAAAATGCAAGTGTCACCCGTGACATATTACTGAAAAGGAGGATGTTTCTATGGAAGTACGCATTGACCGTGACGGCTGCATCGGCTGCGGCGTGTGTGTGGAGATCTGCCCGTCGGTTTTCCGCATGGCGGACGACGGACTGTCGGAGGTCTACGCCGCACCGCAGGACAAAAACGAAAGCGCTGTGGCGGAGGCCGCGGACAGCTGCCCTGTGAGCGTCATTCATGTGACGGAATAAGCCTGCGGGCGCGGCAGGAAAATACCGCGCCCGTCTTTTACATATCAAAGGAAAATGTGATCTGCCCCCATGCGGGATCGACCGAAAAATCCACACAATATACCGGCTGCGGCAGTGCACTGTGTATCGCATCCTTTTTGTAGTCATGCGTATAGTGTTTTTCGACCGACACCGTCGGTGTCACTGTCTGCGGATCAAAATGCAGCGTGCATTGCGCAAAGCGCACCGCACCCGCCGTGACGGTCGGTTCGATCACGCTGACAAACCGTTCTGTGAAGCTTTTAACCTTGTCAGTCCACGCATCGGTCAGCTGCACGCATTTTTCGCCGATCACGAAAGTGCGGGTGACGCTGCCGACATCCGCAGGATAGGCGCCGCCGATCTCAAGCGTGACGGTGTCGCCGTTTACCGCGATGCTGCCGCCGTATGTCGCACCCGCGTGCTGGGAAAGCCCGTTTATGATCGGGACACAGTGACTGAGCGAGGAATTGCAGAAGATTGTGTAGCGTTCACTGCTGAAATACTGCCTTGTGTACAGTCCCGCGCCGAGGTCACAAAGCTCCTGTCCCTTTTCGGTGGACAGAATGAACGTCCCCACATCGTTATGGTTGTGCGGTTCATCGTTGCGCCCCGCCTTGACAGCAAAGGAGAAGGTGTCCCGCGTGGTAATATACTGTCCCGCGATCGGGAAAAAGGAAGTTGTTTTCGGCAATTCCTCGCCTTTCAGTGTCGGATCGAAATAGGCAAAGTGCCGCAGATACTGCACAAAGCGGCAGTTTCCTCGATTGAACGCCATCCGCTCCTTCGGCGGCAGCGTCACCGCATCGGGATACCGACGGTGCAGAAAATGATAAAGGTCAAGGGGGACTTTTGCATGCATATCCCCGTCGGCAAAGCTCGTGGCGGTGTCCCCCATCATGAGATTGCGCTGCGGGAAGGTCGCCATCAGCTTCACCTTCGGATCGGCAAAGAGGTCGGTCTTTCCGTCCGTGAAGCGATAGAGTAGATCGGCAAAATAGACAAAGTAGCCGAAGCCGTATGCCCAATAGCTCATGCCCTCCAGGCAGACGCCGTCCTCTGTATAGGAGTCCATGCAGCACTGCTCACTTGCCAAAAGCCGCGGCAGAAATTCAGCCAAAAGCTCCGGCGCGGCATACATCATCGCGATGCCGATGCCGCCTGCGCAGACCGCGCTCCAGTTCGTTCTCACCGTCTCCCAGTCAAAATGACGGTTGCGGTAGTTTTCAAACACCCGCCGTTTCAGTTCCGCTCTTGCGCGAACGAAAACGGTTTCGTGCAGCCGCTCCTTCAGCAGCGCCGTGATCTCGGCGACTGCCGCGCCCGTCTCCGCAACAAAAAGATCCACCCTTGTGATGCCGTCCGCATAGTCGTTTGTACAGTGTGCGGGCACTGCCCAGCTGTATTCATCGCAGATCGCCCACAGGGTGTCCTCGACATCCCGCAGATACCGCTCGTTTTCCGGATACAACAGCGCCAATATCGCGGCACTGCTCAAAAGCACGCGGCGACCGAAATAGTATTTTTCAAACTGCGAGCGGTCACCGTCCGTATAAAAACGGTTGCGCAGCGAAAACGGCAGCGCAATGAGCGGTTCCCTAACCTGTTCCTCATAATCCGCGCGGATGAGCGAAATGATGTCGGCATAGGCAGGATCGCTGCGCACCTTTTTCCAAAAGGCAGCGTCAAGAATTTTATCGTATAGCTGCATGTCCGTCTCCCCTTTTTATGCCATCGTTTTGAGCATGTCGACGGTCACTTCATACCGCGTCTGTTCGCCGTTTTTGAACCGTTCGTATTCTTCTGCCATATATGCCGCCATGCGGTGCACCTCGTCGCCGCTGCTGCCCGCGATGTGCGGCGTCAAAAAGCAATTTTGCAGCGCAAAAAACGGGTGATCCGCGCGGGGCGGTTCAGGGTCGGTGACATCCAGCACCGCCGTCAGATCGGGACGCTCGCGCAGTGCGCGCACAAGATCGTCCTCGACCACCTGTGCGCCCCTGCCGGTGTTGAGAAACGTGGCATAGGGCGGCATGGACGCAAACAGCGGATAGTTGAGCATGCCGCGCGTTTCGGCGTTGTTGGCGAGATGGTTCGTGACGACCTGCGCATTTCTGAACAGCGTCGGAAGATCGCATTTTTTGACGCCGAGCGTCTTTGCGGTCTCATCCGGCAAAAACGGATCGAACACCATGACCGACAGCCGATATGCCGCCAGCCGTTCGATCACCATTTTGCCGATCATGCCGGCGCCGATGATGCCGATGCACGCGCCGTAATTTCCCGGGAAATGCTCCCGCAAAGCGAGCGCTTCGCCGTAGTCACCGCCTTTGGAGAGATGCGCCGCCGTGGCATAAAACCCTTTGTCGGCAAGTAAAATCTGCGCCACCGTGTATTCCGCAACCGGCACGGCATTTGCCGCCCACGCGCTGAACACCCGCACGCCGCTGCGAAGAAACGGACGGGCAAACGCCTGCACCGAGCCTGCGGCATAGAACACCGCTTTCAGCGACGGCAGAAATGCTCCGATCTCCGCTTCCGTCAAACACGGCATGCACCAGCTTGAAAACACAAAGTCCACATCGGCAAAAGCGGACGGCGACGCTCTCAGCTGTTTTGCCGTGTACACCGTCGCATCCAGTCCCGCCGTTTGCCGCAAGGTCGCTACCGTCTGCGGCGCATATACCCGCGCGATCACCGCAGGATCATCACACAAAAAAATGGATCTCATTCTTTTCCTCCGATCAGCTTTCGCAGCGTTCCCGCCTCGCGCGGCAGTGTGTCGATGCGGTCATCCGGCATAAACTCCAAAAGTAGCGTCTGCGTTTTGTCAAACGCCTGCAAATACCGTTTCCACTGCGGCAGCCCGTCCGCAAGCGGCAGACGCGTCTCGCCGATCCAGTGAAACACATGGATATTGACGGTATAGGGCGCGACCGCTTTGGCATATGCCATGTTTTCCTCAAAGGAGCAATACTGGTTCGGCTGCCAATACATGCGGAAAGCGGGAGACGTCACTGCTGCCAGCAGCTCCGCAGCGCCCGCTGCGGTCTCGGTGAAGCTGTTCGGATGGCATTCCATGCACAGCGTCACGCCCATCTTTTCCGCCGTTTTTGCCGCTGCGCGGCAGATGGCGAAAAGTGCTTCTTTTTCATCGGCAGTGTAGGCGTCCGCCGCGCGGTCGCCGCACCACAGGCGCAGCACCTGCGTTCCCAATCGCTCTGCCGCAGCGATATAGGACGGCAGCAGCGAAAGCGGCGTTTCGCCGAGACGGAAATAGGTACCGTAGGAGCTGCAGCGAATGCCGTACAGGTCCTGCAGTGTCACAATATCCTGCAGCTTTTCCGACGCGTCAAAGGGTGCATGCACATCGCTGCCCCATTCGATCGCCGTGAGCCCCGCGGCGCTTGCCGCTTTGCAGATCTCTTCGGGAGACGCTTTGCGAAAGGAAACCGAAACAAGACCGCTGTTCCACATAGCTTTCATCGCCTTTCTCAGTATATATTACCATTTTCGCGGTATCCGCGCCAGACATTTTCAAAAAAATCGTCGTTTTGCGGCAGCGGGCGCACGGGACGCCAATTTGTAGTGCACTCGCCATCTGTAAAGTATATTTCCTGTACAGTGTCAACCTTTGCATCGTCCGTCGTGAAACGGAAAATGTCGTCAAGTCCCTTGCGCAGTGTGCCGCCTTTGTCGGTATAGAGTGCCGAACCGCGCGTTTTCCCGATCGTTTCGGCAAAATCCAGCATGGCAAACAAAACGGCGTTTTGCGTCAGCAGAATGTCGCGCAGCCGATAAGCGCGCCACAGTGCGTCAGGCGATGAAACGCCGACAGCATTTTCAAAATTCTGCAAAAGCGCCAGCGTTTCCGCCCGCGCCGCCTGCATTTTTGCTGTTTCGCGGATCGCCGCGCCCGCATCGCTCATGCGCCGTTTGGCGGCAGCAGTCAGCGCTGCGGCTGTGTCTGCGCCTTGCAGCATGGCGTTGCAAAACGCCGTGTGCCGTTTCACCGCCGCATCCGCAAGGTGCAAAAAGGCGGCCTCTTCCGACAATTTCCTGTCGTCGGCGGAAATATACTGTGCCGCGCGCAGCGCGCCCACCTGTCCCGCATTCAGTGCACTGCCGCCGGGACGGGTGACACCGTGCGTTCCCGCGCACTCGCCGATGGCAAACAGTCCTTTGACCCGCGTCTGCCACCACAGGTCAACGGCGATGCCGCCGTTGTGATGCTGAGCACAAAGGGCGATCTCCAGTCTTTCGGTGTGCAGGTCAACGCCTTTACCCGCATAAAGTGCCACCGCAGGCGCATTCATTTTTTCCAGGCGTTCGATCGGCGTGCCGCCGCAGACGCCCGCGTTTCTCAGATAGGCATAGGCTTCGGGGATAAGCTTTTCATAGGCGATGTCTCTCAGATCAAACGGGTTTGTGCGATAATCGAGATACACCCGCCGCCGACGCAGCACACATTCGCGATAGACCAGCAGATCGACAACGGAAGAACCGTCCGTCACCTTGCGGCTGTCAAACGGCCACTGATAGCCTTTCAGAAACACCGCCGACAGTGCCGCGTAGACATCCCCGAAATATTCCCGCAAAAAATCATATTTCCTGCCGTTTTCGTCCACAGAGACAAAACGCGGCAGCACCTGCATATAAGTGCCGGACACATTCCAGCGCGGCGAGACAGAGGCAAGCCCATATTGCCACTCCGTGCCGTTTTGCATTGCCGCACCCGCCGCCAGTGCCAAGCCGGTCGAGCCGTTGTGGCAGGCGGGATAGACGCTGTCGGCATAGATTCCCGCAGGTCCGCCCGTCGCCAGCACCACGTGCGCACAGCGAAAAACAACAAACGCTCCGCTTTCCTTTTGCAAACAGACAAGCCCGCAAACACCGTGATCATCCTTCAGAATTTCCACCGCCAAAAGCCCGTCGTGCACCGTGACGCCGCATGCAACCGCATGGTCTTGCAGCACTTCGGTCATGAACCTTGATGTGAGCGGCCCTGCGGAAGTGGCGCGGGCAAAGGGGTCGTGATCGGTTTTATAGCCGATATATTCGCCGAAACGGTTGACAGGAAACGGCACGCCCAGCTCACACAGGCGCAAAAAGCACCGTGCGGACAGCGCAGCCTCGCACAGGGCATTGTCCCCGTCCACCGCGCCGCAGGCAAACAGATTTTCCGCCATCTGCCGCACGGAGTCGGGCGCGTCGCCGCCGAGTCCCAGCTTATAATAGGTCTGCTTGTCGCTGCCGGTGTTGCGGGATGTGCCGCAGTTTATGCCTTCCGTCACCAGCGCGACGCTTTTCTTTCCCATTTCCCGCAGACGGCAGGCGGCGCTGTAGCCCGCTGCACCGCTGCCGACCACCACCGTGTCCACGGTCAGTATCCTTCCGTTTTCCATATGCTCCTCACAGTCGCTGTATATGAAATCCGCCGTCCACGTCGATGGACTGCCCCGTGACATACGGCAGTGCGCCGCTGCACAGCGTCCACACCGCCGCTGCGATGTCTTCGGGCTTGCCCCAGCGCTTGATGGGCAGCAATCCGCCGTCGATGAGGCGGTCATATTTTTCCTGCACCGTCGCCGTCATGCCTGTGGCGATGATGCCGGGACGAATTTCGTTGACGGGGATGCCGTATGCCGCCAGACGGTCGGCAAACAGTGCCGTGATCATGGAAACGCCCGCCTTGGAGATGCAGTATTCTCCGCGATTTGTAGAGCTTGTATAGGCGGACATCGACGAAATGTTGACGATCGTCCCCTTGCAGTCACCCTCGTTTTGTATCATGCAGTTCGCCACCGCCTGTGTCAGAAACAGCGTGCCTTTGGTGTTGATATTCATGACGAAGTCATAGCTTTCTTCGGTCATTTCCAAAAGGTCGGCACGCACCCGCGGCGCAACGCCCGCCACGTTCACCAATATATCGATCCTGCCATAGGCATCCGTCACGGTCTGCACGGCACGGACGCGATCCTCTGCTTTGGAAAGATCGCCGCAGACATAGGTGAATTCTCCGTTCAGTGCGTGCGGCATCTGCGGCAGAATGTCCATGCCGACGACCGCAATCCCTTCCTGCAACAGGCGCACAGCGGTCGCAAAACCGATCCCGCCCGCAACACCTGTCACCAAAGCTGTTCTTTTCATATACCTTCCTCCCCTGTGCAAAGTTGCCGATACAGCGGCAGATATACTTCCTTGTCCCGAATGATGCAGCCGGGCGTTCCGCCCGCGCGCATCAGCGCCGTGCATTTTGAACAGGCGATGCAGCACTTGCCGCCTTGCATTTCCCCGGTTTTCAGAATGTCGTTTGCAAAATCGGGATAGGCAAACGCCGTCCTGCCGAAGCCCGCGATGTCAAAGCCGCCGTTTTCGATGAACGCTGCCGCGACATGCGGCGCAGCCACACCGAGAAAGCTCAGCGCCGAGCAGACGAGCTTTATCCGCGGCACTGCCGCTTTCAGCGTTGCTGTGCCGTGCAGCACGCGGGCAACGCCGCACAGCGGGTGTTCGTCCGCCGTATACGGCCCGTTGGCAAACGGGCGGTTGACATGCGGATTGAAATAGGGATTGCCCATCGTGATGTTCAGCAGCTGCACGCCGCAGGCGGCAAGCGTTTCAAGAAGCCATATAGGTTCGGTCGGATCAAATGCGAGCGTGCCGTCCTTTGCCACACCGAAGCCATAAGGGTAGGCAAAGCCGTCGTATACATTCAGGCGAGAGGTCACGAGAAAATTTGCCCCCGTCGCCTGCATCGTGCCCTGCACGCTTTCGCGCAAAAGACGTGTCCGATTTTCAAGCGAGCCGCCGTATTTCCCCTTGCGGGTATATGCCGACAGCAGTTCGCTGTTCAGATAGCGGTGACAGCACTTGATGTCCACACCGTCAAAGCCCGCCTTTTCGGCAAGCACAGCGCCATGCACCAGCGCCTCGCCCACGCGATCGAGCGCGTCGTCGGTCAGAATACGCGCGGCGTCGATCGGCTTGTCGCCCTCAAACAGAGGATTGTTGTATGCGATGAGCGGTTCCGGCTTGCCGTTTGGCTTACTGTATCTGCCGGAATGGGTCGCCTGCATAATGACGGTCGGTGCGACACCGTTTTCCCGCAGCCCCGTTTCCTTGATCTCTTCCACCAGCCGCTTGAATGTATCCAGCGTCCCGTCGCAGATATACAGCTGGCGCGGGTTGGCTCTGCCCTCCGGCAGCACCGCCGTCGCCTCAAACCAAATGAGTCCCGCGCCGCCTGCGGCAAAGCGTCGATACCGCCGATGCGTCAGCACATCCGGCGCGCCCGCCGTCGTGCCGTCGCACCCCTCCATTGCCTGGCAGGCAAGGCGGTTTTGGATCTCCACCGTTCCCACCGTCAGCGGTGCGCGCAAAATGCGCGTGCTTTCCGCAAACGGCAGCGCCGTTTTATATGCCGCGTTCTGCTCCTTGAATGCGGCAACATCCGTATATACCTTTCGCGTCACATTTGCCACGCTCCTTTGCTTTTATTGTACGGCGTGCCGCTCGCCGTCGCTATACAGGGTTTGCGCAGTTTTATGTAAATCTTGCTTTCTTCCCGCTTTCATGATACAATGACAAAAAACGTGTGAGAGGTGCTGTATGGTTATATCCTGCAAATATGCGGACGCCGTCGGCGGCATGACGCCGCATTATCACGATTGTCACCAGTTGCTGTATATCGTCGAGGGAGAAGCAAGCATCACCGTCGGCGCGGAGCAAACGATTGCAACGGGCGGAACGCTTGTGCTCATCAGCCGTTTTGAGGAGCACGCCATCGGGATCGCGTCCGCGCGCTATCGCCGCTATATCTGCCGTGTCGCGCCGGAAAACGCACTGCAAAGCGCGGAGAACTACCGCCTTTTTTCCGTGCTTTTCAACCGCACGGCGCAGTTTCGGCACGCGGTCACCGTCGAAAACACGGCGGAATTTGAAAGACTGTTTTCACGCATGGCGGGCGAATGTGCCGCAAAGCAGCCGTTTTTCGGGGAAGCGTGTGACCTTTTGCTGCAGGAGCTGCTCATCGCCCTTTACCGACAGCACCCTGCCCTTTTCGCGGCGAAGGAGTCGGAGCGTGCGGAGATCGTGCGGCTGATCCAGTGCCGCTTTGCGGAAAACTGCAAAGAGAACTATTCCCTGGCTGGGCTGGCAGCGGAATACCATCTGAGTCCCTATTATCTCGCGCATATGTTCAAGAGCGTCACCGGTTATCCGCTCATGGCGCATTTGCAGTCCTGCCGCATTGCGGCGGCAAAAAAATATCTCACCGAGACGCAAATGCGTATCGGTGAGATCGTTGAAGCCTGCGGATTCAGTGATAACAGCAATTTCAGCCGCACCTTCCGACGGCAGACGGGGCTTTCCCCCAAGGCATTCCGAGAGCGGTACACCCGCTAGACCTTTTTGTATGCTCTCTCCAGCATGAGAAAAGAAAGTCCCAAAAAGAGTGCCAGATAAAACGGCAGCAGCAAAAGCGTCGTATGCTCCGCCAGCACGCCGAAAAGCGGCGGCATAAAGGTTGAGCCGACATAGGCACACGCCATCTGCACGCCGATGATTGCCTGTGCGTTGTCCGCACCGAAGCAGGACGGCGTGGAATGGATGATCGCCGGATAGACCGGCGCACAGCCGAGTCCGACCACAACAAAGCCGACAAGCGCCACCACCGTTGTTTCAAGCGGCAACATAATGCACACCGCGCCGACAAGCGCCGTCACAATACCGATGCGGATCATGCGGCGATCGCCGAGCCTGTCCGCCACAAAGCCGGACAGAAATCTGCCGACGGTCATGCCGATGAAGAAAAAAGACGCAAACGCGGCAGCGAGCTTTTCGGAAACGCCGCGCGCACCCGCAAGATAGCTGCTTGTCCACTGGATGACCGTCGCTTCTGCCGCACAATAGGCGAAAAAGCCGACAAGCACCCCGCGCACGCCGGGAATTTTGAGCGCGGCGCGCAAGCCGATAACACGTGTGCTTTCTTCCGTTTTCTCCGCTTTGTTGACCTTCCACAGCGGCAGCGTGAGCAACAGCACCAGCACGATGCCCGACTGTATCCATCCGACAATGCGATAGCCGTCCTCCCAGGAGCGATAAGAAAGCGCATAGCTCATAACATACGGGCTGATGACCGTTCCCACACCCCAAAAGGAATGCAGCCAGCTCATGTGACGGGAAGAATAATGCAGCGCGACATAATTATTGAGTGCCGCGTCGATCGCGCCCGCGCCCAATCCATAAGGAATTGCCCACACACAAAGTATGGGAAACGTCCGCACGGTGGAAAAGCCGAGCAGCGCCGCCGCTGTCAGCGCAACGCTGACGACCGTGACGGTCTGCGTGCCGAGCTTTTTCGTGAGCCGTTCCGAGAAAAGGCTGGAAACGATCGTGCCGCCCGAAATGATCATGGTGACGATGCCCATATAGGAAAGCGGCACGGAAAGCGCCCGATGCAGCACCGGCCACGCCGATCCGAGCAGCGAGTCCGGAAGCCCCAGACTGATAAAGGCGAGATAGATCACCGCCAAAAGTAATGTGTACATACCCTCAATAGAATGTCGCCACCGGCTGATCCGGCGGTGCAGCCTTCTCCAATTTCGTGATTTTCAGCACGGGACCGCGACGGCCGTACAGCTTGTGCTCCTGCATACGGATCTCCGCCGTGACGGTCACCCAATCCTTCTGCCCCAGTGCGATCGCCCCCTGCCACTGTGCGACCATACCGGCAAAGGTGATATCCTCCACACAGCAGGTCATCACGTCTCTGCCGATCACAAAGGCATCGGCAGGCAGCTGACGGTTGTGCGCCACCATACCCTTGAAGTGCACGGTCTTGCCGTCATAGGTGTCGAGATTTTCGCCCATGTCGCGATACCACAGTGCATAATCCTCGTCCGCAATTTCGATGATCGGCGCGTTCACGTCAAACGGCAGCGGATCTTCGATGTCGTCATACGCCACCTCGCCGTCGGGCGACTCATAGGCAATGTCGGTGCGGCGGCTGATGCCGCGCACGATCTTGTGCAGCGCCATTTTGTCGATCGCGTCGGTATAGCGGTTGAACACCACCAGCTCGCAGGTGTTGAGCTTGTCCACCACAAGCGAGCGCATATTGGTGTTATACTGCAAAAAGGTCGTGGCATCCGCGAAGAAAAATTCCTGATAGATCACCCAGTTTTTCGGCAAATTCTGAAACAGCGAGGAAAGCTGCCACATACCGTTATATTCCACAATGACACGGCGGCAGCCGTTTTTCTTGAGCCACGCCGTCATGTTGGGTGCGGTAAGCGCCGTTTCCTCCTCTACCGTTTGGACATACACCTGGGGTGACGAAAAGCGGGTGGGATCATATTCCTCGACGCCTTCCTCACAAAGAAGCAACAGCGTCTTTTCCCCCGCGTTGAAGCGCTTGTCCTCCAACGTTTCCTGGATAAAGCGCGTCTTGCCGGCTTCCAAAAAGCCGGTGAATACATATACCGGTACTTCCATCTTCTACCCCCGACCGTCAGGCGTCCACGCCGAACAGCGCCGCCAATGCGTCCTCATGCAGCTTGGAGCCGATAACACACAAACGACCGATCACACCGGCGCTGCCGGTGCGCACATCCGGTTCGCCCGGCACATAGTCAAAGTGGATCCAGCTGCCGTCCTCTGCCGCCACAATGCCCTTCGCACGCAGCACCGTGCCGAATCTGTCGGCATCCTGCAGCGCTTCCAGCGCCGCCGTGATCTTTGCGGGGGTAAACTTCACGGTCGTTTCCTTGCCCCAGCTGGTGAACACCTCGTCGGCGTGATGGTGGTGATGATGCTCATGGTCGTGGTCATGATCATGGCAGCAGCAGTCATGGTCGTCATCATGCTCATGATGATGGTGCTCATGCTCATCGTCGTGATCGTCATCATGCTCATGGTGATGTTCATGCTCGTGGTCATGGTCGTGATCGTGATGATGCTCATGCTCGTGATCATGGTGATGACCGCAGACAGGACAGGTGTCCTCATGCAGCAGCTCGGCGAGCGCGTCGGACAGCGTGTTGCGCCGCTCCATCGTCTCCAAGATCTGTTTGCCCGTCAACTGATCCCACGGGGTGGTGACGATCGACGCGGCAGGATTTTGCTCGCGGATGAGCGCCAGCACCGCCTCGAGCTTCTCTGTCGGCAGCGCGTCGGTATGGCTCAGCACGATAGCGCCCGCATAGGCGATCTGATTGTTGAAGAATTCGCCGAAATTCTTGACATACATTTTGCACTTCTTTGCGTCCACAACGGTAGTAAAGCTATTGAGGACAATGTGATCGTCGTGGATGCCCTGCACGGCGGCAATGACGTCGCTGAGCTTGCCGACGCCCGACGGCTCAATGAGGATGCGATCGGGCGCATAGTCCGCCAGCACCTTTTCAAGCGCCTTGCCGAAGTCGCCGACAAGGCTGCAGCAGATGCAGCCGGAGTTCATTTCGGTGATCTTGATGCCCGCATCCTGCAAAAAGCCGCCGTCAATGCCGATCTCGCCGAACTCGTTTTCGATCAGCACCAGCTTTTCGCCCGCATAGGCTTCTTTGATAAGTTTCTTGATGAGTGTGGTCTTTCCCGCGCCGAGAAAGCCGGAAAAAATATCAATTTTTGTCATACAGCAGTCCCTCTCTTTTTTCACAGCAGTTTTTCAAGATATTCCGCATACAGCTTACCGATGCAGTCTGCGCCCTTCGGCGTCGGGTGCACGCCGTCCGCCGCAAAGGTGAGCGGATCGTCGCCGATGAACGCCGCCTGCAGCAGCCCGTCGGTGGGCATATACACATCCGCATATTCCCGCGCCAGCTTGCGGATAATTTCGATCTTCGGTGCAAGGTCAATGCGGAAAAACGCCTTGTCCTCTATCGGAATGAGAAACGGCTCCATCATCATGATCTTTGCGTGGGTGTGATGCTTGATGGCTTCAAGCACCGTGCGGTAGCGCTCCTCGAACACCTCAGCCGGGATCCAGTCCCGCTCTCCGGCGTGATGCCACACGTCGTTGATACCGATAAGGATCGACACGATGTCCGGATCGATCGCCAAAAAGTCACTCTGCAGCCGCGCGACAAGATCCTTTGTCTGGTTGCCGCTGATGCCGAGATCGATAAACTCGAAATCGATCTCCGGATGGCTTTCCCGCAGATATTTTGCGGCATATTTGGGATAGCCCTCGCCGAGATCATGGCAATCCGCGCGATCTCTCCCCGCATCGGTGATGCTGTCGCCCTGAAACAGCAGCTTTATTTTTCGCATATGTTGTACCTCCCGCTATCGGTTTACTACATTATACCGCGTCGGCGGCAAAATGCAAGAGAAATACGACAAAAAAGCCGACGGAAACCCGTCGGCTTTTTTCGCACCGCTTACGCAGTCTTTTTCTTCTTTATCACGATCCATGCGACAACGCCGCCGATCACAAGCAGCGCCGCGACCGCAAGGATAATGTAGATCACCGTGCCGCTTTTCTGCGGAGCAGTTCCGTCGTCGGGCGTATCAACATTGCCGTTGACATCGGTATTGTTGTCGCCGTTCTCCGTCTGCGTTCCCTGCTTGCCGACAGCGAAGCTGCCGAGCGCGGTGACGCTGACCGAAACCGTTTTGCCGTCCGCGCTGAGAGCAGACTCTGCCTTTGTGTATGTCCCGTCGCTTGCAATGCAGAACACCGCCACATCCTTTCCGAAACCGTCCGGAACAGGAAGTGTCACCGTGACCGCACCCGTCGGCTGCACAGCTGCGTTATTTGCCGTCGCCGCGACCGTATACAGCTTGAATTCTCCGCAGGCATCTTTCAACACATTTTGAGCGGACGCAAAAGTGGGATTGTCCCCTGTGATCTCCTCCACCTTCAGCTCCGTTCCGGCAGCAAAAGCGCCCTCGCTTGCCTCAAATTGCACGCCGGTCGTTTCGTCCTTAAAGGAGCAAGGGATGATTTCTTTCGTGGTTTCGCCGCAGCGCTTGCACTTGCCCTCTTTCAGACCGGTGCTGCTGATGGTCGCCTCTTTCACAATGGTGGGATTTTCAAAATCGTGTCCGAGCGCCTTGGTATCACGGCTTTCCGCCGCGTCGCAAACCGTGCATTTGCGTTCCTGCGTCCCGCCCGCCGTACAGGTGGCAGCCTTGGCATCTGCCCATGCGCCGAATTTGTGACCTTTCGCCTTGATCGTGTTGGTGGTCGTCTGACCGCAGCGGCTGCATTTGCCGGACTCAACTCCCGTCTCGGTGCAGGTCGGTTCTTTTGTCACCGTCGGATTGGAGAAATTGTGTCCGAGTGCATTGACGGCGCGCGTCTCAAAATGGCCGCACTTGCCGCAGCTGCGCTTCTCCTCGCCTTTTTCGGTGCAGGTGGGCGCTTTTGTCTGCGTCCAGCTGCCCATGGAATGTCCGGTGGCGTTCACAGTCTGATTTTCCGTTTTGCCGCACACCGAACAGGTTCTCGTGGTCGTGCCGGACGCTGTGCAGGTCGGCTGCTTGGTGACGTTCCAGCTGCCCCAGGTATGATGATCGGTCTTGGCAACCGTCTCCTGTTTTTTCGCACCGCACGCCGTGCAGGTATATTCCTTCGTGCCGGTGTCCTTACAGGTCGCCGCTTTCACCACCGTGCCGCCGTTCCAAGTGTGACCCGCTTTTTCCACATATCCGCAAGCGGTGCAAGTGCGCTGATGCTGTGCGTCATTCAGTTTGCTGCAATCGCCGAAGCGGTGCGACTTGCAGCTCACGGACACCGTGGCTGTGGCATCCGTGAAGGTGTTCTTTCCGCCGCTAGCATCGCGGGATTCCACAAACGAAACCGTAACGGACTTGTTGCCGGGGGTAGCCGTATCCTTAATTTTGAATGTCAGTGTTATGATCTTGCCGGTGGCAGCGTTGTTCTGCGTCGCCAGCGAATCCGCCCAACGGAGCGTATATGGTGAGCTGAGCGTGGGGCTGGGCGTCGTGAAGCCTTTCAGACGCCCGCTGTCGGAAACGCCTTTCAGCTCCAGATCGCTGTCATACGCAACGGACACCTTGAAAGTGATCAACCCCGGATTGCTGCCGATGCCGATGTCAACGCTGACGGTGTCCCCCTGTTTCCCGCTCGCATTTGCCGCGGTGATCTTCCCGTTTCCCGCCGCAAATGCGGTCGTGCCGCACAGCCCCAATACCAATATCAGAGAGAGCAGCAAAGATAGCAACTTCTTCATTTGAAACAACTCCTTTAACCAATTTTAATATCCCAACCGGCGAGATAGCGATCAAGCAGAACGCCGTCCCAGTCGGTAATTTCCCCGTCACCGTCAATGTCCAGTGCGTCGGCATTGGATATGTCGACGTTCCATCCGGCAAGATAACGCGCCAGCAGCACGCCGTCCCAATCGGAGATCTCCTCGTCACCGTCCAGATCGCCGCGTGTAAAAGATGGATCAAGCTGAACCGTCAGCGCTGTGCTGCTGTCGCTCGCATACGCTGCATCGGTTTCTGCGACCCGCTGATAAAACCGATGTGTGCTGTTCGGAGCAAGTCCCGTGAACACGGGACTTTGCTGCCACGCCCCATCATCCATACGATACTCATATCCAGCTATTTTCTTTAGCGTCACTGTATCGGTGGTTTTGCTTTCCACCACAGGTGCAGACGGTTTTTCAACTGTGTTTTTCAAGGTCGTGACTGCAGTGCCGCCACTGCTTTCGCTGGCATAGTTTGTATTGGTTTCGGCGACTCTTTGATAGAAAATATGCTCGCTGTTCGGAGCAAGTCCCGTGAACACGGGGCTTTTCTGCCATGCACCATCGTCCATGCGGTACTCATATCCAGCTATTCTCTTTAGCGTCACTGTATCAGTGGTTTTGCTTTCCACAACAGGCGCAGACGGTGCGGCAGGCGTCTTTTTGTCACTGCCGTTGATCAGCACGGTTGTTCCGATGCTGACGACTGCATATGTATCGGCATTGTCCACCTTTGCTATCCGTTGATAAACCGTGTATTCCATACCGTAGATCAACGCCGTAAAATGCGGATCTTTCTGCCATGTCACCTTATCAAGGCTATACTCAAAACCGTCGACCGCCTTGACCGTCAGTGTTGAGGCGCCGACCGACAGGATCTCCGGTTTGCTCGGCGCAGCGTAATACAACAGAGCACTACCCGCCGACGCGAAATCGGTGTCTGTCTCCGCCAATCTTTGACGGAAAGCGTAGATGCGGTTAGACACAATGCCGGTAAATACATTGGACTGCTGCCACGTGATGCCGTCCTTGCTGTATTCGTATCCGACTGTGGGTTTCAGTGTAACTGTCGTCGCATCATACGCTTGTATTGCGGGCGTAGCAGGCGCGGTGATTACCCTTTTTGTCGTCTTGACCTTTAGAGGTGTCCCCTCGATCGGCGTATACCCATTTTTCCGCCGCACATAGACGGTATACTCCGTCACAGGCGACAGACCCGTAAACACGCCGTCGGTTTGCCACGATGTTTTATCAAGGCTGTATTCCAAACCGCTTTCCGCTTTTACAGTGATCGTATTTTCGGTAACATCCAGCAAGGTAGGAGTGTCCAACGGCACAGCAAAACGTACGCCGTTATCGCTGCAATACTGCTCAAGCGTACCGCCGGCATAGGAATACACCGTCAGTGCCGTATTCGCGGTGTTCAGCGCATACTGATGGAACACCAAATCGGGATTTTCGGTAACAACCGCTTCCAGATTGTCGAAACCGTAAAAGCTGTATGTGCCCACATCTGTAATACGGCTGTCAATGACAATGCGGGTAATATTGTCTTTTTTCCCATACCACGGCGTACTGGTGAAAAGATTATAGTTGGGCATTTTGCCGGAGCCGACAATTTCCAGTGTATTCCCCGTGACAGCAAATTGCAAACCCTCTGCTTGGTCCACTAAAACAACACAGCGATAACCGTTTGCTTTGGCATACGTATAAGCAGCAGACGATATGTCATCGGTATAGATAGTAAGTCTCGATTTATCACACCCCGAAAATGCATTCTTATCGATACTTGTAACGCTGTTTGGAATTGTGATGCTCGTCAGACTTATGCAATCAAAGGCAAGTCCTCCTATGCTCTTCACGCTTTTCGGAAGTGTAACGCTTGTCAGTCCGCAGCGAGAAAAAGCCTCGGGGCCGATGCTCATCACGCCATCCGGAATCGTAATGCTTGTCAGACCCGTGCAGCCGGAAAAAGCAGCATA
This sequence comes from uncultured Oscillospiraceae bacterium, assembly GCA_900549155.1. Lineage (GTDB taxonomy): Bacteria > Bacillota > Clostridia > Oscillospirales > Acutalibacteraceae > URNF01. The sequence goes on along the minus strand of URNF01000019.1, from coordinate 319 downwards.
GCCGATTCTTATTACACTATTCGGAATCGTAACGCTCGTCAACCCTGAGCAGCGATAAAAGGCCCAAGCACCAATACTAGTCACACTGTTTGGAATCGTGATGCTTATCAGCCCCGTACACCCATAAAAAACCTCGTCACCTATACTTGTCACGCCACTTGGAATGGTGACGCTCGTCAGACCCGTGCAATCGAAAAAAGTTCCATCGCCTATACTCGTCACACTGTCCGGAATGATGATGCTTGTCAACCCGGTACAGCCACTAAAGGCCCAAGCACCAATACTAGTCACACTGTTTGGAATCGTGATGCTTATCAGC
>URNF01000018.1 GCA_900549155.1 uncultured Oscillospiraceae bacterium | reverse complement strand
GCGTATGTCACATACGCCGACGGGGGCGGTTTCCTTGCTCCTGCGGTTTTTAGACAGCCTCACAGTGTGTCAAAAAACAAGTTTTTTGACACACTGAGGCGGCAGACCGAACGGTCTGCCGCCCTTTTTACATTTTTTTAACAAATACCCCTTGCACTTTCGGGGAAGATGGTATATAGTATATTTAGCACTCAATGAACGAGAGTGCCAATTTTATAACGGTAAGGGGACTTTCCTATGGCGACAAAACAATTCAAGGCGGAGTCAAAGCGCCTGCTGGATATGATGATCAATTCCATCTATACGCACAAGGAGATCTTTCTGCGTGAGCTGATCTCCAACGCCAGCGATGCGATGGACAAGCTATACTACCGCTCCTTGCAGGAGAATCTCACGGGCATCACCCGCGACGATCTCACGATCGATCTGACGGTGGACAAGGCAAACCGTTTGCTGACCGTCGAGGACAACGGCATCGGCATGACGAAGGAGGAGCTGGAGAGCAACCTCGGCACGATTGCCAAAAGCGGCTCGTTTGCCTTCAAAAAGGAAAACGAGCAGAAGGACGATGTGGACATCATCGGGCAATTCGGTGTTGGATTTTATTCCGCGTTCATGGTGGCGGACTGCGTGACGGTCGTGAGCCGCGCGTTCGGCAGCGATGAAGCCTATTGCTGGAAATCGAAGGGCGCTGCGGGCTATACAGTAGAGCCGGCGGAGAAGGACAGCCACGGCACCAAGGTGATCCTGCACATCAAGGAGAACACCGCCGAAGAGAACTATGACGAATTTCTGGAGCAATACCGCATCGAGGAGATCGTCAAGAAGTATTCCGACTATATCCGCTATCCCATCCGCATGGAAATGGAGAAAACGCGGGTCAAGGAGGGCACGGACGGCGAGGACAAAAAGCCGGAATATGAGACCTACATGGAGCTTACCACCCTCAACAGCATGGTGCCGCTGTGGAAGAAGAACAAAAACGAGATTACGCCTGAGGAATACAACGCGTTCTATAAGGCGAAATTCAACGACTACACCGATCCGCTGCGGGTGATCCATTCGAGCACCGAGGGCGCGGCGACCTATAACGCGCTGCTGTTCATCCCCGCGACCGCGCCTTTTAACTACTACACCCGTGAGTATGAAAAGGGCTTGCAGCTGTATGCCAGCGGCGTGCTGATCATGGACAAGTGTGCCGATTTGCTGCCGGATCATTTCAGCTTTGTGAAAGGGCTTGTGGACTCGCAGGATCTGTCGCTGAACATCTCCCGCGAGATGCTGCAGCATGACCGTCAGCTGAAGGTCATTGCCGGCAGACTGGAAAAGAAGATCCACAGCGAGCTGCTGTCCATGCTGGAAAACGACCGCGAGACGTATGAAAAGTTCTATAAGAACTTCGGGCTGCAGCTGAAATTCGGCGTCTATAACGACTACGGCATGCACAAGGATATGCTGCAGGATCTCATTCTGTTTGTCTCCTCAAAGGAGAAAAAGCTCGTCACGCTGCATGAATATGTCGAGCGGATGGGAGAAGGGCAGAAGTATATCTATTATGCCTGCGGCGACACGCCCGACAAGATCGAAAAGCTGCCGCAGACCGAGGCGGTGCGCGATCACGGCTTTGAAATCCTGTATCTGACCGACGATGTGGATGAATTTGCGCTGCAAATGCTGCACAGCTTCGAGGACAAGGAATTCAAATCCGTCTCTGCGGGTGACCTCGGCTTTGAGGATGAAAAGAAAGCGGACGAAGAAGCGGACAAGGAAAACGAGCCGTTGCTTGCGGCGCTGCAAAAGGCGCTTGACGGCAAGGTGAAATCCGTGAAGGTGTCGACGCGCCTGAAGACCCATCCCGTCTGCCTGTCCAGCGAGGGCGCTTTGTCCATCGAGATGGAAAAGGTGCTTTCGTCCATGCCGAATGCGGGCGGCATGAAAGCACAGCGCGTGCTGGAGCTTAACGCCACCCACCCGATCTTTGCAAAGCTGCAGACGCTGCAAAAGGACGGCGACGAGGAAAAACTCTCGGAGTATGCCAAGCTGCTCTATGATCAGGCGCTGCTCATCGAGGGACTGCCCGTCGAAGATCCTGTCGCATTCTCTGCGCGCATCTGCGCACTGATGTAAGAAAAAGTTCGTGCAATCTTCACCGTTTTGTGTTATACTCTGTTATATGTTTTGAGAAAGGAAGCGCAAAGCGGTGGAGAAGCGCACAGTCCATTTTGACATAACGCACAGCAAATGTTCCTGCATTGCGGCAGGGGTGGTGACTGCCCTGCTTTTGGCGGCGGTCATCGCCTTTGCCGACAGCTTTTTGTCGCAGGCGTTCTCGCTGCGCGTTTTGTTGTTTATCGGCTGTCTTGTCGCGCCGCTGCTCATCGGAGCGCTCATCGCTTTTCGCATAAAGCTGCGCGATCCCGTTTTGCGCGGGTGCGCGGAAACGGTGCTGCTGTTTTTGCTGCCCGTGGTGACGATCACCATGACCGAGGCGCTCAACGGCGTTTTTGTCTATGACATGACCTATATCGGCTTCGGCATCAACTATCTTTTGGTGCTGTTGTTGATGGCGCTGGTGTTTGCCGTGTCGGGCAGCTTCCGTTTGTCGGTGCTGATCGTCAATCCGCTTTTGTATGTGCTGGCGCTCATCAGTCACTATCTGGAGTTGTATCGCGGCACGCCGCTGCTGCCTGCGGATGTCGTCACCATCGGCGTCGCGGACACCATTCTGAATGAATACAGCTATCTGCCCGACTATCAGATCGTCACGGCGACGCTGGTGCTCGTTTTTTTGCTCGTTGTCGGCGCGCGACTGGAAACGCCGCATTTCCCGAAGCTCGCCCGTGTGCTGTCCCGTGTGGGGTGCGGCGCGGCGGTCGCGGTGTTTTTGGCGGTGTTCTACGGCACGTCTGCGTTTGCCGACGCAGGGCTTGCGCCGGACTTTTGGAATCAGACGCGCGGCTATCGCAACTACGGCGTTGTCTATGGCTTTTTCGGCAACACCAAATATCTCTATATGAGCGCTCCCGACGGCTATGACGCGGACGAGATCGAGGGCTTTGTCGGACACATAGAGGATGACGGGGAGAGCACGGTGCAGCCGGATATCATCTGCATCATGAACGAGTCGCTGTCCGATCTGTCGGTGCTCGGCGACCTGCAGATCAATGAGCCGTGCCTGCCGTTCATTTCCTCGCTGCAGGAAAACACGGTGCGCGGCAATCTGTATGTGCCGGTCATCGGCGCGGGCACAGCAAACACGGAGTTTGAGTTCCTGACGGGACACAGCATGGCGTTTTTGCCGTCGGGCAGCAGCGCCTATATGCTGTATGTGAAGGACAAGCAGCCGTCGCTGGCATGGCTGCTGGCGGCGCAGGGCTATACAGTGCGCGCCCAGCATCCCTATTATGCGCGCGGCTGGAACCGCCCCGCCGTTTATCCGTTGTTGGGGCTGTCGCCGTTCAGAACATTGGAAACGCTGTTCGATATGACGCCGTTCACCGCCTATCAGCAAAGCGGCGATCTTGCGACGCTTGCGGCAACGATGGAAGAACTCTATCCGGGCGAAAATGTGCTCATTCGGCAATATGTCAGCGATGCCTATAACTATAAGCTGCTCATCGAGGACTATGAGCAGCGGGACACGGGAAAGCCCTATTTCATGTTCAATGTGACCATGCAGAACCACGGCGGCTACCGCCTGGACGCAGACAATTTCGGGCAGAACAACTGGCTCACCGAAACCGACGAATTTCCGCAGACCGACCGCTATCTCTCGCTCATGAAGTATTCGGATGATGCGTTCAAGGATCTGATCGCCTATTTCGAAACGGTGGATCATCCCGTCCTCATCTGTCTTTTCGGCGACCATCAGCCCGCGATCGAGCAGGCGTTTTCCGAAGAGATGCTCGGGGCAAGTGTGAACGATCTGACCCTTGAACAGCAGCAGGCGCGGCACATCACGCCGTTTGTCATTTGGGCAAACTATGACATTGAGGAAAAGCAGGTGGATATGCTCAGCAGCAACTATCTTTCCTCGCTGCTGCTGCAAACGGCGGGCGTGCGCATGAGCGATTATGACCGCTATCTGCTGCAGCTGTCCGAAACCTTGCCGGTGGTGGACACGGTGGGGTATATCGACAGCAACGGGAACTATTACAGCTGGTCGGACGACTCCCCCTATACAGAGCTTCTGTCGGAATACCGACGGGTGCAGTATAACTGCCTTTTCGACATCGAAAACCGCAAGGAACTGCTTTTCACGATACAGTAATAAAAAAACGGGACATCGTTTGATGTCCCGTTTTCCTTTCCTTTTTATCTGTTGGCTTTCAGTGCCGCAAAGGACTTGGTGTGCTTTCTGCGGATGGACGAAATGACCGCGCCCTCCCAATGCGTGAGAGCGGCATTCTCCATCCGAATGGGCACGAGCATCAGCTTCATATAGCCGGAGCGCGCTTTCATCAGCGGCAGCTGCGTGCGCACCTTTTTGTCCTTGATGATGCGGCGGATTTCCGCACGCTTTTCCTTGCGCGGCAGCGTGCAGGCGGGGTTGGCAACATTTTCGATGCAGCCGATCACCCGTTCGATATACCGTCTCGCGACAAACTCCATGCTCGCCTCGTCGTGCAGATCCCAATAGTCATACAGCTCGACCATCCAGCGGTGCTCTTCCTCGCGCTTTTCATACATGTCGGCGCGGTATTTCGCCGTTTCGCTTTCGGCGCGGGCACGCATGAAGTGATAGTATTTCTCCGAGGAGACTGCCACGCGCTCAATGTCGCGGATCACCGAGAGGTTGAACGGGAAGTCGTCCCAAAACGTGTCGGAAAAGCGCAGGTTGTTTTTGCGGAGATACTCACCGCTGTAGAGCTTGTTCCAGGGGGTATACAGCAGATTGGCGTCAAACAGCGCATATGCCGCGCGGCGGAACGCATCCTTGCTTTCATATAGCGCGTCCGGCTGCGTTTGCTCCTGGGTGTAGTATTCCGTGTCGCTGTAGTAGGTGTCGATATAGTAGCCGGTGACGACCAGCTCGGCGTCGGTCTTTTCCGCCAGCGCCACCATGTCCTCCAGCATCGTCGGCTCTGCCCAGTCGTCGGAGTCCATGAAATAATAGTATTTGCCCCTGGCAATGTCCATTGCCGCATTGCGGGCGGACGGCGCGCCGCCGTTTTCCTTGTGAATGACCGTCAGGCGCGGATCCTTTGCGGCATATTCGTCGCAGATGATGCCGCTGCGATCCTTTGTGCCGTCATCGACGATGAGAAATTCAAAATCCGTGAGGGTCTGTGCCTGAATGCTTTCGATCGCCTTGCCGACAAATTTTTCCACACCGTAGACCGGCATGATGACCGAAACCTTAACGTCTGCCATGTTATGCATCCTTTCCGAAAACCTCGTCGATTTTTGCCAATGCCGAGGCGATGACCTTGTCCATGTCATAATAGCGGTATTCGGCGAGTCTGCCGCCGAAAATAATGTCCTCTTTTTCCGCCAGCGCCGCATAGCGGGCATAGAGCGCCTGGTTTTTCTCGTCGTTGACGGGATAATACGGCTCGTCGCCCTCCTGCCAGGTGCGCGGATATTCCTTGGTGATGACCGTCTGCGGCTGGTCGCCGAACACAAAGTGCTTGTGCTCGATGACGCGGGTATAGGGCGTCTCGCGATCGGTGTAGTTGACGACGGCAACGCCCTGATGGTTCTTTTCGTCCAAAAGCGTTGTCTCAAACCGCAGACTGCGATATTCCAGCTTGCCGAAGCAATAGTCATAATAGGCGTCGATGGTGCCGGTGTAGACGATGTGCTCCGCCAGCGCCGTCAGTTCCTCGCGGTTTGCGAGAAAATCGGTCGAAAGGCGGACATCTGCGCCGTCGAGCAGCTTGTCGATCCACGCGTCATAGCCCGCCTCGGGAATGCCCTGATAGCGGTCGTTGAAATAGTTGTTGTCATAGGTCAGGCGCACCGGCAGCCGCTTGATGATAAAGGCGGGCAGGGCGGTGCAGTCGCGTCCCCACTGCTTTTCGGTGTAGCCCTTGATGAGCTTTTCATAAATATCTCTGCCGACAAGGCTGATCGCCTGTTCTTCCAGATTTTTCGGCGTGTCGGTGATCTCCGCGCGCTGCTCGTTGATCTTCGCCAGCGCCTCGTCGGGCGTTGCGACACCCCACATCTTGTTGAAGGTGTTCATGTTGAAGGGCATGTTATAGATCTCGCCGTGGAAATTGGCAACGGGCGAGTTGGTATAGCGGTTGCACTCCGACAGCGCGTTGACATAGTCCCACACGCGGCGGTCGTTGGTATGGAAAATGTGCGCGCCGTAGCGATGCACCAAAATGCCCGCCTGTTCCTCACAGTGAATGTTGCCGCCGGTGTGATCGCGCTTTTCGACGACCAGACACCGCTTTCCGTGCCGCATGGCTTCGTGCGCAAAGACTGCACCGTAGAGTCCGCTGCCGACGATCAGATAATCATATTTTTTCATAAAATATCCTTTCCACATCCGTATATATATATTGTGGTTAAACGGCAGGATGAGTATACAATATTTTCCGTTTTTTGTCAAATCCGCCGCCGAAAATTCGGCGGCGGAAGGAATTTTACGGTTCTTTGGTTTCTGCATCGGTTGTGGTTGTCGGGTCTTCCTCTGTAGTGGTCACGGACGGTTCGGTCGTGGTGGGGGAGGTTGTGGTCGTTGTCGGCGGCGCGGTGGTCGTGGTCGTTGTCGTGGTCTGCGTGGTGCGCACAAACTTCAGATATTTTGAGGAGATATACAGCGTCACACCGTTATATTCGATCCGCGACCAGCCGTTTTTCGTGTCCACACCGGTGCGCAGCAGGCGGTCGCCCTTTTTCACGGATGTCCATTTGTTGGGACGGTCGGTATAGGGCGAGATGCGCGCATTGACGTTGGCGGTCGATTCCACCTCTTCGCACACGGGACTGAATGTGAAGCCGGGGAAGGTCTTTTCAAAATCCTTGGGGTCGATCGTCGACAGATACGGCGAGGACACGCGCGACAGATCGGTATAGGCAATGTTCAGATCGACATTGCCCTTGATGCCGTCCACCTTGCCGTCGCTGGCGCACTGCCACATGACATGCGCGCCGTTATAGCGCTTCTGACTGAGCAGATTGACATATTGTGCAAGCCACACGCGATAGGCGGAAAGACGCCCCATCTCCCAGTTGTTCCACAGCGCGTTGCGGCTGGCGTACAGCATGGGAACATAGCCCGCGTCGGCGATCGTGTCCATATAGGCGATCGCGTGATCCGTCATGGCGGTCGCGGTGAGGTTCTTGGCGCGATCCTGCCCGAGAATTTCGAAATCATAGGCGACGGGATAGGTGATCCTGTCCTTATACGGCTTTAACACCTCGATGACGAACGCCGCTTCCTCCAGCACCTCAGTCTCATTGACGGCGGCAGAGAAGAAATAGATGCCCACCTTCACGCCGGCATCCAGCGCTCCTTCGATGTTTTTCTTGAAGTTGGCATCCTCATAGACCTTGCCGCCGACCGTGGTACGGTAGCCGCAGCGGATCATGGCAAACTCGATACCCGCTGCCTTGACCTTTTTCCAGTCGATTTCCTCCTGGTGACGGGAAACGTCCATGCCGATGATGTGCTTTGAACCTTCGAAATTCTCCCGCACATATTGCAGCGTCACGCCGTTTTTGGTGTCCGGTGTGGCGGCGGGCTTGGTCACGGAAGCATCCGGCTTTTTCACGGTGTCGTCCTTCACATTGTCAGGCTCAACCACAATGGGCGGCGGTGCGACCGTGCGGCGGGTGGTGCGCTTGGTGGTTTTGCGCGTCGTCTTTTGGGTGACGGTCGTGAGCAGTGTGGTGGTGACGGGCTCTGTCGTCGTCAGCACGGTTGTCGGCATCGTCGTGGTCTGCGTGGCAGTGGTGGTTGCCGTCGCCTGTGCCGCACGCGCGCGCCGACGGGAAACAATGACGACCGTTCCGACGGTCGCCGCACCGATCGCCAGGACAGCGAAAACTGCCGTCACCGCAATTTTATAGCGGCAGATCCAATCCCATAGCTTATTCATATTTCCCTCCATATGCAGACAAACCAATCAGGGCTACAACCGTTCCCCAAACGGAATATTTTTCCGTTTTGTTTGTCTCATCACTTGAAATACATACAGTATGTCTGCGTTCTTCGACTTCCAAAACGGGAAAATCTTCTCGTTTCGGGTCTGAAGATTTTCGACAAACGCTGTTTGCTGAAAAAACGATTGTACCCTGCTTGCTTTGTCTAATCTAACATACAATACTATATCATACCCGTTCTTTTTCCGCAACAGGAAATATGCCGCAAACGGTCTTTCTGCGGAAAAACCCTTTGTGCGACAGCGTTTTTCAACGGCGTTTGCCGCGAAAAAAATATTTTTTGAAAAAATTTTTGGTAAACTATTGCAAAATTTACCAAAATATGGTAATATCATGTTGCCGGCAAAAAGAAAAAAGGAGTCATTGAGTGATGGAAAAGCAAATCAAGGTGTTATTGGTTGACAACAGCGAACATTTCGGCGTCCCGTGCGCCAAGACGATGCAGGATTGCGGCCTTTGTGTCGAAACGATAGAAAAAGACGGCAAGAAAGCCGTGGATGCGATCTGTACCATGCGTCCCGACGTCGTGCTGATGGATTTCTTCCTTCCGCGCCTGGACGCCATCGGCGTGATCAAGAGCATCTATACGCGCTCGCTCACGCGCATTCCGCAGTTTATGATCATGTCCGGATTTGACAATCCCAACATGGAGCGTGAGGCGATCCTCGGCGGTGCGGACTATTTTGTGCTGCGCCCGTTTGACGCGGCGCAGATGGCAAACCGCATCTTTTCCCTGTGCGGCAAGCAGCTGCGCCCCACCGTGCCCGAGGTGCGGTATACGGTGGCGGACAACGGCAGCCTGGAAATGCGGGTGACGGAGATCATTCATCAGATCGGCGTTCCCGCCCACATCAAGGGCTATCAATATCTGCGGGATGCGATCCTGATGGCGATCGAGGATGAGGACATCATCAATGCCGTCACTAAGCGGCTCTATCCCGCCGTCGCCAAAAAGCACGCCACCACCTCGTCCCGCGTGGAGCGGGCGATCCGTCACGCCATCGAGGTGGCGTGGGACAGAGGCGATGTGGACACGCTCAATGCCTATTTCGGCTATACGGTCAACACCGGTCGCGGCAAGCCGACCAACAGCGAATTCATCGCCATGATCGCCGATAAATTCCGCCTGCAGCTGAAAATATCATAAGAAAACGGAGCGCCGCGATTTTTCGCGGCGCTCCGTTTAATGTGTCATGATTATTTATTCTCGGCTTCTTCATACATCAGCTTTTGCGCCGGTGCACGCACTGCCTGGCGCGCCTGCCGAATTTCCACCAGCTGCTGTGCCAGCGTGTCCTCGGTCTTTTTCAGCAGCTCCTCGGTGAAGTCCTGCGCGCTCTTGCGCATTTCCTTCGTGCGCTTTTGCGTTTTGGTCAGCATCTCGTTTGCCTTTTGCTGCGCCTGCAGCACGATCTCCTCACGGGACACCATGGAGCGCTGCCGCTCCTCGGCGGTGCGGATGATGCTTTCCGCTTCCTTGCGCGCGGTGGCAACGATGTCCGTGCGGTCGTTCACGATGGCTTTCGCCTGACGGATCTCGGAAGGCAGATTTGCACGGATGTCGTCAAGAATATCCCGCAGCTGCTCCGCCTCGATGAGGCACTTGCCGCCGGACAGCGGCATATTCCAGGCGCGGTCAAGCATATCGTCGATTTTTTCCAGCAATTCTTCTACGCTTACAGACATTGCAGATCATCCTTTCGAATTCGTTTTATGATGTCCGGCGCAATGCATGCCGGAACAAAATCGGAAATATCGCCGCCGAAGGCAGCCACCTGCCGCACCAGACTGGACGACAGGTACATATATTGCGCGCTGGTGGTGAGAAACACCGTTTCCGCCTGCTCGCACAGCTTGCGGTTGGTGAGCGCCATCTGAAATTCATATTCAAAATCCGACATGGCGCGCAGACCCTTGACGATGGCGGTGGCTTTGCGCTCCCGCACATAGTCGGCAAGCAGACCGCCGAACTGCTCCACTTCCACATTGGGAATGTCGCTGACACAGCGGCGGATAAGCTCCACGCGCTCCGCCTGCGTGAACACCGGCGTTTTTGAGGTGTTTGTCATGACGGCGACGATGACCTTGTCAAAAAGCCGCGCCGCGCGCCGAATAATATCCAAATGCCCGTTCGTGACAGGATCAAAGCTGCCGGGGCAGATCGCGATCTTCATAGCTTCCTCCGATACAGAGTGATGTGCACGCGCCCGTACCGATAGGTGCGATCGGCGCAAAGCGTGCCCGCCGTTTCCGGCAGCACCTGCCCGTCGTCGCTTTCGCAGACGACCAGCCCGCCGTCGGCAATGTGCGGCTCGACCGCCGTAAGACACTGCGTGAGCAGCTCGTCGCCATAGGGCGGATCCAAAAAGACAAGGTCAAACTGTTCCCTGCAGCGGGCAAGAAAACCGAGCGCCTCGGTCGTCAGGACCTGCGCCGCCGAAAACAGCTTTGCTGCCTGCAGATTGCGGCGGATAAGCTCCGCAGTCTGCCCGTTTTGCTCCACAAAGACGCAGGACGCAGCACCGCGGCTCAGCGCTTCAATGCCGAGCTGACCGGAGCCTGCAAAAAGATCGAGCGCCCGCCGCCCCTCAATTTCAAACTGAATGGCGGAAAACAGCCCTTCCTTCACGCGCTCCGCAGTCGGGCGAGTGGCTTGTCCTGCGGGCGTCTCCAAACGGCAGCCGCGGGCAGTGCCGGTAATAACACGCATAAACTGGTATCTCCTTTAAGTATAATCGCTTTCGCGAAAAATGTCAAATGCGGGAAAATGTATACACCGTCTCGCTGGAGAACGGCTCGCCCGCACGCAGCACGCAGGACGGGAAATCCGGACGGTTGGGCGTGTCGGGGAAGAACTGCGTCTCCATGCAAAAACCCGCATAGGCGCCGATCGGTCCGTTTTTGCCGACCGGCATGGCAAGGTCGTTGCCGCTGTAGATCTGCACACCGGGCAGATCGGTCGCACACGCGACGGCGATGCCGCTTTCGGTGTTTTTCGCCGTCATCACCGTGCGCAGTGCACCGATGTAGTTCTGCAGCACAAAATTGTGGTCAAGTCCCTTGCAGCGCTTGATCGACGGCTCGTCCGAACGGATGACGTCGCCGAGGCGCACTTCCTTTCGCATATCGAGCGGCGTGCCGTCCACAGGTGTGATCGCAAGCGGGATCAGCCCGTCGTCGGTGGCGGTATAGGCGTCGGCGTGCACGGTGACCAGTGTGCCTAAGATGTCGCCTTTTCCGGCGAGATTGAAATAGGCATGATTGGTGAAATTGGCAACGGTGTCGGCGTCGCTCACAGCGTCATAGACAATGGACAACGCGCTGCCGCGCAGCGTGAAGGTGACCGTCAGCGTCAGTGTGCCGGGATAGCCCTCCTCGCCGTCAGGGGAAACACAGCGTGCGCGCAGCTGCGGCGCGTCGCCGTCTGTCGCCGTCATGTCCCACATCTTTTTGTCAAACCCGACGTCGCCGCCGTGCAGGTGGTTGGCGCCGTTGTTTTTCGCCAGCGTATAGGTCTTGCCGTTCAAGGTGAATTTGCCGTCCTTAATGCGGTTGGCATAGCGTCCGACGGTGGCACCGAGATAGTTCTTGTTGACGGTGGCGTAGTCGGCGGCGCTTGCAAACCCCAGCACCACGTCCACGCCGCCGTAAACGATCGACTGTATGGTAGCGCCGTAGTCCAACACCGACACGGAAAGGGTGCCGTTTGACAGGGTATAACGGGTGACGGCAGTGCCGTTGGGCAGCGTACCGAATGCACTTTTTTCAATAGACATAAAAATTTACCTCACTTCCACAGCTTTTCGGGATAGATGCCGCGCTTTGTCATGTCTGCCAGCGCCGCTTTCACGGCGGGCAGGTCGGCGGAATAGGTCATGCCGTACCATTTGTCCGGCGTGGTGAGCACGGTGGCGTCCGCCATGCCCGTTTCGAGCATATAGTTCACGACAGAGGGCAGGAAAAATTCCGATTTCATTTCCGTTCCGTGTGCGCGCAAAAATGCTTCAAACAGCTTGCCGAACACCGCAAGGCTGCCGTCGGGGAACGCCCAGCAGTTCATCGACACCACGGTGTCGTCGGCGAGCGGGGTATAGGTCTTGCCGTCGTCCTCGGTGAACATCGGCGCACCGTTCACAAGCTCGATGTGCGTGCGCTCGGTGAGGGAGACAAGGAAGCCGTTTTCATCGGTCTCGCACACGCCGCGGGAGACATAGCCGTTCTCGGTCAGCGTGTTTTTCAGCAGATAGCCCGCCATGGCAAGATGCTTTTTCTCGCCGTCCTGTGGCTTTTTGAGAAATTCCGCCAACAGGCGGAAGCCCTCTCTGCCATAGTAGTCGTCGGCGTTGATAACGGCGAAAGCCCCGTCCACGACACCCGCGCAGCAAAGGATCGCGTGTCCCGTGCCCCACGGCTTTTCGCGCCCGTCGGGAACGGTGAAGCCTGCAGGCAGGCGGTCAAGCTCCTGAAAAACATATTCGACCGGTGCAATGGCGGCAATGCGGTTGCCGATGTGCTCCTTGAATTCTTCCTCAATCGCGTGCTTGATCACAAAAACGATCTTGCCGAAGCCCGCTTCAAGGGCGTCGTGGATGGAATAGTCGATGATCAGCTCGCCGGCAGGACCGACAGGGGTGAGCTGTTTCAGACCGCCGAAGCGACTGCCCATGCCCGCCGCCATGATGATAAGTGTAGGTTTCCGATTTTCCATCTTTTTCAACCGCTTTCTGTAGTTTTTTTCATGTTCATGCAACAAAATTCTCTTGTCATTCGCCGCGCAGTCGCGTATAATAATGGCAGAAAGAGAACTCTTTCCCATATTATACACCGGAGGGATGAAAATGGCAATACTTATTACCGGAGGCTGTGGATTTATCGGTTCGCACACCTGCATTGAGATGCTGGCGGCGGGCTATGACATCGTGGTGCTGGATAACTATTATAACGCCAGCCCGATCGCGCTGCAGCGTGTGAAGGAGCTGAGCGGACGAGATTTTCCGTTCTATGAGTGCGACATCCGCGACGAGGCGGGGCTGCGCAAGATTTTTGCGGAAAACAAGATCGACGCTGTCATTCATTTCGCCGGTCTGAAAGCGGTCGGCGAGTCGGTGCAAAAGCCGCTTGAATATTATGATAACAATGTCGGCGGCACGGTGACGCTGTGCCGCGTGATGGCAGAGGCGGGCTGCAAGCGCATGATCTTCAGCTCCTCCGCCACCGTTTACGGCATGTCCAATCCGTCGCCGCTTCTGGAGACGTATCACACCGGCGAGGTCACCAACCCCTATGGCCGCACGAAGTATATCATTGAGGAGATCTTGAAAGACGTTTGCGTGTCCGACCCCGACTGGAGCGTGGTGCTTCTGCGCTACTTCAATCCCATCGGCGCGCACGAAAGCGGCAAGATCGGCGAAAACCCGAACGGCATCCCGAACAATCTCATGCCGTATATCTCGCAGGTTGCCATCGGCAAGCGCCCGTTCCTCTCCGTGTTCGGCGACGACTATGACACGCCGGACGGCACGGGCGTGCGCGATTATATCCATGTGGTGGATCTGGCGAAGGGACATGTCAAGGCGACTGATTTTGCGCTGAAAAACACGGGCGCTGAGGTCTTCAACCTCGGCACGGGCAAGGGCACGAGTGTGCTCGACCTTGTGAAAGCGTTTGAACGCGTCAACGGCGTCAAGGTGCCCTATAAGGTGACGCCCCGCCGCCCCGGCGACATCGCCACCTGCTATTCCGATCCGCACAAGGCGGAAGCGGTGCTGCACTGGAAGACCGAAAAGACCGTCGACGACATGTGCCGCGACACCTGGCGCTGGCAGACCCAAAACCCCAACGGCTTCGAAGAATAAAAACAAAAAAACGGCGCTGTCACTTTGCAAGTGACAGCGCCTTCATTTTATCCGAAGCAGACATCCGGCAAAAGAGCGGCTTTTGTCAGGATGGTCTCTGTGTCGCGGTGAGGATCCCACAGGATCTCTGCATAGAGGGCGACGGGGAACCACAGCTTTTCCTCAAAGGCACCGTCCTCCACCAGTGCGGCAACCAGCGTGTTGCTGTCCAGTGCCTCAACCGTCTTTTTCACATACTTCGCGTTTGCCAGCCAATATGCCTGCAGATATTTCCAATATTTCCGCTTTTCTTCTGCTTTCTCCGTGATGGCTTTCCGGCTGTGCTCGCCGAGAACATAGGGACCCGGCTGATGCCGAAAGGTGTCCCAGTTCAAAACGGACATGCCCTTGAACAGCGTGCCGAAGCCGCCGTCCCTGAGGTTTTTGATCTTTTCGGTGAACAGGAGCGTTTCCTCAAAATCGCCCCGCGCCTTGGGAATATAGGCATAGGGGAAAGCGCCGCAATCCTCCCAAAGGATCGTCACCCGCGGATCGACCTCACGGATATATGCAAGCTTATCTCTGACCGATGTGGCGTGCAGCCCGAACTGGATCTTGAGGTCGGGGTGATTTTTGAGGATCTTTTCCGCGGTTTTGTTCACCAGCGTGACCGCTGCCTTTGCGATGAGCATGCCGCCGATTTTCTCCTCTTTGGTTTCCGTGAAGGTCTGGAAATAGATGCCGTCGCCGCCGAGATGGGCATAGTCCCTTTCATAGGTCGCGGCGGCTTTGTCCATCATTTTCTCCAATTCATCGGCGCCGATGCGTGTGTCGCCACAGGATGTCGACCAGCCCCAGGAAAAGCCCCAGATGATGCGAACGCCTTTTTTGTGCGCATAGGCGACGACCTCGTCGGCGTTTTCGGGCGGAAAATCGCTCCAGATGATCAGCTCGTTCAGCTTCAACCGCAGCATGTGGTCGATGTATCCCTTGTAGTCATAAATGACATATCCCCACGACCAAAGGGCACGTTCTTTGATAAACGGCGTGAAGCTCTCGTCATACTCCGGCAGGGGATAGGAGCCGAAGATGTCGTTGAAAAAGTATGTCGGCATGTGGGTGTCGGCATCTATGGCTTTCACCAGGTACACATTTTCAAAATCCACGGCGGCGTACAACTCGTTTGCATATCCGTCGCCGTCCAGAAGAATGACCTCGTTGCCGTTCTCGTTTCGGTACGCCTTGATCCGATAGCCGTCTTTCGGGACGGTGAGAAGTCCTTTGACGCCGATATAGATGAGGCTGCCGTCTCTTTTGATTTCGTCGGTCAACTGCTCCGGACGCACGCAGGATACCGCTGTATAGCGGCTGACGCTTGCAAAAACGAGCTTCAGCGCTTCGGCATTATCGCCGTGCACAATATACCACTTTTTCATATTTCTCACCGCTCTCTCGAAAAATCAGCGTCAGTATAGCACAAACGGCGGCACAAAGCAAGAACTTTGTGCCGCCGTTTTTCTTTTTTCGGAAGATCAGAAATATCTCTTCAAAAGCCCCTCGAAGGCCTTGCCGTGGCGGGCTTCATCGCGCGCCATTTCATGCACGGTATCGTGGATGGCGTCAAGACCCAGCTCTTTTGCAAGCTTGGCAAGCTCGAACTTGCCCGCGGTCGCGCCGTGCTCGGCGTCAACGCGCATTTCGAGGTTTTTCTTCGTGGAATCGGTCACGACCTCGCCGAGCATCTCGGCGAACTTCGCGGCGTGCTCCGCTTCTTCAAAAGCGGCTTTCTCCCAGTAAAGCCCGATCTCGGGATAGCCCTCGCGGTGCGCGACGCGCGCCATGGCGAGATACATACCGACTTCGCTGCACTCACCCTCAAAATTGGCACGCAGACCCTCGAGGATGCGCGGATCGGTGCCGGCGGCGACGCCGACAACATGCTCTGCCGCCCAAACCTTTTCGGCGGTTTCATCCATCACCTTGAACTTGGAACCGGGCGCTTTGCACTGCGGGCAAACGAAGCCCTCCGGCATCTCATCGCCCTCATAGACATACCCACAGATCGGACAAACAAACTTTTTCATAACCATTACCTCCAAATATTATAAATTCCTTCATGTATCTTCGACCGTTCCGTTTTTGGCGCAGGTGCGGCAAATGCCGGAACAGTAAAAGTCGGTTTTTTCGACGACAAAGCCCGAAAGCGCACCGCTTTGCATATTTATCGGCGGCAGCGGGAAATCATATACCGTGCCGCAGCGATCACAGCGAAAGTGCCCGTGCGGGTTGACGTCGGCATCGAACCGCTTGTGCGCGGCGTCGATGGTGATGACCTGCAGCAGTCCCGCGTTTTCAAGCGCGGCAAGACCGTTATACACCGTCATCAGTGAGCAGGAGGGCAGCTGCGGCTGCAGCGCCTGAAAGACGGTCTCCGCCGTCGGGTGACAGGGGTGCGTCGCAAGATAGCGATACAGCGCGATGCGCTGCTGCGTCGGGCGCAGCCCGCGCTCCTTAAAGCGTCTTAAAATGTCCGCATCGTCCATGCAACCACCACCTTTGAAAGATTACAACATTATAATAATTCAAAACTTTGAATTTGTCAAGAGGTTTTTCAAAAAAATTTGCAATATTTGCAGCATATCTATATAATAAGGAGAAAGCATATGCGAAAGCTCTGTTTGCGGCGATTGTCCATCGAAAAACAAATGACGGTGCTCTTACCGCTTTTGTCGGTCGTTTTGCTGCTTTGCGGCATAATGGGCGTCGCGCGTGCAAGACAGACGGACGCAGCACCGCAGGAGACGGCAAAGACCGCGTCCGTGAGCGGGGAGCCGGTGACGGTGGCGGTGCGCTTTTGCGCCGACGACGCCGTGCTTGTCACCGCTCTGCGCATCGAGCCGCAAAACGGCTGCATCCTTTTGGCGGCGGCGCCGTCGTCCTTTGTCGGCGATTTTGCGGTGACGCTGGATGCGGCGGGGGTGCAGTCGCTTTTGCAGTACTATGGAGACGGTGTGCCGGTGACGCTGTCAGAGGCGGTAAGCTATACCGACGCAAGCGGGCTGCGCGCCGCGTTTCCCGCAGGGCGGGTGCGCCTTTTTGCCAACCAGGCGGCGGAGCTTCTGGCCGTCGCGGCAAAGCGCGGACAGGCGGACATCGCACTGTCGCTGCTGAAAGGGGCGCTCGAAACCTATCTTGTGCCGAGCCGCCCGTTTTCGGCGGATTTTGCGGCGCTCACCGCCGCAGCGGACACAAACATCCGCATCTATCATTTTCACCGCTATGAAGCGGTGCTGACCGCCATGGCACAGGCGGGCTTTTCGGTGCAGAGCGTGCCGTATGAAACACATTTCGGAGGGTAGCGTGTGAAACGTCTGATTTCTCTTTCGGCGATCGTTTGTCTGTGCGTGGGGCTTGTCGGCTGCGCGCTGCCTTTCGTGCCGCATTTTGAGAGCGAAAAATACCTGGAGGAATTTCAGAACAACTGGTGCTACCGCGCGCTGGGGGAAGAGATGCAGGCGGACTACGGCGATCTCTACACGGCGGTGACGGACGGCATGCGTACCGACGAGACCGTCACGGTGGCGGGGGAAAAGCCGGTCACCGGCAACGGCGTGGCGGTCACGCTGTCCCATCCGCTCATGACACAAGAGGAAATGTACCGCCTGTATACGGCATTCACCAACGATAACCCGCAGTTTTTCTTTTTGTCGCGCCACTATGGCATCGAGGGCTATGAGAAAAACGCGGACGCGTCCTATCACCGTATGATCTTATTGTATACCATGGATGCCGCAGAGCGGCAGACGGCGCTTTCTGAGTTGGAAAAGGCGGGCGAGGCGGTGCTGGCGCAGGCGGCGGGAAAGGATGCGTTTGAGACCGAGCTTTTTTTGCACGACTGGCTGGCGGAACACTGCACCTATGAAAAAGAGGACACCGAGACGCTGTCGCTGTATGATGCCTACGGTGCGCTGGTGAACGGTCGCGCGGTGTGCGAGGGCTATGCGCGCGCCATGCAGTGGCTTCTGAACAAAAGCGGCATGCCGTGCACGCTGGTGAACGGCAAGGACGGCAGCGGCGGCGCGCACATGTGGAACATGGTGACGGTGGACGGCGAGAACTATCATCTGGACGTCACATGGGATGACTCCGACGACATTTTGCGGCATAACTATTTCAATCTCACCACGTCGGAGATCGAAATTTCCCACACGGTCAGCACGGACAACATCGGTATCCCGACCTGCACCGCGACCGCGGCAAACTATTACCGCCGCACCGGTCGGTACATAGACAGCTACAGCCGCCACGACATCGCCGAAAAGATCGCCGCGGCGGTGACGGCGGGGGAAACGACGGTGGAGCTGCGCTTTGCCGAGGGAAAATATGAAAATGCGGCGCTGTTTGTAAAAAGCGGCAACTATTTCTTTGAAACGGTGGAAAAGCAGCTGGGTTCTCCGCTTTGGACTTTTGATCTCTACGGCGAGCAGGCGGAGGGGATACTGATGCTGGTGAAAGCGGAAAAATCTTGAAGATTTAACTTGACAAGTGTGCCATCCTGTGGTATCATAAACAACGCTTTGATCATGCGGGTGTAGTTCAGTGGTAGAACCCCAGCCTTCCAAGCTGGTTGTGTGGGTTCGATTCCCATCACCCGCTCCAAAAACAACGCGCCGCCCTTGCGGCGATTGTCAAAATGCGCCTGTAGCTCAGCTGGATAGAGCATCTGCCTTCTAAGCAGAGGGTCAGGGGTTCGAGTCCCTTCAGGCGCGCCATATGGTGGATGTAGCTTAGTTGGTTAAAGCGCCAGATTGTGGCTCTGGAGACCGTGGGTTCGAGTCCCATCTTCCACCCCATCTTAAAAAACAGATCGCTTACGGCACTTGCGTGGCGCAAGTCGATCTTTTTTTATTTCCTACACTGGGGTGTAGTCTAGCGGTAGGACAGCAGACTTTGACTCTGCTCGTGCTGGTTCGACTCCAGCCATCCCAGCCAAGCCGCCGCGAGCAACACCGCTCGCGGCGGTATTTTGCTTTTTCGGAGGGGTTTTCATGTTTTTTGCGTATGATCATGCATCCGTGCGCTTCACCGGACGCTGGGCGCCGCTCACCGGCGGCATGGCGACGACGGCGGCGGGCTCAAAATTCGAATTTGCTTTCAAGGGCACGATGGCGGTGATGCACTTTGATATTCACAACATCCCGTCTGCGCTGCCGCACCTGTGGGTTTCCGTGGATGGCGGCGACATGGCGGAAGCGACGGTGGATCACTATATGCGCGTGCACTGCCGCGCCGACGGGGAGCACCGCGTCACGGTGATCTATAAAGGCGGACAGGAGACCATGAACCGCTGGTATCATCCGCTGGGCGGAAAGGTGCATTTCCTCGGCTTTGACGCCGACGACTGCGCCGCACTGCCGCCGCAGACGAAAAAGACCATCGAGCTGATCGGCGACTCCATCACCGAGGGCGTGCTGATCGACGCGCAGTATGCGCCGATTCCCGCAGATCAGGAAAACCGCCCGTATGAGGACGATTTTTTGGCAACCTACGGCTGTCTGACGGCGACGGCACTGGGGCTGGAGCCGCTTGCCTGCGCCTATGGCGCGGTGGGCGCCACCCGTACCGGCTGCGGCGCGGTGCCGCCTGCACCGGACATGTACGGCTTCTGCTTTGACGGCGCGCCGGTGACCTATCCCGCGGCGGACTATGTCCTCATCAACCACGGCACAAACGATCGCGGCGTTCCCGTTGACACGTTTACCGCCGCTTATCGCCGTCTGCTCGACGCAGTCGTCGCCAAAAATCCGCACGCAAAGATTGCTGCCATCACGCCGTTCTGCGGCGCGTTCCACGACGAGATCATCGCGCTTGTCGCCGATTATAACAAGGAACACAGCACGGACATTTTCACGGTGGACACCGCCGGCTGGCTGCCGCCCGATCCGCTGCATCCGCTGCGCGCGGGACATCGCAAGGTCGCCGATCACCTGATCCCCATTCTGCGCGAGCACTTCGGATTATAAAAGAATGATTTCATCGACTTCCTCCGCACGGCAAACCGTGTGGAGGAATTTTTTGTGTAGCTTGGTGCTGTCGAACAGAAAAACGTTTTGTGCGCTCCTTTGCAGCACCACCCGCCGCACGGCGGTCTGTGCCGCGTCGCGGTCGGTGATGAGCCCGTCGTCCGAGAGGGCGCTTGCCGAAAAGAACGCAACGTCCGTGTTATACCGCTCCAAAAACCGCTCGGTCTCGCTGCCGAAGGTGCACATGTCCTTTTCCAGATAGTCGCCGCCTGCGACCGTGCAGGGAATGTGGTGCTTTGCCGCCGCCAGCAGGCAGGGGACGGAGTTGGTGAGAATGCGGATGTCCCGATAAGCGGCGAGCAGCGGCACAAGATGCATACAGGTGGAGGAGCTGTCGAGAAACACCGTCAGCCCGTCATGCAGATATTTTTCCGCATGACGGGAAAGCTGTGCCTTTTCGTCGGCGTGCAGCAGACGGCGAAAAGCGATCGGCATGGCGCTTTCCTCCTGTTGATACACAGCACCGCCCGAATAGCGCTGCACATAGCCGAGACTTTCCATCTGCCCCAAATCACGCCGCACCGTCATTTCGCTGACGAAAAACCGTGCGGCAAGGGCTTTCACCGATGCGCGCCCGTGCGCTTTGAGATAGGTAAGAATGGCGGCTTGCCGCTTGTTCAGTGCCATGATGCTGCTCCTTTTTTGTGCGGCGATATGTTCGATAACAAACATATCGCACATTTCTTGACTTTTTCTCTTTTCATATATATCATGTACGGAAGAAAAATGCAAGGGGATGCGCAAAATGCAGGTGTGTATACAGGTGATCGGTGCACTGGGCGTGTTGGCGGCGGTGCTGGCGTTTCAGTGCAAGCGGCACGACCGCGTGATGGTGCTGCGCACAACGAACGAGCTGCTGTTTGCGCTGCAATATGCGCTGCTCGGCGCGTGGACGGGAGTGGCGATGAACCTCATCGGCTGCGTGCGCAATATGGTGTTCCGCAGCATGGTGCTGCGCGGCAGGAACACGCGGTGGGCGCGGGTGCTGTTCAGTGCGATGTTTGCGGCGTTTGCGCTTCTGACGTGGGCGGGCTTTAAGAGCTTTCTCACCGGCTTTGCCAAGGTGGTCTCCACCGTTGCGTTCGGCAGCAGCAACCTGTTTTTGCTGCGCCTTTTGACGCTGCTGACATCGAGCTGCTGGCTGATCTACAATTTTTCGGTCGGGTCATACACCGGTGTGGCGTGCGAGGTGCTGACGCTTTCCTCGGTCCTGATCGGCATTTTGCGCATCGACATTCCGCGCCTGCGCGACAGAAAGCAAAAACAGGATTGAGGGCGTTTGCCCTCAATCCTGTTTTGATTATTCCGACAGAATGGCTCTGTCGTTTGCAAAGACCGTGCCGCTGGCTTTGGTGAACAGGGCAAGAAGATCCTCGACGGTGAGGTTTTTCTTTTCCTCGCCGGAAACGTCCACGACGATGCGTCCCTCATGCAGCATGATCAGACGGTTGCCGTAGGCAATGGCGTCGCGCATGTTGTGCGTGATCATCAGCGTTGTCAGATGGTTGCTTTCGACGATGCGCTGTGTGATCTCCAGCACCTTTGCCGCCGTTTTCGGATCGAGGGCAGCCGTGTGCTCATCCAAAAGCAGCAGCTTCGGGCAGCTGAGGGACGCCATGAGCAGCGTGATCGCCTGCCGCTGTCCGCCGGACAGCAAGCCGACCTTTGCCGTCATGCGCTCTTCCAGTCCCAGATCCAGCTCGGTGAGGAGCTTTTTGTATTCCTCACGTTCCTTTTTCGTGATGCCCGCACGCAGCGTGCGGCGTTTGCCGCGGCGATAGGCAAGAGCAAGGTTTTCCTCGATCTGCATATCCGCCGCCGTGCCCATGGAAGGATCCTGAAACACCCTGCCGAGATATTTCGCACGCTTGTATTCAGGCAGCGGGGTGACGTCGATGCCGTCGAGCAGCACCCTGCCCGCATCCGGACGGAACACGCCGGAAATGATGTTCTGCATGGTGCTTTTTCCGGCGCCGTTGCCGCCGATCACCGTCACGAATTCGCCGTCCTCCAGCTTGAGGTTCAAGTCACAAAGGGCAACCTTTTCATTGATCGTTCCGGGGTAGAACACTTTCTTGATATTCTGCAGCTCAAGCATTGGTCTTACCCCCTTTTTGGATGCCGCGGCGGGCGGTGATCTGCTTTTTGACATAGGGCGCGCCGAGGAAGACTGCAACGACGATCGCCGAGAACATCTTGAGCAGATCCGTGTCAAGACCGATGAAAATGATGATCTGATACACGATGTAATAGATGACCGCGCCGATGATCACGCCGGAAAGGCGGATGGCAAAGTTCGGCGGCAGCTTGGAAATGACCGCCTCACCGATCACCACGGCGGCAAGACCGATGACAACAGCGCCCTTGCCCATGTTGATGTCGGCATATCCCTGATACTGACAGAGCAGCGCACCGGAGAAAGCCACGATGCCGTTTGAAAGCGCAAGACCGATGAGCTTCGTGATGTTCGTGTTGATGCCCTGTGCGCGGCTCATCGCCGGATTGATGCCCGTCGCACGGATGCCCGCGCCGAGCTCTGTTCCGAAGAAGAGGTACAAAAGCGCCACAAGCAGGATCGAGCAAATGACGAGAATGACGATCGCGGCGGGAATGTTCATCTGGGACAACAGCACCCGATAGTTTCGCGCGGACAGCGGCTGGTTTGCCTTGCCCATGATCTTCAGGTTGACCGACCACAGCACAAGCTGCGTGAGGATGCCCGAAAGGATCGCGGGAATACCTAAAACGATGTGCAGACCGCCCGTCAGTGCACCGGCGAGAATGCCCGAAAGCAGGGCGGCAAGCAGCGCCAGCCAAACGGGAACGCCGTTGATCATGAGCATGGCACAAACGGTGGCGCCGGTGCAGATGGAGCCGTCGACCGTGAGATCGGCGATATCCAGTATTTTATAGGTAATGTATACGCCGATTGCCATAATTCCCCAAACAAGTCCCTGGGCGACGGCTCCCGGCAAAGCGGAGAGAAGTTCCATAGCGTTTTCCTTTCCCGGATCACGCGATCGGCGTGTATCCGTCGGGAACGGTGATGCCGAGCTCCTTGCAGATGTCGGCGTTGTACATCTTCGTTGCGGATGCATATTCGATGGGCATGTCGGAAACTTTGGCTTCGCCCTTGAGGATCTTTGCCGCCATTTCGCCGGTCTTTACACCGAGGTCATAGTAGGAAATGGAGAGCGTGGCGACGCCGCAGCCGAGGCAGATGCCTTTTTCACCGGCAACAACGGGCACTTTCTTGTCTCTGACGATATTGCCGATGGTCTCGGAGCAGGAAGCGGCGGTGTTGTCCGTGGGGATATAGATGACGTCGCTCTGCGCGGCAGCGGTGGTCGTGACAGCGGAGATGTCATTGGAGTCGCTGAAGGAATAGCGTGTGCAGGCAATGCCTTTGCCGGTGAGGTATTCTTCCATGACCTTCACCTGATAGTCCGAGTTTGCTTCAGCCGAGCAATACAAAAGACCGACCTTCTTTGCCGACGGGAAAAGCTCCAGGATCATGTCGCCCTGCTCCGTGAGAGGAGCAAGGTCGGACGTGCCGGAGATGTTGCCGCCGACGGTGCCGTTGAAATCCTTGATGTTCAGCGCAACGCCGTATTCGGTGATAGAGGTGCCGAGGACCGGAATGGTCGTCGTGGCGTTGTATGCAGCCTGCAGAGCGGGCGTGGCATTTGCTAAGATCAGATCCACATTCTTCGACACAAAGTCGGTGACGATCGTGGAGCAGGCGATGCTGTCATTTTGCGCGTTCTGCTCGATGAAGGTGACATTGTCCGTGCCGAGCGCTTTCTGCAGAGCGTCCTTGAAGCCCTTCGTTGCAGCGTCGAGCGCGTCGTGGCGGACGAGCTGGCAGATGCCGACGGTATAGACCTTTTCCTTGCCGCAGGAGGCAAGCGAGAGCAGCATGGCGAGGGTCGTCACCGTGACGAGAAGAAGCGAGAGGACTTTTTTCGATCTGGTTTTCATAACAGGTGTTCCTTTCTTTTCTGAAATAAAAAACACACGGTTGCGATACCGTGTGTAATAGCCTTTATTTTGGGAACGGAAAATTCCTAAACATCAAACCTATTATCAACTTGCATCACAAACAATATTACTTTTTCTTGTGAAAGTAATAGTAGTAGGCGTATGCAAAGGAGATAGAACGGTTCATGATCAAAACTTCCCTCATATTCCGATTAACGCGATTATATACCCGTTTTTTGACTTTGTCAATACGACGATCAAAGTTTTTTCGACATTTTTTCTGCAGGATTTGTTGCGGAAATTGCAAAAATATGGTATATATACAGTAAAAGAAGGGAGTGTCCGACAATGATTGCAGCTGCGGTGGAAAACATGATCGCGTTTTATAGAGGAAATTTGCATGATATCGCGCACTTTCTCAAGGTGTGGGCGCTGGCAAAAACCATCGGCGAGGCGGAAAGACTGGATGCCCGCACGCAGGAGACGCTGGAGCTGGCGGCGGTGGTGCATGACATTGCCTGTCCGCTTTGCCGCGAAAAATACGGCAACACCGACGGCAAGCATCAGGAGCAGGAAAGCGCCCCGCTGGTGGAAGCGTTTTTTGCAGAGCCGCTCTTTGCGGGCACGGATGTCGCGCGCATCGTGCATCTTGTCACGCACCACCATACCTATGTGGGCGTGGACGGTCTTGATTATCAGATCCTGCTCGAAGCGGATTTTCTCGTGAACGCGGGGGAGAGCGGCTTTTCGCTCGCGGCGATCCAAAAGGCAAAGGAACGCATTTTCCGCACCGCCGCGGGCACGCGCCTGCTTTGCAATATGTATTTGGGGGCGGACGCATGAACGGCGGGGACAAGAGCGGGCTTTCTTTCATCACCCTGCGGCAGTTGCCGGGGATAAAGGATCGTGCCGCCGCATGGTTTCACGGCAAATGGGGCGTGCCGGTGGCGGCATATGCCGCGTGCATGAATGACTATCTCGACGGGAAAACGCCGCTCGGGTGGTATCTTTGCCTTGCCGACGGTGAGATCGTCGGCGGGCTCGGCGTGATCGAAAACGATTTTCACGACCGCAAGGATCTGACGCCGAACATCTGCGCGGTCTATACGGAAGAAGCCTATCGCTGTCGGGGCATCGCAGGGCACTTGCTGCATACGGCGGTGGAGGATCTGCGCAAAGCGGGCATATCGCCCGTTTACCTGATCACCGATCACACGGGCTTTTATGAACGGTACGGCTGGGAGTTTTATTGCATGGTGCAGGGCGACGGAGAAGAAGGCAAAAGCAGAATGTATATCCACCGTTGATCGCGGCAGCGGCGCTGTAGCCGCTTGCCGTGCACCGTCTTTGACGGCGCCGTCACCTGCGGCGTTGCCGTTATCTGCGGCGTTGCCGCCGCGGCAGGAGCCGCAGGAAATGTTTGCCCTTGGCATTTTACACAGTATTGCGGTTAGCAAAGACTAACTCATTACGCAATTTTCACAAACTTGCCGAAATTGCAATTTTCTCCCGAAAATTTCTTGACAGATCCCGTCGATGGGAGTACTATATAGACGGTTAGCGAGGGCTAACAATTTTTTAGAGTCGTGGTTAGCAAGGGCTAACATCAGAAATGCGAGGGATTGTTATGATGCCGCTCAGTCTTGCAGATACCGGCGAGAAAAACATCATTCGGAAGATCGGCGGATCGCCCGAGGTCAAAAAGCATTTGGAAAACCTGGGCTTTGTTGTCGGCGGCGACGTCACGGTTATCAACCGTCTCGGCGGCAATGTGATCGTCAATGTCAAGGAAGCCCGCATTGCCATCAGTCAGGAGATGGCGCTGAAGATCATGGTATGAAGACGCAGAGCGTCTCTATATACGATTAAGACAAGGTGAAAGGGGATAAAAGAGATGAAGTCACTGAAGGAAGCGCAGATCGGCCAGACCGTCCGTGTGGTCAAGCTGCACGGCGAGGGCGCCGTCAAGCGCCGTATCATGGATATGGGCTTGACGAAAGGCGTTGAGGTCTATGTGCGCAAGGTCGCGCCGCTTGGCGATCCGATCGAAGTGACCGTTCGCGGTTATGAGTTGAGCCTGCGCAAGGCCGACGCTGAAATGATCGAAGTGGAATAAGAAGAAAGGGGAGACTTGAAATGGAGATTCGTATTGCCCTCGCGGGCAACCCGAACTGCGGTAAGACGACGCTCTTCAACGCCCTTACCGGTTCCAACCAGTTCGTCGGCAACTGGCCCGGCGTTACGGTGGAGAAAAAAGAAGGCAAACTGAAAAAGCATGACGGTGTTATCATCACCGACCTTCCGGGTATCTATTCGCTGTCGCCGTATACCCTTGAGGAAGTCGTCGCCAGAAATTATCTGATCGGCGAGCGCCCGCAGGCGATCCTCAACATCATCGACGGCACCAATCTGGAAAGAAACCTGTATCTGACGACACAGCTCACGGAGCTCGGCATTCCCGTTGTGGTTGCCATCAACATGATGGACGTCGTGAAGAAAAACGGCGACAAGATCAACACGGCGGAGCTTTCCCGTCAGCTGGGCTGCAAGGTCGTGGAGATCTCGGCGCTGAAGGGCAACGGCGTGATGGAAGCTGCCGAAGCGGCAATCGACGCGGCGAAGAACGGCAAGACCGTTCCGCAGCACACCTTCTCCGGCAGTGTTGAGCACGCGATCGCTCACATCGAAGAGGCGGCTGTGCACGGACTTCCGGAAGAGCAGCAGCGCTGGTATGCCATCAAGATCTTCGAGCGCGACGATAAGGTGCTTGAGGGTCTGCATCTGGATGCGGCGGTGCTCG
>URNF01000017.1 GCA_900549155.1 uncultured Oscillospiraceae bacterium | reverse complement strand
CAAAATAGTATCTGCCGCCGGGGGCGAGGGTAAACTGCTCGTCGACCTTATTCTCCACCGTCAGCGTAACGTCTGCGAAAGCGCTGGCGAGGTCGGTCATTTTATCGCCGTTGTACTGCTCGTTGAAGACCTTGAGCGTATATGTTCCCTCAGCAAGCGCCGGGATCGTGAGCTCTGCCGTGCCATTTTCGTCCGTGAGCGCGGCAGAGCTGCGGCCATAATACGCCGGGTTGCCTGCCGCGTCCAAAATCATGGCGGAAATGTATTCGTTTGCGCCGGTCTTAGCGCCGGTATAGCCAATCTTTACCGTTCCGCCTCTGGTGTACGCAGAAAGATCTGTGGTGGTCACAGCGAAGCCGCTGCGGCTGCTGTCCTTCAGCGTCAGCTTCCACTCGTTTCCGGTATATTCGTCAATTTCGGTCAGCCCGCCGGCAGGCTTGCCGCCCACAGCGGCGGATGTAAAGAGGACAGAGCCCAAATTCAAGTTAAAAGCGGGGCGCACACCATACGACGGGGCGGCAGCCTCCACAAGGGTGGAGGGTTCACCATCAGCTCTCACGAAGGCGGCACCTATATTATGGTTACCGGGGGAGCGTAGCCACCAATAGTACATCTCCCAATTTGTATGTTCTTTATCCACAATTCGCAGATCCTGATTTACCGCAAACGCTTCCGCTGTGGAAAGCGGCCAGAATACAGCGTTATCCACCTGATCTCCCGCTACACAGTCAGTATTCTCTCCGTCGTAACTTCCGCTTGTAAGCGTCCGTGTTTGAACAGCATCGGTTTCTTTCGCCGTCAGCTTTCCTGCAAGCGCATCTATTGCGGTTCTCAAATTACTCGGTGCATATTTGGTGCTTGCTCCTGTATCGTCAAATTCAACAACTCCCATAGTGCCTGCCGCAAGCAGGGTCATATCCCCTTGTGCGCTTGCAACGCCGCTTCCGTCATAGCCGATCACACGCCATGCGGCAGGCTTATTTTCTTGGTTTTGCCCGAAATACACGGTCGGTGCACTCGCCCTGTTTACAGTTTTATTCAGTGCGTCTGTGCCAAGCTGTATCGTCTTTTGCAAACGCAAACTCAGCGTGCTTCCCTTATGAATATTGTAATCTGCCATCGTGCGCCCGTTCTCAAGCTCTTTTTCGCCCAAAAACAGTCTTTGCGCATCGGGAGAAAAGCCTGTTTTTTCCTGAATTTTCTCCTTGATATTGTCAATGCTGTCGCCCGACACAACCTCGAGCGTTAAGTTTGCCTGACCGACAATGGTCAAGTCAATGTAAATCTCAATTGCGCTTGCCATCATCGGTACAAAGCTCATCATCATACAAAAGACGAGCAGGATGCTGAGTATTCGTTTTTTCATTTCTTGCTACCTCCGTTTTGCAGCCTCAAACAAGACTCTTTTTCTTTTTCAGTACAATGAACAAGATCAAGCCGAGGTTACCGAGCAGCGCAACTCCTGCAACAGAACCTATTGCAATCAAAGCAGGAGAAGCTGCGGATTCGGATATGTTTCCGGAGCCTGCGGGGACTGCTGCATCCACCGCCGCTTTCACGCCGGTGTCTTTCTCACCGATCCACCAGTTGCCGTTTTCGCCGATGAAGGGGGTCAGACCGTCCTTACCGTTCGCACCGACAACCTTGCCGAGATTGACCACCTTGCCGTCCGTATAGGTGAGAACAAGCTCGCCGTCTGCATTGATCTCCGCTTTGGCGATTCCGATGCCGTCCTTACCGTCTTTCCCGTTTTTACCGTCAGCGCCGCTTGCGCCGCCGGCACCGTTTGTTCCGTTCTTGCCGTCCTGTCGCGGTATACCGGTCTCACCGGGGTCACCCTTATCGCCCTTTTCGCCTTGTTGTCCGTCTTTACCGGTATCGCCCTTCTCTCCGGTGGCTTTAACGCCGAGGGATACCCATGTCTGTCCGTCATCATACGAAACATACCAGAAGTTGTCATCACCGATTTTCAGCTTCGGCGTGACACCGTCTTTTCCGTCCTGTCCGGGTGCACCGGCTTCTCCGGGGTCACCCTTGTCACCTTTATCACCCTTATCTCCTGTGTCACCTTTATCACCTTTGTCGCCCTTGTCACCTTTCAGATCCGACAGGGCAATCAAATCGTTCCAGACGGAATCATCGCTGTACTTCCACTGTACAAATCCGTTATATACCCGCAGCTCGATCTGCTTTCCGTCGGCGCCGTCATTTCCTGTCAGCTCGGCAAGTGAGACAAGATTGCGGTAAGCGTCGTCGCTTTCACCCGCATATCGCCACTGGATGCTGCTGCCGTTACTGCGGAATTCAATTTCTCTGCCGCCGGTACCCGCAAAGGTTGAGAAAGTTTTTGTGTTGGATAGTGTCGATACCAATCCGTTGCTGCCCACGGTTGAGACTGCAAAGGTATAGGTTGTATCCGCTTCAAGGGAGGAATATGTATACGAAAGACTGTCTGAAGAAAGCGGAGCTTCGGTCACGCGCTCAAACTCCCCGTCATCCTTACGCATCCAGATATGATACCCTGCATAGGGGCGTCTGAGATCTGCCGTCGGCGCCTTCCAGGTGATTTTTGCGCTTTGATTGTCCGTTACTGACACACCTGTCAATGTCGGTATAGGCGGTGCGGCGCGAAGATTGGTCAATACATAACCGAACACGGGAATCTTCTGATCGCCTGCCGTCCATGTACGCATACCGAAATCCCATGTAAAGCCGTACTGACTGGAAACATCGTAGCCGATTCCGTAGGAGGCAAGGAGCGAACGACGGTCGATATTATTGACCGTGCCGCTGGCTCCGCTGCTTTCCGTTGTGGTGTAGATCGTGCCTGTTGCTTTACTGTAACTCAAATCAATCACAAAACCCATATTGAATGCGTCTACGCCCCACGTGTTTTTCATCGAAGCGGAGAAGCCGTGAGCCATCTCAACTCCTTCGGCATGTTCGGACGTGGTCGTCCAGTCGTTTGTGATACTGCTTGCACCGAAGCCGAGCTCATATTTTTGCTTACTGAGCGACTCAAATTTCGAAACATAGTCGGCGGTAGTAGCGGTATTCGACCAATAGGCGAACGGGTCGCCCTCGGCATTTTCCGGCAGGACATGGCTGTTCAGTATCGGCAGAGCCTTTGCTTTACCCGCCGCAATATCCGCCTTGTAGGTTTCATTATACAGCACCGCAAACTCATCGTAATATTCACGGTCAAGCATGGTATAAACCGGCTGACCGGGGATCATCAGTGCGATGGTGTTTTTCTCGCTGAGGTCAAAATCTCCCTTTTCGGGGTCATAGAGTGAATAATAATAGGTCGTTGCCGGCACACGGTACAGCACCACGGAATCATTGCCGCCGGCATTAAAGGATACGCTGTATTCCTTTGAAAGGGTATCCTCGGTGCTCTTGGTAAAGTCCATGGTATATCCAAGCGATGCCTCGTATCTCCACACCTTCAGATCGCCCTGCACGACGATGGACGCGCCGAAGGAAGTGTTGTGCGACGAGGATTTCGTGTCCGCATAGCCGGAGGAGAAGGTATAGGTGGTGGAACCGTCGGAGAAATCGAGGTCATAGTCGCCGATCTCTGAGAAATAGGGAGCTGCCTGCAGCACCGCCTGCACCTGCGCGTCGGAATAGCCGTAGCCCTTGCCCTCATAGCGGGCAAACAGACCGTCCTTGTTCACATCTCCCGCAAGCAGGATGCAGTTATACGGCATATCCCACGCAAGGTCGACGTCGTGACACAGCTTTGAGTATTCGTCATTTTCGGCTGTCGCCGTATACTTGCCGGCGGTCGACAGCGTGCCGCTGCCGAAGTCCTCGCCATAGAACACATCGGTGAAGAGGTCGAATTTGCGCGCGTTTTTGGTGCCGTTCTGTCTTTCGGCGGCAAGCGCGATCACCTGCTCGCGCCCTTCGGTGTTGTGGTCAAAGTTGCCCGCGATGGCATCCTGATAATACCACCACCATTTCGCGCTCGTGTTATTCTTACGCGTGGTATTGCACAGAAGATTGAGACTGCCGTTTTCCTGCACCTCATAGAGCGCACCCGCGATGAAGACCTGCTCGGGCGTGCCTCTTCCGTTGATGGCAACGCCGGTCATGGCGGGCTTCGGCTTCACGCCGTTATTGTTCGTTCCGCCTGCCGTGTAGCTGCTCATCGCGATCTTTTGAACTTTTGTGATCGCATCGTTTCCGCTGTAATACACGGCATATGCCATATTCGAAGCATCGGCATCCGAATTGGCAAGAAAACCGTGGTTTTTTGCTTCCTTTACTTCGTTGTAATATCCCGCAACGACGATCTCTTCATATCCGTCACAGTTGACGTCCGCCGTCGTGATGTTCGGGAAGCGGATATGGTCATAGTATCGGTTGCCGTCTTCCTTCTCATCCTCACGATTGAGGGTCATCAGCTTTTTCTGCGATATTTTCTTAAAGGTCCCGCCGCTGTTTTTATATACCGTCAGCTTTGAGACAAAAAGGGCGTAAGCATCCGCCGAAACGCCGGGGAGCCCGGGCATCATACCGCTGCTGTAAGCAAACGGCTCGGCGGCACCGGCGACAACTGCAAGCTCATCACAGCCGTCGCGGTCGATGTCGACCGAGACAAGCGACTTCGTGATCTGATCTCTTTCATATTCGGTCGTTTCCCAACCGCCGAAGTAGGTGTCCGCACTTGCGAAGGATCTTCTGTAAAGCTTCTGTTCTCCGGCAATGCCCGTTCCGGCAATGCCCCACAGATCATCGCTGCCGACATAGGTGATAACGGCGGTCATTTTGCCGTCGCCGTCATAGTCACCCGCCGTGACATTGAAATAGTGACGGAATTCCTGATATTCCAGCTCGCCGTAATCGGTCTTGCACGCCCATTTCGGCGCGTCGGCAATTTCCTGAAGATCGGAGCGCTTGTTGTTTGCAAGGTTTTGTACCCAATAGCAGACCTTTGCCGTGTTCTTATTGTTATCCATGTTGCAAAGCCCGACAAAGATGGCGTGATCGTTTCTGCCCGTGCCGAGCGGGTCGTAAGCCAAACCGACAGCGAAAGCGACATTGTCGACCGAGGAAACGCTGTATGTACCGCTCGGCGACTCGATGATATTTTTTCCGAGGGTCAGCTTGTCATACACCTTGGTATGATCCTTTGCAGCTTCGTTTTCCGCATTGCGATAGCTGTAAATGATCGGCTCATACCACGGGGTGATGGCAAAGGGCTGTTCCTTCTTTGTGCCGTAGGGGTTGCTTTCATCCTCTTCCCATCCGGCGGGGGGATTTGTGTCGGGTGTGAGCAGCGCGCCGTATGCCCCCGAGGCGGATGCGCCCGGGTCGGCGTGACTCATCAGAGGTGAAATGGCACACATCACCATGCATAGTGTGAGCAGGATACCGAGTAGACGTTTTTTCATTTTGCGTTACCTCCGCGTCGATAGGATTTTTTATGTTTGACGGTGAGCATTGTGCAGACACCTCCGCTGACAAAAAGCAGGGCGATCCACAAAACGGGTGTGAACGGGTCGCCCGTTTCGGCGGATGTCGGCAACTTTGCCGTCACCGTGTTTTCCTTTGCGATCTCTTCGGTTGCTGCCGCATCGGCAAAATATTTGCCGCAGGCATTGCAGTACCAATAGGCGATCGTCCCCGCAGCCTCTTCGGTTGCCGCCTTTGCGGGGAAGTGCACGAGATTTTTGTGGCGGTTTTCGTCGACCGTGCCATAGACTGCGCCGCAGAGTGCGCAAACGGCTTTTTCGACACAGTTTGCCTCGCCGCCTGCACAGGCTTCTGTTTCCGCCCCGTCGCAGCCGTCCACGCTGCAGGGGCGCGTGTGCGTCCCGTCGCCGTTTGACGTCCATGCGCCGAACGTGTGCCCGTCTCTTACCGTCACGGTCATTTCGGTGACGTTGTCCGCCTTGTCGGTGACAATGATTTTCTGCGCGTCGGCAGACGGCGTGAGGACAAAGCTATTGTTTTCGTCAAGCTCGACCTCCGCGTCGTTCACGATGACGGTGCCGATATACGCTTCGTCAACGGTAACGGTCTGTGCCGCGCAGTAGGTCTTTCCGTTCTCGATGCCGCCGATCACGGGACTTTTGGCGTCCAGCACAATGCCGTTAGAGCAGATATACGCCGTGTTGCCCGCCGCATCCGTCAGCCGGACATAGATAACATAGGCATTGTCGGGATCGATATTGAACGACGGCGCGGTGTATACGGTGAAAGGCGCGTTTGCAAGCTCCGCTTCGGTCAACGCTTTTGCTGACAGCAGATATGCGATCTTCACGGCATCGCCGCTGTTATCGGTTGCGGTGATCGTGACCGTCTGCGTGTCCTTGAAGAACAGACCGAAGGTGATCGTGTTAAGAAGCGTTTTCCATTCGTTTGTGCCCAGGCTGATCTTGCCCGTCGGCTTTTCGATGTCTTTCCACCGCGCCTTGATCGTCATATCCCTTGCAGGCATCTTCTTGGGAACGGTCATGTCCCAGTCGATGAAGGCATAGCCCTTTCTCGTCGGGGCGTCGGGGGCGGTGATCTCCGTGTCATAGTCCTGCTCGATGGGGGCGATTTCACTGCCGCCGTCGGTGTCAAAGGTTATCTTGTACCGATTGATCTGCCACCGCGCCGTGATCTCCGTGATCTTCGCAGGCATCTTCTTGGGAAAAGGGGTATCCCAGTCGATGAAGGTATAGCCCTCGCGTGTCGGATCGTCAGGGACGGTGATCTCTGTGCCGTAATCCTGGTCGATGATCCTATCCGGCTCACCGTTTGCAAACCTGACTCTGATCACATACGACAGGATATCCCACCCGGCGTACAGCGTCATATTCCCGGGGATCGGGTCGTCAAAGTCCCACTTCTGCTCCGGCTTGCAGGCGGCATCCGTATACCAGCCGCGGAAGTTGTGCCCCTCCCTTATCGGCTCTTCATAAGGCCTTTGGATACACTCGTTTTGTTTTTCCTCACACGTTGCCGCACCGGTCAATGTGCCGCCGTTCGGATCGAACGTGACCGTGCAAAGGGGCGCTTCCTCCCACATGGCATACAGGGTGCAGTCCCCCGCTTTATCATACCGGGTCGTGCCTTGACCGTATTTGTTGCTGTATTGTTTGCCGCCCCACTGCCGGTCATACCAGCCGAGGAAAAAATACCCCTTATACCGCGGTATCGGCATCTGACCGAGCGTCTCGCCATAGGTGGCGGTCATGGTGCTCTGCGCCGGCGTGCCGCCGTTGCCGTCTAAGGTGACGGTGTACCGATTGGGAGTCCACACGGGATAGAGCGTCAGCGGCGCGTCTGCGGTATACACATTTTCGAAGTTATACACCTTTTCGCCGCCGTCGACGGTTGCCCAGCCTGTCTGTGTGTAGCCGCTGCGGGTGAACAAAGCGCCGCGCAGCGTCAGGATAGAATCATAGGGCTTAATGTCTGTCACGGCGTTTCCAGCACCGTATGCACCGGGGAGATAGGTGACCGCATAGCCGTCGGCGACGAAAAGTCTTGAAACATCTGCCGGTACGGTATCGCCCGGCTCATAGAGGTTGCCGCTTTCGTCTGCCCACCGCAGCGACGCACCGACGGGCACGTTGCCCGAGCGGGGCAGACCCTCGGCGGCGGGGGCGGTGAAGCTCTTGCCGCTTTTGACAACGATCTGAATGCTGTCCTCGCCGTCCAGCGTGTTGCCGCTAAGGTCGAGGGTGACGGCTTTGACGCCGTTTTTGCCGAGCGTCGCTGCGTTTTGGACCTCGAGAACGGGACGGTAGGCAATGCGGTTGTCGCCCTTGGGATAGCTGCTCCATGTGCGCGCTGTCACAAACCCGCGGTAGGCGCGGTAAAGGGCTTGCACGCCTGCATTCGCATCGGAGGAGTCCTGTCCCCAGGAATCCGTTTTTGCCCAGTTTTTGATAAGGCTGCCGTTTTTGTCAAGGATCGTATCCCATTCGTTTCTGAGCGGTGTTCCGCGTTCGTTTTCAGAGCCGATCGTGCCGCTGCGATTGCTCCCCACCGTCGGGGCGCGCAGGGTATAGGAAATGTCGCCGCTTTGATATGCCTTGCCGAAGATGAGACCTGCCTCATGCAGTCTGTCCCAGCCGATACGCTGTGTCACCGTGTAGTCCGCGACAAACAGACTATGGGGATAGGTATAGCCAAATTCCCGGGCAGGGTCGGTCGTTCTCGACGCCGAACCGGAAGAGCCGGGCACGCCGTCGGATGCCGCTTTCAGGACGTAGGCATTCACCGTTCCCGCATAGGTAAACGGGACATAGTGCAGCGTGCTGTCGGGCAAAGCGCTGTTCACCGTGCCGGGGATGCTCTCGCCCGAAAGGTCAAAGTAATATTTTTCGCCCGGGGTGAGACTAAGCTGCTCTGCAGGCGTTTCCTCCACCGTGAAACGGATGCCGAAGAAATTGCTGACATAGTCGGTCTTATAGTCGCCGTTATACTGCTCGGAAAACACCGAAAGGGTATATTCGCCCTGCGCAAGTCCTGCGGGGACGGCAAATTCCGCCGTGCCGTTTTCCGCCTTGACCGACTGCATGCTCCGTCCGTAACAGAGCGGGTTTTGGTTTTCGTCAAAAAGAATGGCGGAGATATATTCGTTGTCGCCCGTTTTGGCGCCCGTGTAGTCGATCCTGACCGTTCCGCCGTCGGTCGACGCGGTGACGGCAGAGGTCAAAACACGAAAATCTTTGCGGGCGGAGTCAAAGAGCGTCAGCTTCCATTCGTTGCCGCTGTATGCGGGGATCGCCGTCAGCCCTTTTTCCGTGCCGTTTGCGGACTTGCCGCCTGCGGCGGCGGAGAACATCCGCACGGCGCTCGTGCTCAGGTTGAAGGCGGGACGCGCCGCGTGCACATAGCTTACGGTTTCGATATCAATGACGCCCGAGGAATGCACAAGTCCCGCCATTTTCGGGGCGTCGCCGACAGGAGAACGGAGCCACCAGCTGGCCGCATTTCCGTCGATGTCCGTCGCGGTAAGACCGGGGGCATTGTCATAATTGCCGATATAGTCGGTCACTTCCCGCACCGACAGGAAAAACAGGTTGTCGATGTCGGAAAGACCGCCTTGTCCCCAAGTCTGACCGTATAATTTTTCGGCGGTATCGGTTTTGGAAACGATGCGCATGGCGTCCCGCTCCGAATCGGTGAAAGTGCCGCCGTTTTTGTTTGCGGCGAAATCTCTGCACCAAAATTGCGCATCGCTGCCCTTGTATGTGTTTGTTCCAAGGGCATAGTTATACCGCACATTGTTACTGAGCAGAAATTCCGACAAAAGGAACATATGATTTGCGTTGCCTGTGGCATCGAGCACCCGCCATTTGATGGGGGCTGTGCCGTTTATGCCGAAATAGATATAGCTGTTTGGCACAAAATGAACATTTTTGCCGTTTGTGACCTTTGTCGGGTTGAGAATCCGACGGGTGTTAACGCTGATGGCGGCGGTTCCCGTCGCCGCTCTTTCTGCGGCGAACGCGCCCGTCGGCACAAGGCACATCATCACACACAGGGTGAGAAGTATGCCCAGCATTCGTTTTCTCATATCAGCACCTCCGCAAAAGCTCAGTTCAGCGCAGTGATCGTGACACTGTACCGACTGTCGCCGAAATTGGTGTCCTGGAGCAGCATGTTGTTGTATGCCAGCTTCAGGGTGATGTCGTCGGTGGCGGTATAAACGGTGTTATATGCCACGGTCAGTCTGGCGGTCAGATCCTTTTTCGCAAGGACCGTGTAGGTCTGTGTTGCGAAAAACATGGCGCCGCTCGTGTCATATCCGTCGGTCAGCGAGACGCCGCATTTTTTGTCGTCCCCTTTGGCGGACACAGTGACCGTGCCGCTGAACACCAAGCTGTAGGCGTGCCCCTTTTTCAGGGTGATGGTGTTTTCAGATGTATTATAGGCAATCAGATCGCCCTCGGACTTGATGTTGGTGAAGGAAAGCGGCGTCCCCCAGTTGACGTTCAGAAGCTCGCCCGTTCCGCTGAAAAAGCCCGCGCACACGCCGTCCTTGCCGTTTGCGCCGGCAGCACCGGTCGCTCCGGTCGCACCGGTCGCTCCGGCAGGACCCTGCGCACCGGTTGCACCGGTGTCGCCCTTGTCGCCTTTGTCACCTTTTTCGCCGGGATCGCCTTTGTCGCCCTTTTCGCCGTTTGTGCCGTCAATGCCCCTGGCTTTCACGCCGGTGTCGGTCTCGCCGATCCACCAGTTGCCGTTGTCGCCGATAAAGGGTGTTTTGCCGTCCTCGCCGTCGGCACCTTTTTCTCCGTCGGTGCCGTTTGTGCCGTCGGCACCCTTTTCGCCCTTCAGCGCCGCAAGGTCATAAAGGTTCAGCCAGATCTTGTCGCCCGCATAGCGCCATTGCAGCATGTTTTCACTCGCGCGAAATTCGGGCGATCTTCCGTTCTCGCCGTCCTGGCCGGACGGCCCCTTGATGTCGGCGAGGGCAACCAGAGTCTGCCAGTCCTCTCCCGCATAGCGCCACAGGATATGGGTCGCGTCTTTTTGCACCTCAATGCTTTTACCGTCAACGCCGTCTTTACCGTCGACGCCGTTCTTACCGTCAGCGCCGTCTTTGCCGTCGGCGCCGTCCTTGCCGTCGACGCCGTCCTTGCCGTCGACGCCGTCTTTACCGTCGACGCCGTCTTTACCGTCGACGCCGTCTTTACCGTCGACGCCGTTCTTACCGTCAGCGCCGTTCTTACCGTCGGCGCCGTTCTTGCCGTCGACGCCGTTCTTACCGTCAGTGCCGTCTTTACCGTCGATGCCGTCCTTGCCGTCGATGCCGTCCTTGCCGTCGGCGCCGTCCTTGCCGTCGGCGCCGTTCTTGCCGTCGGCGCCGTTCTTGCCGTCGGCGCCGTTCTTGCCGTCGGCACTGCGCAGCTCGGCAAGCGCCACAAGGTCGTGCCATTCCTTGCCGTCGGCGGCTTTCCACTGGATTGCCGTGCCGTTGTTGCGCACCTCAAGCGATGCGGCAGTGCCCGCAACGGGCTTGCTCGCAGCCGTTTTGGTGCAGACGATCGTCAGCACGGCACAAAGTGCCGCCAGTGCGGCACACAACGCCGCCAGCGTGCCGACAAACAGCCTTTTGTAGTTTTTCATTTCTTTTCCCCTTTGTCCAGATATTGTGAGCGGTATTTATCCACAAACAGGGCGACTCCCTGCTTTAAGACCTCCATCTGGGTTTGAAGATAATATTCATCCTCGAACATCGCATAATGCACACAGGCGCGGACAAAAATAAAAATGAGCGATGTGATGATTGTATACGGAATGCCGATCTTCGGCTCTAACAATTTAGCATATTCCGTATAGCGCTCATTTACGCCTTCAAAAAACCGCTTGCCGTGTTCAATATATTTGGGATGGGTATAGATCTGATACATCAGCCGATATTTCTTGCCGTGCTTTTTCGCCGTCCAATAGGGGATCTCCTCGATAAAGCGCATGGCATCCTTCGGGTCCTTCGGCGCCTTTTCCATGAAGTCGTCCTCGACCTTGGACATGCAATAGGCGGTGGACTCGATGATGAGCTCGTCAAGATTTTTGAAATAGGCATACAGGTTGCCCTGCGTGCAGCCGCAGGCGTCGGCAAGCATCTTGACGCCCGTGCCGTTAAGCCCGTGCTCGGCATAGCAGTCAAAGCACTTTTCCATGATTGCGATCTTCTTTTCCATGTGCTGCTGTTCGGTTTGCATCAGTATATATATCCTCCTACATTTGAATAATCGTTCATTCAAATGTAGGATACCACAAACCCGACGGGAAAGCAATAGCTTTCCGCAATTTTGGGTGACAATTTTTCTGCCCGCCCTTGACAGAAACGGGCAAATTGACTATACTGTAATGGCAGAAAATGCCGTTGTCGGTTTCCGCCGACTGACAGCAAAAGAGGTAAACGGGGCGGGTTAGGGAACAGGAGGATCTCCATGAAAAAACGCATGCTCACGATTTTTGCCGTGCTCTGCCTGGTGCTTTGTCTTGCGCCGATGGCAGCACTTGCGGACACGACGCGGGTCGTCGCGGTCAATGTCGGCGGCGCCAACACGGCAAACGACGACTATAAGATCGAGGACGCAGGCATCAAGCTGTTAAAGCGCGATGTGACCTATGAGCTGACGGGCGAAACGGACAAGAAAATTTCGATCTGGGGCAGCAACAACGCCGCGGACATCGATCAGGCGCACTATATCCGTCTGAACAACGCGAAGCTGAACGGCGGCATCGTCGTGGAAAACAGCCCGGTGAAAATGGTGCTGGATGTCCCCGAGGGCACGGACAACTATGTCAAGAGACTGAGCGCCGTCGATCTCACCATCAAAGGCAAGGGCACGCTGCGCGCCGAGTCCCTGGTTGTGATACAGCGGTCCGCCTATATGTCCAGCGCCCTGCAGATCACGGACACCGCCGTCATCGTCACGACGCCTGCGTCGGCGGGCGACTCGTCGCAGTGGAACGGCATCTGCGTGCTGTCCGGTGATGCGGTTGTAAAATATATCGGCAACGGCAAATATCCGGCACTGAAGGTCGGTGTGAAATACGGCGACACCCATTCGCTGACGCTGAAGGACAACGCCAAGCTCTATTGCCTGCAGGACGACATGAACGTCATCAGCCACAGTGCGGTGGACGGCATCACGATCTCCTCGACGCTGACGCTCGAGGGCAACAGCTATCTCGAGGCGGAGGGCAAGCCCACCGACGGCAATTATAAGGGAAGCGCTGTTCTTTGCGAGGGCGACATCACCGTGCGGGACAACGCGACGATCAAAGCGACCGCGCAAGGCTCTGCTATTTGCGGCTATGTCAACGTTTTTGTTGAGGGCGGCAATATCATCGCCGAAAGCACGGGCGGCAACGGCGTGTATGCAGGCGACACACTGAAGATCACCGACGGTGCGCATGTCGATGCGACCGGTCTCTATCCGGGTCTGTATGCATACAATGCGGTCACTATTGAAAACAGCGTGGTGAAATCCCTGCCGACCGGCAACTACTATGGCATTTATTCGGACGGCACCTTTGCGGTCTCCGGCTCCTATATCGAGACGGTTGCCCCCTGGAACTTTGAAGACGACACCGCAAACAGCGTGGTGTTTGACAGCAACGAGGGCACGGTCGTCGGCAACGCGGTTCTGCCCGATGACGTGACGATCGCTGCGGACAAGACGCTGCTCATTCCCGAAAACACCTCTCTCACCGTGGGCGAGGGCAAGACGCTCACGAACAACGGCACGGTGACGATCAAAGGCAGCTTTGCCAAAGCAAACGGCACGGTCATTTGCAGCAGCCACTCCGGCGGCACTGCCACCTGCACCGAAAAGGCGACCTGCGCGCTCTGCGCTGCGGAATACGGTGACCTTGATGCGGAAAATCACACCGGCGAAGCCGCGTGGACGCAGACGGCGACCACGCATGTGAAGAAATACACCTGCTGCGGCGCGGTTGCGGTGGAAGAAGCGGCGCACACCTTTGAAAACGGCGTGTGCACCGTGTGCACCTATGCCTGCCTGCATGAGGGCGGCAGCGCCACCTGCAAGGACAAGGCGACCTGCACGCTCTGCGGTGAAAGCTACGGCGAGCTGCAGCCGGGCACGCACGCCGACCTGACGGCGGTTGCGGCGAAGGCGGCGATGACGGAAGCCGAGGGCAACATCGCCTATTGGTATTGCAGCGGCTGCGGTAAGTACTACAGCGATGCCGCAGCGACCAAAGAAATCGAAAAGGCGCAGACCGTGATCGCCAAGCTGACTGCCGCTCCCGACAACGGCGGTAACAACACGGGTAACGGGAACGCCGCCACGGGCGACACGGTCAACTATGTCCTGCTGCTCGTCGTGCTGCTCATCAGCGGCGGCGCGGTCGTCAGTGTGCTGATCCTCGGCAGAAAGAAGAAAACGCGCGGCTGAAAGCGACACTGCTTGTAAAAAATAACACCCCGCAAAGGCGTTTCGAAGGCTAAGCCGATCGGAACCCCTTTGGCGGGGTGTTTCTTTTTTGCACTCCGAGAACGGTGAGATGTCGTGAGGAGACCGAAATCGCCGGATCCCGCGTGCAGCGGAGGGTTTTGTTCCAAATGCAAGGAGATGTTTTTAATCTCCTTGCGCGGTCTTAAAACGGAATACATACAAAAGCCGGACGCAAAGACGCAGAGCAAACCCGTTTTGGGGTTCAGCTCTGCGTCTTTGCAATACAAATTGGGCGGCGGGATGCGCTTTTGCCGCTTACGGGTTGTTCACTCAATCGTCATCGTCGTCATCTGACCAAGACGAGATAAAGTGAAGGTCTCCGCTGTCCATGTCCATAGCCAGATTGTCGCCCATGCGCATCAGCAAATCGCCGTCGGAGTTGATTGCTATGTTGTCAGAAACGGTGTGTGCAAAATCGCCGTCGTCATAGTCAAAAAAACGCTTGCTCATGGATGCATCTCCTCCCATAATTCGATGTTTCGGGTTGAATGTGGCGCACGGCGTTATAGGAAGTATTCAGTTCCTCAATCAGAGACCCGATTAGCAAATCGCTTGATTGAACGCTGACCCGCATGATATTTGTGCAGAATTTTGGATTGTCACCTTTTCCTCGACAGAAATAGTATGTTAAAAAGTCACCGTCATCTTCAAAGCGGAAAGAATCCAGGGCGCATTTTATAACGCTGTCCACAGGCATTTTGAAAGAATCGTCAGGCATTTTGAAAGAATCGTCAAAATTCAACTGTTTACTTGCCAGGTCAAAGGCTTCGTCAACCATAGCTTGCAGCTTGTCCAAAGCACGTTTATTGTGGGCGATCGCCCTTCTGAGCAGCACTTCGGTGTATCTGTTCTTTGATTGTATCATTTGTTCAAGAAGCGTGGATAAATAGGGATATACAACGACTTGCTTGTTTTTGAATGCATCCGTAATCGCAAATTCGTCCGAGAAGTACCCCAGCACCTTATCGCTTGCTTTTTCAATTTTCGATAGGATCTCTTCGCTATAGTAATCTTTGAAATGTGTCAATATTGCCGAACTGCTGCAGCGTTGATATAAGGTGGGAACTTCCCGCGCTCGCAAATTTTCCAGCGTGTCGAGATCGTCATGCTCCAAAGCCAGTGCGATCATTTTTTGACGCAGCCCGTTTTCCTCACATTGTGAAAGTCGCACCGCGGTGCCGCAAAAGCTGTTATTGCCTTTAATGCTTGTTCCGGCGCCGAACCCCGAAAGACGGTCCGCAGGATTCTCTTTGCTGTTGTCGACAAACCAAATGTATTTCTTATCCATCAGATATTTCATGAGCGCATAGTTTTTGCATGCAAGGGCATAGTCTATAACGGTCTTGCCGTATTCATCCGCATGGAGAAACGGCTGATCTTTTCTGTGTATATACCGCTCCCACTTTTCTTTGTCATTAGAGAAAGCAATTTCGTAGTTTGTAACATGACCGCTGATGGGCACATAGTGCTTGCCTGCACTTAAAATTTCTTCGCAGGAAGCATCTAATAATTCGCAGAACAGCGGCAAGTCGTAGGTTTGGATCGCCTTGTTGCCGTTTATGATCTGCGACATTCTATTCTGCATTTTTGCAATGGCATCATCGGTGGTGTCAAGATTGGCAAGCTTCAAATAGGCAATGCAGAATTGACGAACACTTTTATAGCGGTTCTCGATCAGTGCTTTCAGGTAGCGTCCGATGTTGACATTGTTTTTTTCAAAGTAGAACATAGCAGCACCTCCGTAATCTCGATATAAAGTGTAGCATAATTTCATCATGCAAACTATTACCTGTTTGCATACAAAAAAGAGAGCAAAAAATCACAGGGTCTATTTGTATATGCTTTTGGCATATATTCATTGTATCAGCAGTCGCTGTATAGGTCAACTTGTTTTGCATTCTAAATGACAAAGCCCTTGAAAGATGCATACTTTCAAGGGCTTTGTCGGTGAAGAACAGAAATGAAGTGTGGTAAAAACGAGAAATTACGGAGCGCTCATTCCCATCAGGCTGATCCAAATGCATATGCCGCCGAGGAGAAACGACACGATGGAGACAAGGTGCCCTAAGTATTGTCGGATGATGATGGCAACGAAGTTGAACAGCCCTATACCGACCACAAAGGAACCGATCGCGCCCAATATGATCCATGCACCGGCTTGATCGCCGTATACCAGCTCGACATATATACCATAAACAGCCATAGGCGCCAAAAGTACGGTAATAGCCAATGCCACCAAAAAGCCGTATCCCACGGGATGCTTTTTTTGAAAATCCTCATCCGCCTCGGGTGAAAACCAGCGGGAAGCGCCCGCAGGCGGAAGATATTGGCTGTTTTTTCTGCGCTTTTTCTTTTTGTGCTTTCTTCCCATATCCCTCACCTTTCAAAATGCCTGCGTCATGACAGCGGTGTCACGCTTCTTTTTTTCTCATAAATTGCTGCCGCGGCGCACCAGATCACGATGGCGGTGTTTGTGCTGCTTTGGCTCATAACGGACATCCATGTGGCAGCGGGGACCTGCAGCGCCTGCGCAATATCCGGAATGACAACAAACAGCAGGTTCCATGTGACCGGATGAAAAAGGAGCATGCGGCGGGGATAACGGGTCCTGCCGACCAGCAGTATCACAAAATGGATCCCGAAAGCCAATACCATCGGGATTATACATAGGAAGAATGGCGAGGAGCATATCCTCCTGATAGGCAGTGACCGCCGCGACGGCGGTCTCCGCGCCGACACGCGAACCCGGATATGCGGTGAACCACGCCGGAGTGGCTGACCAAAGGTGGATCGCCAGCGCCGCCGTAACGGTGAATATCCCGCAAAGCCGCTGGACGAGCTTTGTCTTTTTGTATTTTGCGTCGATGTCCGTATTCAGTGCGGTCACCATAAAGTAATAGAGAAAGCTCCCGACGGCGCCGCGTCCGACGATCAGCACGGGTCTCCACAGTCCGTAGGCACCGCACAGCAAGGCTGCAAAATGCTGATCTTTTTGTTGTCTGCGACAACCGCTTCGTTTGTTTTCGTGTCAGTCATGACGGTCGGTATCTCCTTTCATTCTGACCGCC
Source organism: uncultured Oscillospiraceae bacterium (assembly GCA_900549155.1). GTDB lineage: Bacteria > Bacillota > Clostridia > Oscillospirales > Acutalibacteraceae > URNF01. The sequence goes on along the minus strand of URNF01000017.1, from coordinate 9,953 downwards.
CGGACGGCATTGACAAGCATCAGAAATGCGCCGAGCGCTCCGAGCAGGGCGTCTCTTTTGTAGATCGTCAGTTCTTTCGGATGCATTGGTATCACCGCTTTGCGGGTTAGTGCATGCTAACTGCAACGCTGTTGAAAAGCCGCCCCAAGGCAGCTTTTGCCTATTTGTTTGGAACAGTCGAATATGGCTGCAGTCGACTGCACAACCATATTGTAGCACGCCGACTGTATTTTGCAATAGGAACCGAAAGCGCCATACGCTCTGCGGATAGGGGGAATGCTATCATTCTGTACAATGCCAAAAAACCGGCTCGCAAATGCGGCGAAAACGCGCAGACCGATTTTGTGAAACTTGCCTTTGGGGTCTTGTCTTTTTTTGTCGCCCATGTTAAAATGTTTCTATCAGAATAAAGGAGGTCGATCGCAATGGATCAAAGCCTTTCCCCGCTGTTTACTCCCTGGAAAATCGGGAACTGTGAGATCAAAAACCGTTTTGTTTTGACCAGTATGGGCGGAACGGATCTGTTCGGCTGGATGGAAAAGAATCATTTCGACAAGGACGGCGCGCGTTTTATTTTGGAAGTCGCCAAAAACGATGCGGGTCTGGTTATGCCCGGTTGCCAGCCGGTCTATAACCCCATGTTCGGCCAGTGGCTGCACAAAAACAAGAAGATGTTTGCTGATTTGAAAAAATGGATGCCGGAATTTCACAAGACCGGTGCAAAGCTTTTTGTGCAGCTGACGGCGGGCTTTGGCCGTTCCTTTACCATCAGCAAGATGATGGAAGACCTCTACACCAACAAATTTCTGCGCGTTGTCAGCAAGCCGTTTATGGATCTCGATATGATCACCGCAACGGCCAGCCCCTCGCCGAACCGCTGGTCGGACAAGGTGCCCTCCCGTGAAATGACGGCGGAGGAAATTCATCGCTTTGTCGATGCCTTTGCACAGAGCGCGAAGCTCCTGAAGGATGCGGGCGTGGACGGCGTTGAGGTGCATGCCGTGCACGAAGGGTATCTTCTTGATCAGTTTACGCTGCTGTATGTCAATAAACGCACGGACGCATACGGCGGTTCGTTTGAAAACCGTTATCGTTTCGCCGTGGAGATCGTGCAGGCAATCAAAAAGGCGTGCGGTAAGGATTTCCCCGTTTCTCTGCGCTACAGTGTGCTTTCCAAGACCAAAGGCTTCCGTCAGGGTGCTTTGCCCGGAGAGGACTATGTTGAGGTCGGCCGTGACATGGCGGAGTCCGAACGCGCCGCAAAATACCTGCAGGATGCGGGCTATGACTGCCTGAACTGCGACAACGGCACCTATGATGCCTGGTACTGGGCGCATCCGCCGGTCTATATGCCGGAAAACTGCAACCTTGCCGATGTGGAGCATATCAAAAAATTCGTGGACATTCCCGTGATTTGCGCCGGACGGCTGGATCCCCGCGCGGCGGCGGCGTCCGTCGCGGCGGGAAAGCTGGACGGTGCCGGCTTTGCCCGTCCCTTCCTTGCCGACCAGCAGTGGATCGTCAAGCTGGAGGAGGGCAGGGAAGAGGACATCCGTCCCTGTATTCTCTGCCACAACGGCTGCTTCAATATGTGTCACTACAAAGGTGTTCCGAACGATCAGGACCTTTCGGACAGCCTGCACCTTGCCCGCTGTGCCGTCAATGCGGAAACCATGCAGTGGAATAAGCATTACATCCGCCAAACGACCTCTGAAAAGACGGTGCATATCATCGGAGGCGGTATCGGCGGCATGGAGACCGCCCGTGTGCTCAAGTTGCGCGGGCATCATCCGGTTATCCATGAAAAAACCGGCGAGCTCGGCGGCGCATTCATTGCCGCCAGCGCCGAATCCTACAAGGGCAAGCTGCGTGATCTGCTTGCCTGGTACCGTCGCCAAATGGCGGAACTGGGAATTGAAGTACATCTGAACGAGGAAGTAAAGGATGTTTCGGCATTTTGCGGCTGTCCCGTCATTATCGCCACCGGTGCAACGCCGCGCATCCTGCGCCGTGTTCCCGGTCATGAAAAAATGATCGAGGCGTGTGAATATCTCCGCGGCGCGCCGACCGGGGAAACCGTTGCCGTCATCGGCGGCGGCTTGACCGGCTCGGAGATCGCCTATGAACTTGCTCTGCAGGGCAAGAAGCCCGTGATCGTGGAAATGAAGGATGATCTGGTCAGTCAAAAGGGCGTCTGCCTTGCGAATTCTTCCTATCTGCGTGAGTGGTTTGCGCTGCACAAGGTGCCCGTCTATCTGGAAACGACCTTGAAAGAGGTGCGCGATGGCAGCATTCTCTGCACCGAAAAGGACGGAAAAGAACTGGAAATTCCCTGTGACAGCGTGATCTCCTGTGCGGGCTACATCTCCGCCCCGTTGCCGGAGGCGGGAAAGGCACGGCTTGTCGGCGATTGCCGCCGGGTCGGCAATTTGCGCAGCGTCGTTTGGGATGCCTATGAAGCGGCAATGAAGATCTAAGAAAGGAATGGACGGCAATGGGATATCAAATGAAACTCACATCGGAGCAGCAGGAAATTCTGAACGGCTCCCGGGGTGAAACCATGGCGAAGGTTATGCAAACACTCATCCGCTACGGTGAACTGTTCGGCGCGGATGAAATGGTGCCTGTAACCGGCAAGTATAACCATCTGGTGACCTCTTTCGGCCTCAAGGCGCTTGGCCCGGTTTATCACCTGATGGAGCAGCTGCTGGATGCCGGTGCGGTGTCCGCACAGAAGTTTTCTGCCGACCCGCGGCCGCTGGATCCGAAGGTCCCCAGCAGCTTTTTGCAAAACTTTGTGTTCAATCATTTCATGTATACGCGGCAGGACTACTATGAAAAGCAGCTTAACAAACTCGGACTGATGGATCCGGACGCCTTCACCTGCACCTGCTATATGGATGAGGTCGGCAACACGCCCGGCTTCGGGGAAGTCCTTTCGTGGTCGGAATCGTCGGCGGTGGTTTATGCGAACTCCGTGCTCGGCGCACGCTGCAACCGCAATTCCGGCATTATTGACCTGATGGGCTCTGTCGTCGGCTATGTCCCGTCCTTCGGACTTTTGAAGGACGAAGGACGGCGTGCCGACTGGATTGTCGAGGTCCGCACAACGAAGAAGCCGGAGGCACAGCTGCTTGGCTCTGCCATCGGGATGAAGGTCATGGAGGACGTGCCCTTTATCCGCGGTCTTGATCGGTGGCTGGGCGGCACACTGGACGATGCTGCCAAGACCTATTTGAAGGATTTCGGTGCGGCGACCGCTTCCAACGGTGCCGTTGGGCTGTACCATGTGGAAAACATCACACCGGAGGCGGTCAAATACGGGGAGAGCCTTGTGCGGGAAGATGCACAGGTCTATGTGATCGATGATGCCGAGCTTCAGCGTGTCTATGACAGCTACCCCGTGATCTGGAAAAAGAAGGATGCAAAGCCCAAGCTCTGCTTCATGGGTTGCCCGCACATGAGTCTGGAACAGCTGATTTCCTGGACGCAACGCGTCGAGGAAGGTCTGAAAGCCGCCGGGAACAGCCGCGTGGTCATTCCCACCGTTTTCACCGCAGCTCCTGCCGTGCTGAAAAAATTTCAGAGCACGCCCTATGCCGCCCGTTTGGAAAAAACCGGCGTCATTACCAGCTATATCTGTCCGCTGATGTACATGAATAACCCGCTCAGCACCAGCATGCCGGTGATTACCTCCAGCAATAAGCTGCGCACCTACACGAGCGCACGCTACTACACCGACGACGAGATTCTTGAGCAGATCACAAAAGGAGGAAGCAAGGCATGAAAAAGACTTTTCAAGGCAGAGTTGTTGCAGCAGGTCATGTGACCGCAGAGGCGCTGGTCTCCCACGGCGGTCTGAACACGCTTGCCTCTTTCCAGAAGGCGCTGCAATTCGGCGACAAGAAGGCGACATGCGGCGACCAAAACAACCCCGACCTCTACGGAAAACAGATGCTGGGCAAGGCACTTTGCCTGCCGCGCACCATCGGCTCGACGACGGGCGGGCTGGTGCTGTACTGCGCTTGCTCTATGGGGCGCAACCCGGCGTGTATGCTTTTTTCTGAGCCCATCGATTCGCTTGCCGCTGCCGGAGCAATTCTCTCCGATGTGTGGCTGGAAGGCGAAAACATGCCGGTCATTGACAAGCTGGGCGAGGAATTCCTTGCCTATGTCAAGGACGGTATGCAGATTACCGTTTCCGAGGACGGTCTGGTAACGGTTGAGTAAAAAGAAAACGACAGAAAAGAAGCCATCCTGATCCGCGGATCAGGATGGCTTCTTTATGCACAATGTGAAATCATTGAAAAGGCACTTGCTAAAGTGCTATGCACCCCAAAAGTGTCTGACTTTTTGGGGTCACTTCAAAACGGTGGGGCATCATTTTTTTGTTTCTGACGGAGCAAACTTATGAGAACAGCAAAATTAGATTCCCTTATTTTGCGCCGTGTTTTAAGGGAAATGGAATGGAAATAAGGGAATGCCTTTATTGGTATCGGTTTTCACGGTGCAAAACCGCAGCCCCACACACTTTAAATAAAAGGGTGGCAAAGCCACCTTATTCCGAGATTATATTTTCAGAGGGAACTAAATATTCGTTTACTTTAGCATAATAACGGCGAAGGAATTTGTTGGCAGCAGCAGTCATATATACAAAGTACGGTTTGCCCTCAGAACGCTTTTTATCAATAAATTGGTAAACGGGTTCGTCTTCGGGGGCGTTTTGAAGATAGCATTTCATTATGTTAAACAAAGTTTTGCGTAAGTATGGAGAACCTCGCTTGGTGGTGCCGGAGTTTCTGCCGTATTTGTCTCCGGAATCGTTCGGTGCAGGGTCAATGCCTGCAAAAACAACCGGAGATTGCTTACGGGCAAAACGGCGGACATCACCGATTTCTGCTATATAACAATATTACATACCAATCTGAACAGAAGCCCAAATGAGGGGCTAATAAGAGTCCCCGATCGTCATGCCTTATTTCCCTACCCCGTGGAAAGTAACAAAAACGCAAAAAATAAATCCATCGCTTTATAAACCGTTGCGTTTTTGCAAGAAATATGATATTATATTTTAAACAGCCAAGACCGACTGTTCCTATTTTGCGGGTTGATCCTGTTTGAATCGAGGCTGACGGTATGAATATAAGCTATAAAAAGCTCTGGAAATTGCTGATAGACAGGGATATGAAGAAGAAAGACCTGGAAGAGGCTGCGGGCATCAGCAACTATGTCATTTCCAAAATGACCAGGAATAAAAATATCACGGTTGAAACCGTGGGTAAGATCTGCAAAGCATTGAACTGTACGCCGAATGACATAATGGAATTCGCATCCGACAGTGAGATTTGATAATGCTTTAGTATACTGTCTTTGGTAAATGCACATTCGGAATCGCCCTGCCGAGAAGCAAATAAAACTGCCAAAGGACATTCTTTGCCTATGAGAGAAAGCGAGAGATTTCCCCTATGAAACGGAATACGAAACAGCTGATCCCTATGATCCTGGTTTTTACGATCATTGCGGCGGCTTATTCCTGCCGGATACTGGCTATGCTCGACATCGGCGGCGCTTGGATGAGTTATATCCGTGCGGTACTATATTTGCTGCTGTTTTCCCTGTGGGGCTATTCCCTTGACCGACGCATTATACAGACGCAGGCGCTGCACTGCCTGCGTCTGACTGCGGCGCTGATGCTGCTGTGGCTTATTTTGCGCACGCTGAAATATGAGTTTGTCACTGACCTGACAGTGGCGCGGTACATTTGGTATCTCTACTATTTGCCCATGCTGTTTATACCGCTGCTGGGAGTGTATATTGCGCTGACGCTGGGGAAGTCGGAGGAATACCGTCTGACCGGAAAGGCCGGCTTTTTGGTCGCCATTCCGGGCATACTGTTTTTGCTGGTGATCACCAACGACCTGCACCAGCAGGTGTTTGCATTCGACAGCGGTGTGCCGGGCGTACCGGACAATTATGGCTACTCTCACGGTATTTTTTACTTCTGCAGCATGGGCTGGATGGTTGCGTGCATGATTTTTTCCCTTGTCCTCCTTTTGAAGAAAAGCCGCGTCCCCAGCGGCAGCAAAAAAAGGATAAGACCGTTTGTGATAGCCTGCATAACGGTTCTGTACGGGATTTTGTATCTGTCGGGGCTGCCGGCTGTACGCTGGTGGTTCGGCGATATGAATGTGATGTTTTGCCTTTTATATGCGGCAATTTATGAAAGCTGTATACGCTGCCGGATGATACAGTCCAATACAGGCTATGTTGAACTGTTCGAGGCAACGACACTGGCAGCATGTATCGCAGACCGCAACGGAAATATCGTTATCCGTTCCCGGGCTGCAGATGAAGATATGGTTTGCCCGAAAAACGGACTTCAGATCATCCGTCCCGACGGAATACGCATTTCTTCGGCGCCGATCAGCGGAGGATATGCCGTCTGGCAGGATAATGTGCGCCCGCTGACCGAACTTCGCGCAAAGTTGAGCGAAAACAAGGCCAAAATAAAAAACAACAAAGAGAAATTGCAGGAAGCTTATCTTATACAGAAAAAGCTGAATGAGTTGACCGAAAAAAACCGCATTTATGACGAATTGGAAACAAAGTACGGAAAGCAGATAGCCAGGATCGGGCAACTGCTGAAACAATGTGAGGGCGCAGAGCCTGCCGAAACACAAAACCTGCTGAAAAGGATCCTTCTGCTTGGCACTTACATCAAGCGTGGCGCCAATCTGTATTTTCTAAGCCTGGAATATGAGCTTCTGCCGCAGCAGGAGCTCCGGCTGACTGTAGACGAGGCGGTGAGGGTCATGACCGTTTGCGGCACAGAGTGCAGTGTGGTATATCATACAACAAAACCGATGCTTTCGTCAGAGGTGGCGCGTTTGTTCGATCTTTTGAAGATCGTTGCGGAAACAACGATAAACGGGCTGCATTCTCTGTTTATTTCCGTGTCTGACAATGAGATGGATCTGTCGGTGGAGTGTGCCGCGGATCTGTCTTTCCTCGTTTCTTCAAATGTAACCGTTAAGCAGGAGGACGGATTGTGGCTTATTCGCACGCTGATAGGAGGAGTGAGCGGTGCATAAAATGAAGCGCTTAGGTTTTAATGCCATCAAAGAGAGCTTTGATCGACTTCCCACTGCCGCATGTTTTTTTGATAGCACGGGCAGTATCGTCCTCTGCAACCGGCAGATGTATCAGTTAAGCCGACAGCTGCTTGACAGCGATATGCAGTATTTAGGTGAGGTGGAGGAAGCGCTGTCCGCTCTTCCGAATGGCATTGTACGGATTTCGGATGTAGAGAATACTTATCGGTTTCCTGACAAAAAGGTATGGAGATTTGAAAAAAACGAAGTCACCGATCGTTATGGGAAGAGCTATATACAGCTCACCGCCGCCGACGTTACCGAGCTGCAGCGTGCTTTGGTGCAGCTTGCCGATGACAGCAGAAAGCTGGCGGAGGATTCGAAGAAATTGAAGCAGCTTTCCGATAATGTCGGGGCATTAGCACGGGAAAAGGAGCGACTTGACGCAAAATCCTCCATGCACGACAACCTTGCCGCCTGCATTACACTGACGAAGCAGTACATAACGGGAGAATTTGACGGTATTGATGCGGATGTTGTGTGCCGTGAATGGGAGAAAGCAATTACCTTTCGGAATGCAATCGGTCTGTCGGCAAAGGAAAAACTGCTTGACAGTGCAAAGACCGGCGGTGTGACCGTGAGGATAAGAGGCGAAGAACCGACGGGCGGTGAGGCGGAGTTGATGTACACCGCCATGCAGGTCTGTTTAACCAACGCCATTCAGTATGCCAATGCAACCGAGGTTTCTGCGAATATTTGGGAAAACGAATACAGCTATACCGTCATGATACGCAATAACGGCAAGCCGCCGGAGAAGGAGATCACCGAGGGCGGTGGTCTTACCAATCTGCGCCACAGGATAGAAAATTCGGGCGGAAAGATGACAGTACAGAGCTTACCGGAGTTTTCTTTGGTGATCGAGATGCCGAAGCATGGAAATTCGGGGGGTAACCTATGGCTATAAGGAAAATATTGATCGTTGAAGATCAGGCACTGGCGAGAACATATCTGTGCTCCTGTGTGGAGAAGTGCACAGATTGCGAGGTTGCGGGCACGCTGACACGTGCCGATGCAGCATTTTGCCGCTGCGGCGAGGGTCACATCGACCTGATTCTCATGGATATATGCACCGAAAGTGATTCGGACGGTCTGACTGCTGCTGAATCGATCAAGAAGTTCTATCCCAGGATAAAGATCGTTATGGTGACCTCTATGTTGGAGGGACGATTTCTTGATCGGGCAAAAAAAATCGGCGCCGACAGCTTCTGGTATAAGGATTCACCTTCGGGTGACCTTGTGAGCGTGATTGAAGGCACTCTTGCGGGCAAACGCTTTTGGCCGGACAGTGTACCGACTGTACGGCTCGGCAATACGCTTTCCTGTGAACTGTCCGAACGTGAGATGGAGACTTTGCGCCTGCTCTGTGAGGGAAAAACCAATGCCGAGATTGCCGTAAAACTGAATGTGGCGGAATCCTCGGTGCGGACCTACATTAACCGAATGCTGGAAAAAACAGGCTATACGAACCGCAACCGCCTGATGATTGCAGCCGTCGGCAAACGCATGGTGGTACCCGGGAGCTGGCTGGAAGAACACAAAGAAACCTAATATATATGCAACAAACGAGACGGTTATATGCAGTCATATGCAGCCGCCCGGCTTTTCATCAGCCGGGCGGCTTTGCTGTTGTCTGAAGCAAAAACGGTTTTTGTTCATAATTTGTTTACAAATTAAGCAGATTTTGTCCCCGCTTTTGAGGACAGACAAGGCGTTTTTTTCTTGATATAATAATGTCGGAAAATAAGATGAAGCAAATTTATCGGGCATATCACGAAGGAAAAGGAGGGATGGTTCGATGGAAAGAATTGTGGTCGATATGCAGAATTTTCTGTTCGCCGATTCCATAGCGGCTGCTTTCAAAAATTCGAACTATGATATCGACGTGGTTCGTGCGGAGACACCGCAGGATACTGTCGAACTGTGCCGAGTGTACAAACCGTTTGTCCTTTTAATGGAGGTTACCGCCTATACCCCATGGCTGCTTTGCGAGAGGATGAAGCTGCGGGACGAGATAAAGGCGACATGTCCCGACTGCAAGATAGCCCTCATCGTGGATTCCAACACCGAAAAACAGGCGGCAAAGGATATTCGGGATGCAAAGAAAAACGGTATCATCGACCAGTTTTTCTATGGCTCTATGACCGCCGAATATTTGATGGACCAGATTTATGCGATGTAAGGACGACATATGAAAAGCGGGGTGAAACACAGTGAAAAAAAGAAAATGGCTCAGCCTTCTGCTGGCAGTGATGATGCTCGTATCAGCGGCGCCCTGATCGGCAAGTTTGCACAGGAGTTCTATTATCAGTTCATCAATGTAAGCGAAGGCACGCTGGTCATGGAGAGCGGTATGGTGGTGGACAGCAAGCAGAGCGTATGTCCCGACTGCAGTATGCGGCTTCTCGGCAAAACCCTGTATGACCGCTACCGGGAAAGGCATCTCTACTGTGACCGCTGCGGTACGGTGCTTGCCGCCGACGCAAGATTCTGCCCCCACTGCGGGCAGCCGCTGTACCTGAAAGCTTTTGTCGACTGAAAGACCCCGCACGGCGGTCTTTCACACAACAATCTGAATGAATATAAGGAGGAAAAGCAATGAAAACCAAAAAGCGAAGTAAAATATTAAGCCTTTTGCTGGCGCTTTCCATGCTCGTCGGCATGGTGCCGTTTTCGGTCATTCCGGCCATGGCCGCCGGCTTCGGCGATGTGCAGGTCACAAGCAGCTATGCCTATGACCCTAACCCCAAGTGGGTGGAGATCAACAATGCAAAAGGCAATTACAAGGGAATCAGCGCGCTAAGG